>NZ_JBOZWO010000013.1:0-151575 GCF_050864975.1 Paenibacillus sp. GXUN7292 | reverse complement strand
AATTTTAAATCTAACGAAGCTAGAGAGACTGTCGATTCATTGTGGGCAACTATTGATAAGCAATAAGAAAGGGGAACGAAGAGCAAGATTGGGAATGGAGAAGCGGCAGCGTCCGCCTTTGTAGGCCAATATTATCCTTTACAGGGGTTGTTTCATCAAAAAATTGGGCTACAACAGCGGCCGGAATCCCAAACTTGATCGTAGTAACATCTCTTTCGATTTATTGCCCTATTCACAATTAATCGACAGTCTCCTGAGTCTCCTGAGCTTCGTTAGAAAAATGCGTTTTCAACAGCCTAATAAAATACAGCTAGTCCTGAACAAATGAAGATTTTGATGACCCGGTGCACGCTGGTTTGAACGCAGAATTAGGCAGTCTGGGCGCCCAATAGACTGGTAAACTCGAACACAAATGTTTTAGTCAAACTTCATCCGCACCTAACTAATCTAACTAATCTAACTAACCTAACTAATCTACAAATTTCATTTTTAGCTTTCCAACGTATCGCCCCAGTGACCTTCGCATCCTCCTGGTGGTCGACCGACCGCCGTCATGCATCGAAACACCGCACGCTGGGAGCTGCGCGCGGTGCGAAACTATAGCGAGTTTCTTCTCTTTATCTTCATGCGTTCGAAGCGCTTGGAAAATGGCAAGTAGAGCAATAAAAAAAAGAAAAGAGCAAAAGCTTCCATAGAAAGCAGGTACCAAGGATACGGACCAAGAAAATCCAACAATGAAGCTGTCTCCGGTTTATGAGCCAAGAACATATAATTTCCGCCAGTCAGCCAATTGATCGGCAGGACAATAACAAGCAGGATGTTTAAAAAAACCATCGTCAGCCCGACAGATTTCAATGTCGGACGGTAGCCCTCCACCCACGCCATATAAAGCACAGCAAGAATGATTCCCATATGCGCAATAAAAAACTGGTAAAAACGAAAATGCGGTGCCCCGTAAAAAAGTACAGGAGTCAGCAAAGCTTGAATAGCGCCGCCAATTCCGATGAAATAAGCGATTTGAAAAATAAAACGATTATTAAACAGCAGCATAAAGATACAGAGATAAAGCGAGATGCTGCATAATTCCAGCGGTAATGTATCTTTCGTTCTATAGATGCTTTGATCGACATACCACCAGTTTAATGTCAACTCACATAAAATAAGCACGCTAGCCAATGCGATTCTGCTATATTTGCTTTTCTGCCCTTCTTTCAACCATTTGCGGCTTACATATAAGCATGTAATAAGAAAAATAAAAATTCCCAGCATTATAAAATGTGATGAAGAGTAGGCGAAAAATTGGTATTCTGACCCGATGACAGCATCAAATTCCATACTCGCTTTCACCTCCACGAATTTTTTTACATAAAGTCCCCTTTTATTATAGGCGCAGCCAACAAATTTGGGTATTGATAATTATACGAGTACCGACTCAAAGCTCTTTCAAAGCCTTTCAAAGCCTCTTAAAGCCTCTTAAAGCCTCTTAAAGCCTCTCAAAGCCTCATAAGTAAAAAACTTGCATACGTGATTAATCTCACATGCAGCAACGCTTAATTGAAGTAGGATAAGGATAGAACCTATTTCAAAGAAGGAGTGAGTGCATATGGCCGCCAAGGATTGGAGCGTGCTCGCAACAGGTTCCGCAGCCGCATTGACTGATGTCCTTGTGAGCCGCGCTAAACAAGCGCAGGAGCAATTCATGTCGCTTTCACAGGAACAGGTCGATTTGGTCGTCCACAAAATGGCGCTTGCTGGGCTCGATCAGCATATGAAGCTTGCCAAGCTGGCTGTCGAAGAAACAGGAAAAGGCATCTACGAGGATAAAATCACAAAAAATTTATTCGCTACAGAGTCTGTCTGCAACAGCATGAAAGAAGATAAAACGGTTGGTATTATCGAAACAAACGAATACGAGAATTACAATATTATTGCCGAGCCTGTAGGCGTTATTGCCGGCATCATCCCATATACAGACCCGACATCGGCAGCGATGTTCAAGGCATTGCTTGCCATAAAGACACGCAATCCGATTATATTCATCTTTCATCCTGCTGCTGAAAAATCAAGCACTCAGGCTGCCAAAGAGCTGTACAAGGCGGCGGTTCAGGCAGGCGCTCCGAAGCACTGCATCCAGTGGCTGGAGCAGCCCTCGTCCCATTCAGTCGACCAGCTTCTTAAACATAAGGAAATCGCACTAATACTAGCGTCAGGCGATGACGCAACCGTCCAGGCAGCTCATCGTACAGGAAAGCCCACGCTTGGATTAAGTCCCGGCAATGTGCCTTGCCTCATTGATCGCACAGCGAACCTGAAGCAAGCTGTTACAGATCTGATTATGTCAAAAACGTTTGATAACGGCATGCTTAGCGCCTCAGAGCAGTCAGTCATAATAGAGGAAGCTATTTATCCGACGATGAAGCATATGATGACGGCGCTAGGCTGCTATTTTATGAATCAAGCTGAAATACAGGCGGTATCCAAATTGTATGTCGCTATGCGTGACTCCAAGCTGCTCAATGATATGGTAGGCCAATCTGCGCTCTGGATTGCGGAGAAAGCCGGTATATCTGTCCCTCAGGATACGCTGATACTTATAGCAGAGCTGGCAGGCGTTGGAGATGACTATCCGCTTTCTGCCCAGAAGCAAAGCCCCATCCTTGCATGCTACAAAGTAAAGGACGCCGCAGAGGGCATTGAACGTGCGGCTGGCATAATCAACTATAGCGGGGCGCCGCATTCAGCGGTTATTCACTCTCATGATCAAGAGACGATCTCTGCATTCGCCTCCAGGCTGCAGGCGGTTCGAATTATTATCAATTCGCCGTCTACGCTTGGAGCAATTGGCGACTACTACACGACAAATTTACCCTATCTTTCACTCAGCAGCGGCCACTTCGGGCATTCGTCCTCTACGGGCATGTCTTCTGTGAAGCTGCTGAATCTTAAAAGAATTTCTGAACGCGCTGTGCATATGCAGTGGTTTAAAATTCCGCCAAAGCTATATTTTGAGAAGGGCTCTACCCAGTATTTAAGCAAAATACCTAACATCCATCGCATCGTTATCGTAACGGACAAAAGCATGGTCGAGCTCGGTTATGTCAATAAGGTCGAATATTATTTGCGCAAAAGAAAAACTCCCGTTCAAATTGAAATAATTGCAGATGTGGAGTCTGACCCTTCTATTGAAACCGTACACCGCGGCGCTGCCATAATGAACAGATTTCAGCCGGATTGCATTATTGCCTTGGGCGGTGGATCACCGATAGACGCTGCCAAAGCGATGTGGCTGTTTTATGAATATCCGGATACCGACTTCAACTCAGCTAAAATGAAATTTTTAGATATCCGAAATAAAGTGTATAAGTATCCTAAGCTTGGACAAAAAGCACAGCTGGTTGCGATTCCGACTACGTCAGGCACCGGCTCGGAGGTGACCTCCTATGCAGCAATAACCGATACACAGGACGGCGTTATGAAGTACCCGCTTCTGGATAATGAGCTGACGCCGAATATCGCCATAATTGACCCGGAGTTTACGTACAGCCTGCCTGATATTACAGTAGCTGATGCCGGTATGGATGTACTGACGCATGCAATAGAAGCTTATGTTTCGATTATGGCCAGCGACTTTACCGACGGACTGGCCATGAAAGCGATCAGCCTTGTATTTGAGCATTTGGAGCATTCCTTTGCAACAGGCGATAAAACCGCACGCGAAAAAATGCACAATGCTTCTACCATAGCTGGAATGGCATTTGCCAATGCGTATCTGGGTGTCAATCATAGCCTAGCTCATAAGTTCGGGATTCATTTCAAGCTTTCGCATGGCCGTACCAATGCTATATTGCTGCCATATGTTATTCGTTATAATGCAAGCCGGCCGACTAAATTCCAGTCCTACTCCAATTATGATCATTATCAGGCAGATACGCGTTATGCTGATATTGCCAGAATGCTCGGCTTGCCTGCACGTTCTACCGAAGAAGGAGTCAGCAGCTTAATAGAGGCCATACGCAAGCTTAACCGATCTCTTGGCATACCAGACAGCTTCCAAGCTGCCAGTATTGCCGAGGAGGAATTTATCGCTTCTGTCGACAAGCTGGCCGGGGCAGCGTTCGAGGATCAATGTACAACGACAAATCCTCGCATGCCGTTAATTTCAGAGCTGGCTCTGCTTTACCGCAATGCTTATTACGGAATTTTAGAATAAACATTACGAAATGGAGGAAATCAGCATGACTACAATTCAATCTGTTCGCAACGAATATTGGGAGAACTTTAAGGAAGGGACATGGCAGGATAATATTGATGTGCGCGACTTTATCGTGAGCAATGCCGCTGCTTATGAAGGCGATGACAGCTTCCTGGCAGGACCAACCGAGGCGACAAAGCGATTATGGGATATTATCAGCGAGCTGACTGCCAAGGAACGCCAGCGCGGCGGCGTGCTCGATGTGGATGTAAATACGCCCTCCTCTATCGTTTCTCATGGGCCTGGCTATTTGGATAAAGAGCTGGAGAAAATTGTAGGCGTACAAACAGATGCGCCATTCAAACGCTCTATACAGCCGTTTGGCGGCGTAAGAATGGTCGAGGATGCTTGTAAGGCATATGGCTTCGAGCTGCCGGAGGAAATTTCCCGTTTGTTCACCGACCTGCGAAAGACTCATAATCAAGGCGTATTCGATGCTTATACGCCGCAGATGAGAGCTGCGCGCAGAGCCGGAATTATAACAGGCTTGCCCGATGCTTACGGCCGCGGCCGTATTATTGGCGACTACCGCCGTGTAGCTTTGTATGGCGTGGATCGCTTGATTGAGCAGAAAAAAGCGGACATGAAGCTGTCCGACCTGCTTCCTATGAGCGAGAGCGTCATCCGCGAGCGTGAGGAGCATTCCGAGCAAATCCGTTCGCTGCAGGAGCTTAAAACAATGGCAGCAAGCTACGACTTTGATATTTCGAAGCCTGCGGGCAATGCCAGAGAAGCTGTTCAATGGTTGTATTTCGCCTATCTGGGCGCAATCAAGGAACAAAATGGAGCAGCCATGAGCCTTGGACGCGTCTCTACCTTCCTTGATATTTATATCGAGAGAGATTTGCAGGCCGGTGTGCTGACAGAGCAGGAAGCGCAAGAAATTATTGACCATTTTGTCATGAAGCTTAGAATTGTCAAATTCCTGCGCACTCCTGATTATAATGAGCTGTTCAGCGGCGACCCTACCTGGGTGACAGAGTCAATCGGCGGCATGGCCGAAAATGGAAAAACTTTAGTATCAAAAAGCTCCTTCCGTATTCTGCACACGCTATATAATTTGGGACCTGCCCCTGAACCGAACCTGACTGTGCTTTGGTCTGAAAGCCTGCCGGATGGCTTCAAGCGATATTGTGCTAAAGTATCTATTGAAACTAGCTCCATCCAATATGAAAATGATGATATAATGCGTCCGCAATTCGGCGACGATTACGGTATCGCCTGCTGTGTATCCGCAATGAGAATCGGCAAGCAAATGCAGTTTTTCGGTGCCAGAGCGAATCTTGCCAAAGCATTGCTCTACTCGATTAACGGCGGCGTAGATGAAATACTGGGCGTACAAGTCGCACCTAAATCTGATCCGATTATGGATGAAGTGTTATCTTACGATGTCGTAATGGAGCGCTTCGATCAAGTTATGGAATGGCTGGCAGAGCTGTATATGAATACGCTGAATGTCATTCACTATATGCACGACAAATATTGCTACGAGCGTCTCGAATTTGCACTCCATGACCGCGAGATTATACGCACGATGGCATGCGGCATTGCAGGCCTATCTGTTGTAGCAGACAGCTTGAGTGCTATAAAGTACGCTAAGGTTAAACCAGTACGCAGCGAGGCAGGCATCGCTATCGATTTTGAAATCGAAGGTGATTTCCCTCAATACGGCAACAACGATGATCTTGTCGACCAAATTGCAGTACAACTGGTAGAAAACTTTATGAGCAAGCTGCAAAAGCATAAGCCATACCGGGATGCCATTCCAACTCAATCTGTACTAACGATTACATCCAATGTCGTTTATGGCAAGAAAACAGGCACTACACCGGATGGACGCAAAGCAGGCGAACCGTTCGCGCCAGGCGCCAATCCTATGCACGGCCGCGACCGCAAAGGCGCTCTAGCCTCGTTATCAAGCGTAGCGAAGCTTCCATATGAGCATTCGCTTGATGGAATTTCCAACACATTCTCAATCGTTGGAAAGGCGCTCGGCAAAGACAATGAAGCACAGGTAAGCAATCTTGCCGCGCTGCTTGACGGCTATATGTCGCAATCTGCGCATCACCTGAATGTCAACGTATTTGACCGCGCGACACTGCTGGATGCGATGGAGCATCCTGAGCAATATCCACAGCTGACCGTTCGCGTATCCGGCTATGCGGTTAACTTTATTAAACTTACAAAAGAACAACAGCTTGAAGTCATTAGCCGTACCTTCCATGGCGAGATGTAGATCATCAACAATGCAATAAAACTCCCTCCCTTCCCGGGAGGGAGGATCTTAATCCTATTAACGAAAGGATGAAGGCGCATGAGAATGGCCACCCCACCGCAATCTGACCTGCAAGTAACAGGACGTATCCACTCCATAGAAACCTTTGGAACGGTGGATGGCCCAGGCATTCGATTCGTCCTGTTTCTGCAAGGCTGTGCGCTTCGCTGCAGATTTTGCCATAATCCAGACACCTGGGATACAACAACGGGCAAAGTAATGACTGTAGCAGAGGTTTTAGAGGAAATCAGGCCTTATATAAATTACTATAAGCGATCCAACGGCGGAGTTACTGTATCAGGCGGAGAGCCTACCTTGCAAGCGCCTTTTGTTGCAGCCTTGTTCCGAGCGATTAAGCAGGAATGGGGTCTGCATACCGCGCTTGATTCATCCGGCTTCTGCGAACCGCATCATGCTGACGAAACAGGCCTTTTTGATGCAGCTGATCTGATTATGCTGGATTTGAAAATGATTGATGAGCTTAAGCATCAAGCTCTAACTACGCAATCCAATAAGCGGATACTTGGCTTTGCCCGATATTTAGCTGACCGGCAGCAGTATGTATGGATAAGACATGTCGTTATTCCCGGCGTAACGGATCATGAAGAGGACTTAATAAAGCTCGGGCAATTTATGGAATGCCTTGGAAATGTTAAAAAGCTTGAGCTGCTTCCCTATCACATAATGGGAAAATACAAATGGGATCAGTTAGGACTGGAATACACGTTAAACGATGTAGATCCGCCCACTAAAGCACAGATGGAGCGTGCTGAAAGTATTGTACGTGCACAATTAAAAGATAACCTTCACATTGATATAGGAATGTAAGGATAAACGGCTCTGATGTCCTTTGAACAGGTGCGTTTACCGACGAATGATAAGAACAATTTTATAGTGAAAACTTATAAAGTCTTATAATTAAAAAAACAAATAAAAGGATGGTCAAGCTTGCCAAACTCGCTTAGACCATCCTTTTATTTGTTTGGCCGTCATCTTTCATGACAGCTGGTTATTCAATATTAGCAGTCGCTATCTGGCTTGCCTGCAGCAGCTGCTGTTCTAAAGCTGGAACCGCAGCCGCAAGTTACGGACGCATTAGGGTTTTCTATCGTGAAGCCCCCGCCCATTGCGGTCTCCTTGAAATCAATCTGCAATCCGTTAAGATATTTTTTGCTATCGTTGTCCATTACGACTTTAATGCCGCTAAGCTCTAATGCCTCGTCATCTTCCGTCAATTCATCATCGAAACCCATGCCGTAAGAAAAACCGCTGCAGCCGCCTTCCTTTACGCCAAGTCTCAAGAACAGGTTTGGAATCTCTTCTTGCTCAAGCATTTCTTTTATTTTTTCAGATGCCAGCTCACTAATCGTGATCATTGTACATCCCTCCATATATATAAAATGAAAGTAAATAATTCACTTACTTCTCTATAGTATACTGCAAATAAATAGCATGCTCAAGACATAGCCCTTTTATGCACTACCCAATGTTTTCAAATGCCTTCTCTCACTTTTCATATTGCTCCTGCTTCGGTAGAGGTTTATAATCAAATTAGTTAACTTGTCGTTCTATTATGTTATTTTTTTCACAAGCAAATGAATGTGGAGGTCCTTACTATGAATATTATTGTTCCAAATTCATCATCCCAAATGCAGTATATTGCTGAGAAAGTCCGCAATAACGAAAGGCTTACCCTTGAGGATGGAAAATTTCTTTATGAATCAGACGATCTGCTTACTATTGGCCAGCTTGCCAATGAAGTTGCGATAAAGAAAAACGGTAAGAAAGTTTATTTTATCGAAAATATGAGCCTTTATTTTACTAACGTATGCGAATCCCGCTGCGCTTTTTGCAATTTTAGAAAAGATGAAGGCGATGAAGGGGCCTACACGCTTAGCGGCGAGCAGATGATTGAATACATAGAGCAGCATTATCATCCGGGCGTACGCGAGTTTCACATTGTCGGCGGGCATAATCAGCATGTGCCATTCCAATACTATGTTGATTCCCTGCAAGCGCTCAAGGACCGCTATCCTGATGTAACGCTCAAGGCTTATACAGCGGCTGAGATTGATTTCTTCTCGCGCATAAGCGGTCTATCTTACAAAGAGGTGCTGCAGGAGCTGATGAAAGCCGGCTTGCAATCTTTGACTGGCGGCGGCGCAGAAATACTGTCAGATCACTACCGTAAAAAAATGCGTGTAGATAAAGCCGATGTAACCGCCTATCTTAATGTGCACCGAACAGCTCACGAGCTGGGCCTGCGTACGCATACGACGATGCTGTATGGCTCTATCGAATCCAAAGAGGATCGTATTCGCCATATGCTGCACATAAGAGATCTGCAGGACGATACGAATGGCTTCCTTGTATTCATTCCATTATCAATGCAGCCGATAAATCCGAGAGCAGGCATTCGCCGACGCAATTCAGCGTTTGAGGATTTGAAAACTATTGCCATCAGCCGTTTGATGCTCGATAATTTCCAGCATATTAAGGCTTACTTTATTAACATTGGCGTACAGCTCACCCAGGTTGCGCTTACGATGGGAGCTTCCGATGCGCACGGCACGATTGTGAAGGAAAAAATCAGCCATGCGGCCGGTGCGCTAACGCCTGAAGGCATTACACGCGAGGACTTGATTTGGCTAATTAAAGGAGCAGGACGTATTCCTGTAGAACGCGATACTTTCTATAACGAAATTAAAGTTTACGAATAGTTTAGCAGTATTTTAATATCTGACTTGCACATTTTCTGACTAATTGACTGCGTGAAGGTTAATGCTACATTTATTATAAAAATTAATGGGGCTATAAAGATGAAAAAATTAATTGTATTAGGCGGAGGCTATGGCGGTCTTGCGGTAATTAACGAGCTGATAGAAAAGCACTTGCCCGCTGATGTTTCCGTCACCCTTATTGATCGCATGCCATTCCAAGGGCTTAAAACTGAATTTTACGCGCTGGCCGCAGGCACGGTATCGGACTTGGAGCTTCGCGTACAATTTCCGGTTCACCCGCAGGTTTCCTTTTGTTATGGCGAAGTTATGTCGATTGATATGGAAAAGCAAATCGTTCATATGCAAAACGCGGAAGAAATGCATTATGACTGGCTCGTTATCGGGCTTGGCTGCACAGATAAGTATCATGGCATTGAAGGAGCCGAACAATTCTCAACGAGCATTCAAACCTTCTCAGGAGCGAGAAGAACCTACGCTCTTCTTAATGATGTAAAGCCCTACGGTCAGGTTTCCATAATTGGCGGAGGACTTAGCGGGGTTGAAGTAGCTGCTGAGCTTAGAGAAAGCCGGCCAGACCTTAACATCAGGCTTATTGACCGCGGTCCTAAGCCTCTGGGCGCATTCCCAGGCAAGCTGCAAACCTTTGTTATGGATTGGTTTACCGAGCATCATATCGAGATGCGGGGCAACACCAATCTGTTTCGTCTTGAGGAAGGACAGCTGAGCGATGCCAACTCGCCTGAGCCTATATACACGGATGTGACAGTGTGGACAGCGGGTATCCAGCCCGTTGCGCTGGTGCAGCATATGAATTTGCCAAAGGATACGATAGGCCGTCTTATTATTAACGAGTATCATCAGCTCCCTCAATACACTAACATATTTGTTGTCGGCGATTGCGCTGCGCTTCCTTATTCCCCTAGCGGGCAAGCTGCTGGCGCTCAGGGCAAACAAATCGCAGAAGTGCTGCATGCCATGTGGAATAACCGTAATCCAAAGTTAGGCACGATAAAGCTTAAAGGCGTTCTTGGCTCTCTAGGCAAAAAAAGCGGCTTTGGCTTGATGGGCAATACGCCTATATTAGGACGTGTGCCTAGATTGATTAAAAGCGGCGTGCTTTGGAATTCGAAGCGACATAAGGGCTAATTCGGAAACAACAGGTATAAGTAAAGAACGGGCACTGCGATCAAGTTTGGATGCTTACAATTAGCTGCCACTCCTTTATAACGACATAATACGTTAAAATGCAAGCTAATAAAACTAAAAAGACTGCTTTACAGCCTGCAAAAGGCTGTAAAGCAGTCTTTAATTTGTCCAATGGTTGAAGATCGATCGGCGCAAGCTTCTTGCTCCAATGCTGCACTTCATTTCTCACCGTTCTGCCGCTATTCCTCAGCTCAGCTTTCCTCCAGCTTTTGATGTACCGGAAGCACAATCGTGACCGTTGTGCCTTGGAATTCCTCGCTCTCAATCACAAGCTCCAATTGCTCGCCATAATACAAGCGCAATCGCTGGTATACATTAATAAGCCCTACACCGCTGGAATAACTGGCAGCCGATCTCATCCAGGCCCGCTGCTCTGCGGATTTCTCCGTTTCAATCGTCAGCGACTGTCTCACCCGCTCCAGCTCTTCTTCACCCATGCCAATACCGTTGTCTTGTACCGTAAGCTTTAACAGATGACCAGACAGCTCTGTACGAATAAGCAGCTCCCCTTCGCCGTACAAATCTTCTATTCCATGCTGCAGCGCATTTTCAATGATTGGCTGCAGAATAAACTTTAAAACGGAAAGCTTCATCGCGCTTTCATCCAGCTCCCACCGAACTGTAAACTTGTTCTGGAAGCGCAGCTCCTGAATCGTCAAATAGTTGCGAGCATGCTCCAGCTCGTCAGATAATGCAACAACCTCGCTGCCCGTATTGATCGTGAAACGGAATATTTTGGCTAGCGACTTTACCATCGTGCTTACTTCTGCCGCTCCGTACTGGTGAGCCCTCATATTGATGGCTTCAAGCGTGTTATACAAAAAATGAGGATTAATTTGCTGCTGCAGCATGCCCAGCTCGGCCTTCATTCTCGAGGTAACGAGCTTCTTCTCGCGAATTTCTTTATCCACATTTTCCTGCATCAGCTCATGGATTTGCTTCAGCATCTGATTAAAGCTGACTACAAGCTGGCCGATTTCATCGCGCGGCTGCTCTGCGCCCCTGTCCATCCTTTGTACCAGCAGCGGTTCCTCATTCTCAATAGCCTGCTTCAATCGTTCAATCGGTTTAACGAGCAAATACGCGATTTGCCACATCGCAACCATAATAATCATAATAATAATTACGAGCAGAACGCCGAACCGGTAAAACATAGATTGAATCTTCAAATAAATATCGTCGATCGTCATAAAAATATTCGTATACCAGCCTGTCTTCTCCAGCTCTCGCTGAATAACAACCTGATTGCTGCCCTCTACCTGCTGAATTTGAACATCCAGCTCTTTTTTGACCGGAACGCTCCAGTTGCTAACCGCCGCTTCTTGAAAGGCTTTGGATGTAAGGTGAGAGTAAATCAGTTCACCCGCTTCATCCAGAATAACAAAGCTTTGCTTGCGATCTGTCGTTGCGTACGAGAAGGCTTCCTCCTTTAATACAACCTGCAAAAAGGCTGTTGTCGGCTTGCCTGCCGCACCGGAGGCCACCTGCAGCTTTTTAACAAGCATCATGGCCGGATGGCCGTATACATCCTTTTGCCCCGTCATCCAGATCATTTCCTCTGTACCCAGCTGTTCCAGCACATTTTTCTCGTATGTGCGAAGCTTAAACAAGGTACGGTTGTTATTAAAGACCGAGGAATATTTGGCCACCCCGCTCACATCATAGATAACAAAATAGGAAATATCGCTTAGCCCTGGATAGCTTGCGACTGTGAAATCATCCATATTTCCTCTGAATAAAAACGGAGAGGTCAAATTCGTCAGTCTGCTGTCCGTCGACAAACGGTTCGTTAAATTTTCGTACCGCTCCATGCGGCTTCGCAGCTCCGCGACTAAGTGATCTGAAGACTCAACAGACAAGTCTACCGCTTTGTCAAACACATAGCTGTACATTAAAAAGACGTACATGCTAATGGCCAGCAGCACGGGTACAAGCACAGATGACAGCAGCATAACGAGCATTTTTTTGCGAATGGTCATCTTTGACAGCCAACCACGCGAAAAATGCTGCTCCGGAATGCTCTTAAAATCAAGGTCATTCCCCTTTTTCCATACTGCTCTGGCCAAGGCCTGATAGGGATACATCACCGAATTTGCCAACTTATACGCGATTACAAAGCTAAGCAGCAGGCTGCAGGCCAAAAAGATAATATACGTATAGGTATTGCTCCACTTCCAAAGCGAATCATATTGCAGCTGCTCAAAGGTAATTACGCGTATACCGTAAGGAGGAACGGGAACCGTTCTGACATAATAGCGGCTGTCCAGTTGCTGCTCCCATTCTGTTTCCCCGGAAGCGGCAAGTTTGGCCGCCTTTTCCATCGCTGCCCGGTCATGCACATTCGTCCATAGAATTTGCTGGTTCTCATCCAAAATCCCCGCATAACCGCTCCATATTTGGGAGGAAGGCAGCTCGGCTGTAAGAATGCGCTCGTCAAATACGATTACCGAGAGTACATTAAGCGGATTAATCCCGTTATTAATAATCAAATGACCTTCAATGCTGGAGGCAAAAAGGCTTAAACGGTCCCAGGTCTCCTGCGGCAGCAAGCCTCTCTTCTCCTCCAGCACATCGGAGAGCATCCCTTTAGGAATATAGGCTGGCATTCCGTAATAACGGGTTAACAAATTTAACAGGCCGGCATCCTGCAAATCCTCTATCCACGGTATTTGGCTGTCTTCGACCCATTCGCTTGTCTTGATTATTTTTCCGAAATTTTTCTGATTGGCATTATCGCCAATAAAATAAATGCGTTCCACGGATTCCGGTGACAGATGCAGCTGCTCCAAACGCGTCAATAGCTCCTGACGCGCAGCCAGCTCTTCTTCCGGTGGACGCAGGCTGTAGAAAGAGCGGGCATACAATATGAAATCATTCTGCTCCAGCTGCAGCGCTAATGAATTCATTTCATTCAGCTTCGAAATCATCTGGCTTTCAATATGGCTGGCGATATTTTGTTCGGATGCCCTTCTTATTTCGGAGCCCGTGTCATTGATATTCCAGTAGCCGATTCCGAATATGGCGATCTCGGAAAATAGCGTAAGCAAGAGTGCTACGCTAATTAGCATATTGCGGTGATAACGGAACTTCATAGCACTTCTCCCGCATAAGCGGCATTGCGGTATTCAATCGGCGAGAGCTTGGCATATTTTTTAAAGACTAACGTAAAATACCTTGGATTCTCGTAGCCTACCATTTCTCCAACTTCATGCACCTTATGGTTCGTATGCTTCAGCAAGCTCTTTGCCTTTTCGATTCGGAACGAGGTAATATAGTCAATATATTTTTGGCCTGTCAGCTCCTTGAACAAAAAACTCAAATAGCTGGCATTCAAATGCACATACTGGGCTACATCGTCCAGTGTAATCGTCCGGTCATAATTTTGCTCTATATACTGCTTGGCTTCTTGAATAAGCCGGTGTCCGTTGATCTGCTCCGTATGGCGCAATGCTTCTCCCGTTTCAGCCGCAGAAATAAGCGGCGCAGCTCCGTTGTTTGAATCCTCCTGCCGAAAAAGCGCCGCTGCTGCTTGATAAGAGCAGCAAATTTGATTCGGCTGCTGTACAACCGTTCCAATCGAGTAGATCAGCTTTGATTTAAACAAGCCTCGGAATTGCTTCAGCCGCTGGATAAGCTGCTCAAGCTCCACAGCAAGCGATTCCGGCTTTTCCTTATATCCGGCTATCGCTGCACGATCTGTCCAGATAAGTGCGCATTGTCCGTCCGCATCGACATAATGATATCCCTTATCCCATAAATCCTGCATTAAATTGTCCAATGTAAATAAAATAAGGCTCCAATCCTTATCTCCGACCCCTTTCGGCCGGTTGGGATATTCCGAGAAGCGCAGCAAGCACACCACATATTCGCTGTGCTCCTCCAGCATGATTTCCGCAGCGCTGCTTTCCAGCTCGAAGGCTTCCTCTTTCATTTCGGCAAGCAGCAAATCACGCAAGAAGCGCTGCCGCAAATGCTGCACCGACAGCTTCGCTTTGCGCTCCCAGGCCGCCCGCTGCAGCTCATGCGCCCGCTCCTGCTCAATCAGTTGCACCGCGCGAGCCAATATTTTTCCATAATCCCCGAAATCAAGCGGCTTTAGCAAATAATCAAGCGCGCCATGCTTCATGCAAGTTCGCGCATATTCAAAGTCGTCATAGCCGGACAAAATAATAACCTTCATATGGGGATAGCGGCCAGCGACCTTCTCTGCCAGCTCCAGACCGTCCATAAGCGGCATGCGAATATCCGTCACCAGCAAGTCGATTTGCTCATTCATCATCGCCTGCAAGGCAAACAAGCCATTCTCGCAATCTGCAACAACATCAATATGGTAGGAGGAATAGTCAAAGCTGCGCAGGCCTTGCCTTATTTCATACTCATCATCCACGATCATCAGTTTGTATCGGTTGCCAGTCATAGACTATCTTCCTTTCTTGTTTGCCTTGCTCTTGATGTATGCTTATATCAGGAAACAGTCAAATCCTTCACGAACTCATTTACTTTAAGCGGCACGTCCTCCAGCCTCTTAGCCTGCCTGCCGCCAATAACAAGACCTTCAATATGGATGCCCTCAACCATATGAGAGGCGTCAGACCCTTGAAATAAAGACGACACACCTTCTGGAATGGCAATATTGCAGAATGTAATATTTTTAATTTTTCCCGGCTCTTGATCGACAGACCAGCGGTCCTTAAAAATAAGGCAAATCATCGCATGCTGCCGCTCTTCTTCAATTCTTATATTTTCAAAGCGGATATTCGAGATCGTCCCGCGGTCACCGACAACGATACACAGCGAGCCGACCTCTTCCGTCCACACTGCAGTGCTGTGCACGATATCGCAGTTTTCAAAAGTAACATCGAAAATATCCGTTCTTGTCTCTCCGGCAATTCCAAAGCAGCGCACCTTATCGTTCCATACGGTACAATCAGATACATGAATATCGCGTCCGCCAAGCGCCGGAGGCGCATCCATCGCCTTGACGGCAACAGCGTCATCGCCTGTACGGATGAAGCAATTGCTCACTCGAATCCGCTCGCTGTTTACAATATCAATTCCATCACTGTTTTCACGATAACCGATTAGCGTCAGATCGGCAATAGAAGAATCGACACAATTTGACATATGTATCGTCCAATGCGAGGTTCCAACGATCGTCAGCCCTTCAATCGACGCCTTGCGGCAGCCGGTCAGCAGCACCGCTTTGCGCGCATGCCAGTCCAGCATAGACATGTCTATAATGCCTCTTCCATGAATTCGTATATTCTCAGCGTCATTCGCTGTAATAAAGTCAACGTAATTCGGCTTTTTGGCCCAGTCGCTTGTAATAACAGGCGTTTCATCCTCCGGCACAAACAGCTGCAGCACTGCCCCGCCGGCAATATACACGGACTCGCCGGTTTGCAACTCAAGCGAGCTTACTTTATGAAGGCCCGGGCCATAGTACTTCACCCTTCTGTCAGCCTGATCGGCAGCGCCCTCCTCCTTGGCATGCAGGGTAATAAATAAAGGACGCTCTGTATTTCCGTTCGTCTCTACGATCATTTTTGCAGGCCTGTCGACCGGAATATGAATCTCATTGCCGGCAAGCTCCGCTTCTATCCCTAAGGAAAGCGGGCGGATAATAGCAGACTCCGTCCTGGTTTTCCTCTTGGCAATCAGCTTAATCATTCCCGGCTCGCCGGCAAAGCTTAAGGAAGCAAAGGAAAGAGGACCTCCATTCGTTATCGGCGCGGCATATACAGGTACTGCACGGCCTTCCACATACAGCTCCCAATCCCGGGACAGAACAAGGCCGTCCGGATCAGGCGCAAAGGCATCTTCGCCTTGCTTTTGCAATCTTTCTTCATTTGCGGCGTATCCAATCTCTTTGGGCGCATGGTCTATTTTCACAAAAGTTCCGTTACTATCTACAAATTCTGTTTCCATACTTTCTCTCCTCTGCGTTTCTATGACTCTGCCGTTATTAAGGAAGCAGCATTAAACGGCCATCCTGATAGCCTGCTTTGAAAAAGGCCGGGCGCTCAAAAGGATGTGTATTCGGTACATGCAAGGAAACGAGCAATTGCCCTTCAAAGGAACGGAACAGCATGCCGTGCCCTCCGTTCTTCTCAAACAGCTGCTCCCGTTCCTGTACCCATGGCCCTTCAATGCCACCGCTCTCTGAACGGGCCATTCCGATCGCATAGCCGTCCTTGCCATGGCTCGACCAAATCATGAGCAGCTCACCGTCAGGCGCGCGGTAGAGAAATGGCCCGTCTGTTACAAAATTACCGAAACCTTCTTCCTCGACAGGCCAATGCGCATCGGCTGCCCGGAACAAGACAAGCGGTTCACCTTTCGCCTTTGACAAATCCGCTTCTAGCTGCATAGCGCACATCTCGCCGTTTTTCACCTGTGTCCATTCATGGCAAAATACAATCCAAGGCGCTCCATGCTCATCCGTGTACAGCGTGCCGTCAAGGCATTCCCAATCCGCAGGCGTAACTGGACCTTTTCCCATAGGCATAAACGGTCCAAGCGGATTATCCGCTTTTAAAATCTGAGTGCCCCGGTGTTTATCCTCTGCTTTAAAGCTGGCTAGCATATAATAACTGCCCTCATAATCATGCACCTCCGGCGCCCAGAAATGATGATCCGCCCAAAAGCCTTCAGGAGCGCGGAATACAGGAAAGGGCCCTTCCCAATTATGCAAATCACGGCTGCGGTAACCATCAAAGCCAACAGCAGCGCCTCCCCAAGCAGTCGCACCTATCGTACCGTACATATAATAAAAGCCTGCTTGCTCATCGGCATATACAAACGGATCGCGAATGTGTATATCGCCAAGCTTCATCATGTCTTGTTCCAGCATGCTAAGACCTCCTACTTTACTTTAATGTCTTTGACATATTCGTTGACTGTAAACAACGGATCGTCCTTCTTCAGCTTTTTGCCGTTCACCTTTATATTTTCAAAATTGATATCCGAGATAAGCCGCTCGTTGCTCCAGCCCTCCAGCTTAATTTCATTGGAGCCGTCCGAATAGGATTCAATATTTTTATACGTAATGCCGCTGATCGAGCCGGGCCAAGCCCAGTTGCCTTGCAGCGCGCCGAAATAAAACGTTTCCGCCATCTGAATATTAATGAAGCGCTTCGCCTTTTCAACCCGGATATTTTCAAACGTTATCCCGCTGAATTCCGTTCCTTGCAGCGCAAATATATTAATAGCAGAACGGTCAGGCAATACATCAGGGTGGTCGCGGTCATCATAATTATGCAAAATATCAATATTGCTGAATGTAATGTTTTTGAAGTATGGCGCAACGGTTTCCGCCCCTATGCCGATCGCATTATTGGCATCTGCCCACAGCTGTGCGTTTTTGTACGTGATATTGTAGATAGGAAGCGCATCCTTCGGCTCCTCATGAGAAAGCCCCTTTATTGCAACTGCATCGTCGGCGGAGTGTATAAACGCCCCGTCAAACACAATGTCATGGCTGCTGTTAATGTTGAAGCCGTCGCTGCTTGCGAAGCGCGGACTGACCGCTTTATAGTTCGTCACCCTAATATCGCTGCTCCCATGCATAGCTGCCGTCCAGCTGGCGGCATCTCGGTTCACTATAATATCTCTTACTGACGAATCGGATACATAGCCCAGAGTCAGTGCGATATCGTCATATTCGTCATTCGAGCGGTAATCATTAAGCAATATGCCTCTGCCCCGGATTGTAATATTATTGGCGTTATCCGCGCGCACTCTGCCCCGCACTACAGCACCCCCGCTAATATAGAGCGTTTGGTTCGATTGCAGCATAAGCGGAGGTTCGCCGTAATCCCCCAGATCATGAAAGCCCGGCTCAAAAAAAATGACATTCGGATCATTCTTGTCCGGTATATCCGTCTCCAGTGTCTGTGCAAACAAATGCAGCACCTTGCCCTTATAATTGCCATCAAGAACAAGCGAAACAGGTACCTGCCTGCTTAATTCAAAGCTAATGGCATCCCCTTGGCGTTCACCTTTTATGCCTAACGACCTTGGAACAATTTCAAAGCTATCAAAAGAAAAATTGGGAGTAATAGAAATTTTGCTGCGGCCCGGCATGTCAAAATAGCCGTAGGAAACCTGCTCATTCCAGCTATTGGCGCCTCCGTTATACAAATCGATCTCTTCCTCGCCAGCGAGAACTTTAAAATCATAGGACCGGTAATTGACGGGCAAATCCTCAGGCGCCTTATACACGTTAACCGGCAGCTCCTCCTTCAGCTCAGGCGGCAAAGCAAGCCCTTGCTCCTTAACGCTTGACTGGGAGCAAGCTGAAAGCATGCCTGCAAGCAGGACAGCCAGCAGCAGCCAAAAGACCGCGCTTTTGCTGCGGACTTTTAGATGGGGCTTTTGTCGCTTCTTGTTTTCCATAAACTTCACTCCTCTTCAGCCGTCAATTCCATTGCTAGCTGTATACGTCCTTAACCTTTCACAGCAGAAGCTACTACACCCTCTACCAAATACCGCTGACCAATAAAGAAGACTGCAATAATAGGCAGCACGAACAAGACTAAGCCTGCGCTTTGCACCTGTGTCATCGTAATATCCTTTTGTCCCGGAAATACATAACCGATCGAGAACAATGCCGTTGCAAGCGGATATTTATCATCCTGCAGGAACATAAAAGGTGTAATATAATCGTTCCCCCATGCGCCGTTGAACGATAGAATCGACACCGTCGCCACTACAGGCAAGGAGATAGGAAGGAAAATATTCCAGAAAATGCGGAACGTCGTACAACCGTCAATTCTGGCCGCTTCCTCCAAATCACGCGGAAAGCCCGCAAAAAACTGGCGGTATAAGAAAATGCTGAACGCGCTGCCTCCAAGCCCCCAGAAAAACCATGGCCAAAACGTATTAATAAGTCCAATCTTAAAGAAAATAACATACGTTGGAATTTGAGTAACGATACCTGGCAGCATCATCGTGGAGAGCATAAGCAAAAACAGCAGATTTTTGCCCGGTCCCCTTAATCTGGCGAAGCCATAGCCGACAAACGCGCTTGTTACTGTTGGAATTATGACAGAAAGAGCTGTAATAATAATGGAGTTTTTCGCATAGCCCCAATAGTCGATAAACGTAAGCGCATATTTGTAGTTAATAAAACGCAAGCCCGACGGCAAAAATGTTGATGCTGCCCCTACCTGCTGCAGTGAATTTGTAATCAGCCAATATAAAGGCATCACAAACAGGACAGACAAGATGATGAGCAAGGCATAAACCGCTATCCGGAAAGGCATATTTTTCATTCCTGCATTTACCATCCTATCTGCCCTCCTGATCTACTTCATAAAATACCCACAGCTTGCTTGTCGAAAATACGACAACGGTCAAAATAAGAATCATAACAAATAACACCCATAGAAGCGCAAGTCCATAGCCAAACCGGCCGTATGCAAATATTTGCTGAAAGGCGTGAACGGCATAAACATAGTTAGGCCGAAGCGGCGTTGAAAGCAAACTGTTGGAATTAGCAGCCAGCAAAATCGGCTGCACAAAAATTTGCAGCGAGCTAATGATGCTCATAATAAATTGGAAGAACAGTACCGGCGTCACAAGCGGTATGGTGATTTTGGCAAAGCGCTGCACACTTGTCGCGCCGTCGATCGCCGCTGCTTCATACAGATCCTTGGACACCCCTTTCAATCCTGCCAGATAAATAAGAATGCCCCCGCCAACGCCCCAAAGAAGCATAATAATAAGCGGATATATCGCATAATCATATCCAAGCCAAGCTACTGTTTCCATGCCTAAAGCTTCCAGCAAATTATTCACTATGCCGTCATCGACAAACAAAGAGCGCCACATCGTACCCACTGCGACCACCGGAATAATCGAAGGAATAAAAAACAACGTACGGTAAATGCCGATACGCTTTATGTTCTGATTCAAAAGAACAGCTAATAAAAAGCCTAATATAATACTGGACGGCACCATAATCACAGTAAAAAACAATGTTCTGCCGAGCGAATACATCGCATCATTATCCGTAAAAACTTTGCGGTAATTGTCAAGGCCGACAAATACCAAGCGGTCCATATTAAAGCCCGCATAGTTGGTAAAGCTCAAATATAGACCGTATAGCAGCGGAATTAATCCGAGAACAATAAATACGATAAACCACGGCGATATAAACAAATAAAACTCTACAGCCTCTTTAAAGCTTCTTCCGCCAAACCTGCTTCGTTTTTTCTGGAAGGCAGTGCTTGTTTCGTGTATGGCCTGTTTGCTCATCAAAAGCCCTCCTTGCTTCCAATTAAATAAATAGGGCTGCCGGAGCAGTGCTTCCGGCAACCCTTCTACGATTCTCTTATGGGCTGACCAACTGCTTGCCTTCAGTGATGAGCGTATTCAGCTCCTCTGTCATTTTTTGAACAGCTCCGTCTACCGTATCCTTGTCGAAATAAACAGGCGTGAAATATTTATCAATGATGGAGTTAACGGCTTGATAGTTCAAATAAGGGTTATAAGGCAAGCTGCCATCCGTATATTCGAGCTCATTCTGAATAAAGTCATAGTTCATTTTGTCGAATGCGGATTCCTGAGGCAGCAATTCTGTCAATGTTTTAGTGCCCGGCAAGCCGTAACCCGCTTTCGCGCGTTCTACAGCCGGATCTGCGCCGAAGAACCATTCAAACACTTCCCAAGCTTCTTTCGGATGCTTCGTATTTTTGTAAATAATTGCGCCTGTACCTGCACCTGTTGGTGAAATACGTTTGCCGCCTTCCACAACAGGAGCCGGAGCAACGCCGAAGTCATCCAAGCGGTCCTTCGTCAATTCATTTGTTTTCAAGAAGCCGGAGAACCAATAGCCTGCAATAATAATGGCTGCTTTGTTATCCACGAACAATTGGCCGCCCCAGTCTGTTTCCTGCTGCAAGGGGCTAGGGCCAATACCGGACTTCGCAGTCTCTACCCAGAAATGAAGCAGGTCCTTCGTTGCCGGCTTGTCCAGCTCCGCCTGGCTAAAATCCGCGTTGAACATGCTGCTGCCCTGCTGAAGCAATTGCAGATTCAACAAATCCTGATTGGCTGCAATTGTACTGTTGTAATAAGCCAATCCGTATTGGGTTGTCTTCTTGCCGTTTTTTACAGTGAGCTTCTGAGCAAGCTCAGCCAGCTCCTTCCATGTCATAGCTTCCGTGCTGCTCGGCAAAGGAACGCCTGCTTCTTCGAACATTTTTTTGTTGTAATAAATGGTGTAGTCCGGAGACCAGTCTTTCGGGAAGCCGTAAAGCGCTCCTTCGCCATGCTTGCCGGATGCTGCATCGTACTTGAACTGATTAACTACTGGAAGAAAATCTTCCGTATCAAACACCTTGCTCGAATTAAAATTTTCAGTCAGATCAAGTGCCATTCCTTTTAGCACGAAGCCCGGCAGCTCCGTCACTGAATTGGTGCGGATAATATCAGGACCGTTGCCTGCCGCCATCATCGCCATCAATTTATTGTAATCCGCTGAAACAAGCTCGACTTTAATATGCGGGTGAGTCTTCTCGAACTCAGCTACCAATTCACTTGTAAATTCAGTGTCATACATCGTATGGCGAATGACTACCTGCTCGCCTTTTTTCGCAGGCTCCTTCGAAGTCTCGCCCGCACCTTTATTTTCTCCGTTATTTCCACCCGATTGATTTACCGCGCCACCGCTTTCGCCGCATGCACTCATTAGTAAAAGGCTGGTTAATACAAGCACAGACAAACACGCTGACCACCAAGATCTTTTCATCGAAATCCCCCTTGTATCGCTTCAGTTGTATTGTACATTTCAAATTATAAGTTTGATCCGCAATACCAACAACGTCGTATCTTTTTTGATTCGTTCATATTTATTTAGGATTTGAGGAAACAATATATTTAAACAGTCGTATGCTCATTGCTTTCAAGGAACAAAATCACCTATCGGTGACCTGACTTGCTGTCATCGTGTTTAAAGAACAAACGATGTGTCGCTATTTGCAGTGCGGTCATCAATGACCGTTAGAACCAAAAAGCAGTCTTTTTGTTGCATATGCGGACACTTATGACCATTAGAAGAAAATTCCGTCTAATTTTCTAGCTTTTTTCCCGCTAACGGATATTTCTGTCCGCTAGAAAGTGGAAGTTGGTGAAAAATGAGCGCTAACGGTCATCAGTGTCCGCATCATAAAAAAGACGATATGGATTACTCCATATCGTCCAAAAGCTTGTCCAAAGCAGCCTGATCTTCTTCCTGCTGCTTAAGAAACTTTATAATATTGCTGTACAGTTCATCAACATGCTCAGCAGTAACAATTGTACCGTCAACCAGGGCATAGGGAAGCAAGTAACACTCGCCGCAATTGCCAAGGCAGCCATACTCTTCAACCTCAAAATTATCGTCCTGCTCGAACTTGCGCATAACTTCTTCGGTACCGTGATGCATATTGCTGACACAAAATTCGATTAAAGGCTTAAACATTATTTCCACCAGCTTTAACTTAATTACTTATTGTACTATAATAGGGTAGAAAGGAGTTGATTGCAATGTCAAATGAAGTAAGAGACACGATGTATGATGAAGTACTGGATGTTCTAGATAAACTTCGCCCGTTCCTACAGCGTGACGGAGGAGATGTTGAGCTTGTTGATGTTGAAGGCGGCATTATCAAGCTTCGCTTAATGGGTGCTTGCGGTAGCTGCCCGAGCTCAACGATCACTCTTAAAGCCGGTATCGAACGCGCACTTCTAGAAGAAGTAGAAGGTGT
This sequence comes from Paenibacillus sp. GXUN7292, assembly GCF_050864975.1. Classification (NCBI taxonomy): domain Bacteria; kingdom Bacillati; phylum Bacillota; class Bacilli; order Caryophanales; family Paenibacillaceae; genus Paenibacillus; species Paenibacillus sp. GXUN7292. The sequence continues at coordinate 128,349 of NZ_JBOZWO010000013.1, read as the reverse complement.
AGTTGAAGTCGTACAAGTATTTTAACTAAAACAATGTACGTCCTTTATTCAGGGGACGTACATTGTTTTGCAGGTATTTTATTCATTTTCTCGTCTTGTCCGAAGCCGTATCTTGATACATTCAAGACATGCTTTGGACAAGGCTTTTTTGTTTACATTTATTAGACTAGGCTGGAAAAATAATTGTAACGAAGCTGACGAGACTATCTATTAATTGTGGGCAACTATTGATAAGCAATAAGAAAAGGGTAACGGAGAGCAATAATGGGAATGGAGAAGCGGCAGCGTCCGCCTTTGCAGGCCAATTTTATCCTTTACAGGGGTACTTATTCATAAAAATTGGACTACAACAGCGGTCGGAATCCCATTTTTGATCGCAGTGGTCCCCCTTTCTATTGCTTGTTGCTTTTATCCACAACGAATCGACAGTCTCCTGACAAACACTATTTTAACGAAAATAGTTACACCGACTTAATATTTGCGCGTATTGGATCGAAGCCGCCGGTCACATCTATGACATTGCCTGTTAAAAAGCTGGACTTCTCCTCACACAAAAATAAAATGACACGAGCAACATCCTCGCCCGTACCAGGCCTTCCAAGCGGCGATTCCGGATCGATCATATGTACTGCCTCAGCAATCGACTTTTCTTTATTATCGCCTCTAATATCTCCAGGACCGATAAGATTAACCGTTATGCCATATGGTGCTACCTCGACGGCAAGTGATTTTGTAAAAGAAACAAGTCCTGTCTTGGCAGCTGCATAAACCGTTCTTTGCGGCCAAGCGCGAGCTTCACCCGAATGCCCGAAGCCGAAATGTATAATTCTGCCCCAGCGCCGCTCTATCATGCCTGGCAGCAAACGGTGATCCAGCAGCATAGCTCCCAGCAAATTGCCATGCAGGAGTCTGATAATTGTGTCTTCATCGTATTGAGCGAATAATTTGCGCTCGCGCACAAATGGACCTGCATTATTAATAAGAATATCAACGCCGCCCATAAACCGCTCTGCTGAAGCAGCCAATTTCTCCGTACCTTCTTGCGAGCTTATATCAGCCTGAACTGTAATCGCTTTAACGCCATATTGCTCGATTTGCTGCTTAACCTGCAGTGCCTCTTCTTCGCTGGAATAATAATTAAGTACAATGTGACAGCCCTGCTCCGCCAATTGCAGCGCTGCCCGCTTGCCAAGGCCTTTGGCGCCGCCTGTTATAAGAGCTGTTTTCCCCTTAAGCCCCATGACTTTCACACCTACTTTTTCCCTATTATGTTAAAGCTGCTTCTTATGCGCCAGTCTGCAGCCGTATTGAAAAACTAACAATAAGGACTCTGTTACCATCGTTAGGCTATCTGTCAAATCGCTCGCCTGCTGTCTTACATTTTCTAACGGGTACTCTTCGCCGTACATTCGCTGGCTTTGGATTAAATCATCATGCATTTCCGAATTCATATAATGTATTTCCGTATTTCTTCGTTTGCGCAGCCGATTCATCGGCTCTTTGTATTTTTCCTTTACATGGTTAAGCGCCCACATTAATTCACTATGCACCTGCTTCTGGCGCATATTGCGCAGCACAGTAAAATAAGAGAAGTGCGGTTTAACGCGCTCAGTATGCATAGCAAGCAATTCATTTAACAAGGTGCCCAGCTTATCAAGCAATGAAAAAACTCTTATAAACCCATTCTTGTCAAAATAGACGTATCGCTTGTAGTTAAGGCGCTCCTCATCAGACATCGTTTGCAGCGACGATGCTCTAATCATAGCACGAAATTTCGCAGCTGCATAATGGCTTTGCTCAAGCTCATTAAGCGAAGCTTTCAATCCTAACGTCCATATTTCGTATCTGCGCAGCTGTTGAGCAAACACCGTGGTTTCATCTCTTAGTGTATTCATCTTCTTATGCAGCAAAGAAATAAACAAATCCATGGCCTGGTAAGCCTCAGCCAATTCCCCTTCCGGTTGCGCGACTGATTCATTAAATAAAAAACGGAGCATCGCCGTACAACCTCCTACTGCTTGTTATCGCTAAAGCGCCATGCTCTAATCACGATATCAACCATAATGCCAAACATCGCTACAATAATCAAATTATGGAGCAGGCTTGTAAATATAAAGATATTTTCATTCGCTACCGTTGCTGTCAGCAGAGCACCGCTAAAAATTTGAACGATAACTAAAACTGCGACCCACCCGGCAGCTCGAGTCAAGCCAGCGCTATTCACTGCAGGCTCGGTTTTGGCAATTCGTTTAATGAAATAGTACAGCGAGATAAGGATAATCGCTAAAATCAAGGCTGCAACACGGTGAAGAAATACAGCGCCTGTCGCTCCGGATAGCTCAGGTATAACCTCTCCGTTACATAAAGGCCAGCCCAGACAACCGCCGGCAGATTTAGTATGACGGATAAATGCGCCCAAGTATATGACGACATAGCAATAAATCGATGAAAGCAGCATCGGCATGAAAATCGTCCTAGGTACTTTAAATACAGGCGGAGCGCCATTTTTGGCACGATATGCCCATATAACTAGCAATAAAGTTGCAGCGAAGGCAACTAGTGATATCCCGAAATGGATCGCCATTATGGCTGGCGTCTGCGGCCATTTGACGGCGGCCGCGCCCATCAGCGCTTGTATGATTGTAAATATTAGCGCTGCTCCAGCATAATACAACGGCTCTTTGTAAGCTTCTCTATTCCGGCGATATTTATTATAAACCGATAAGGTTATGCCAAGCACGAGCAACCCTTCAATACCGCTGACAAGCCGATGAGAATATTCCAGCATAGATTCAAATGTATAGGCAGGAATAAATTTGCCATGGCACAGCGGCCAGTCATCGCCGCAGCCCCTTCCAGATTCTGTATTTGTTACTAGCGCTCCGGCAAGTAGTACAAGTAGCATACCAATGCAAGTAATATTAGCGAACGTACGAAAACGGCCGGTTACCATTAAAAATCACCTATTTCCAAAAAATTAATAACATTTCAATTATAGCGATTAGCTTGACCAAAAGCCATGTTGAAAATGTGAACTTACTATTCCGTAAGTTCAAACGATATATTCTTATCAAGCAAAAAGGAGCAAATCGCAACGATAGCCGCTGCGACCTGCCCCTATTGAGATTTAAAGCTAAGCTTTCAAAACAGCGTAGACGCTAATTGCACGATCAACAAATTGCTCGATTTCAGCTCGGTTTTTACGCAGTTTGCTTACAAAACGAACTAATTCCTTGCCATCGCTGAAGGCAATAAAACTTGGTATGCCTAGTATGTTAAGCTCAGAACATATGTCAGACGGCTCGTCGCGATCAATTTCTACAAATACAGCACGATCCGCATATTGCTCCACAAGCTCTGGCATAAAAGGATCGATAAAGTGGCAATCCACACACCAGCCCGCTTTGAAAACGGCTATTGTAAGCCCTTGAGCTGCAATTGCCGCTCGAAATTGCTCGTCGCTTGAAATCTTCTTCATTAAAGTTCACGCTCGATCGTAAGTAGTTTTACATCCTCGTACAGCTTCGTCCATTCAATTGAAGCATTAAGCGCTTCTGACAAGCTTCTTGCTGCGACATAACCTGTACCGTCAATAATAGTTGTAGGGAAGCTCCATTTTACATTCTTGCCGTTAATATTGGCAATATCGCTTCCTACTGTCGTTTTAATAATAGTGCCTGTAGCAATATCATGAACGGTTATTGTTTTCGTTTTGGCATCGTACGTTGTTTCTGCGCCAAACGCATCTGCTACATCGCGAATCGGCACAATTGTAATATAGCCTGGAACGATAATTGGCGCGTTGTAGTAATCATTGCTGAACGCTACATACGACTGATGAGTGAGATGAAGTTTATTTTTCAAAATATCGTAAATCATAGAGTCATCTTTGAATAGATTGACAACTTCATATCCTTCCATCATGTCCATTTCGTATAAATCTATACTTTTCTCTGTTATGACCGGTTTATCCGCCTTCACTTCACCGTTAACATTCCAGATTTCAGACATCGTTTTAATCTGAATGCTGCGAATCGGCAGGAAGCTTAGCTCGGACTCCTCATCAATTGTAAAATTAACATCCAGACCTTGCTTTCTAATGTTCAAATTGCTGTCAACATAAACGTCCGCTTTTACCGTCAACGCTTTATTGAACAATGTTTCAGCCATATCGCCAAGCACAGAATCATCCATGTTCAGACGCAGTTCAGTCAACGCCTCCGTAATTGCGTCTGCCGCTTCCTTCACCAGGTCTTCTTTCGTAGGCGCATCCAGTTCGCCGGTATTCAAATATAAGTCCAGCTCCTCAGCCAATGCTTCGTTGGACATCAGAATCGTGATCAGTTCATTCAGCATGGCATCCATGCCTTTACGATCTGCCAGCAAAGCATCGATATAATCGCCGAGCAAGGACCAGATTTCAGCACCGTCAAGCTCAGCGCTGGCGTGCATTACACTTGTAGTAATGCCGTTAATGGATTCAAAAGCCGGCGCTACTTTAATAGATTTTGGATTCGGCAAGTTATCAATCGCATAGCCGCTTACCGCATCCATAATTTTAACGCCAAGCTCTGCTACAGAGGCTTCATCCATACCAAGCTCGGACAATTCCTCCTCAGTCAGCATATCCGCCGTCAAATCCAGTACAAACGGCTGCTTAGCTCCTTCAAGCTGCACGGCAAGCGTTGTGCTCGATATTTGCATAGCGAAGCCAATGGATTGTTCTTGGTTAAAAATAAACTTGCCTTCTAATGACATATGATTGCTGTCTTCATACTTTACATCATTAAGCTCTACTTTTAGATTCGATACAAGCTCCAGCAGCAAGCGCTCTTCCTCGTCCAGCTCTTCAAGCGCTTCCTCTTGAAAATCCATTTTTAGCTCAAATGTTTGTTTGCTTTCACTTGATGTAACCTTGAGCGACTTCTTGAGCACACTGTTCAGGTCAACTCCCCCAACAGCCTGGCAGCCTGCCATTACAAATAATGCCGCAGCCAATACAATAAGCAGCCATTTCCTAGACAATAACTTTGACATTAATGAGTCTCCCTTGTACCTGTTATTTAGTACTGTCTTTATATGCAAAATAGCAGCAATAAGACAGACTACCATATATTGTACTAGAGGTTCATTGTTTGTGTAAATATCAGGAAATCGCTAGTTTTGTCGATATTTCAATATTTTACTTTTTTTATTAGCTTCCCTGCCCTTTACCACGGTAGAATGGCTTCATTATAAGCTGGAACGGCTTCCGCAGCTTGCCAGGGAACATCGCAATGTCATCCGGAGTTATGACTCGCAGTACGATAAGAAGAAGCACGTAAACGCCGCCAACGACTACCGCAGTCATCCCCGCGCCGAGGAAATAAGACAGCTTGTTCGGGAAACTTGCAGTCAGCTTAAGCAGTGATGTTTCTACGAGCCAGCCGGCTAATGCAGCTACCGCTACAGAAACAATATAGGTCATCCAGCGCTTGCCAAGAACAGAAAGCTTGACAACCTGATTAATGCTTCTAACGTTCAAGTACGTGATGACAATAAAGCAAATGGTTGACCCGACTATTAGACCGTAGACGCCCATAAATGGCGCTAGTGCAATGCTTATAACAACCTTCAGCAGCAGCCCCAGAAGAGTATGATTCATAGATTGTTTTGGCCTGCCCATGCCGTAAAGAATGGAATTTGTCGTCATCATCGTAATTTGAACGATCGTTCCCGCGGTCAGCAGCGCTACAACATCGCTTCCGCTAGTGCTTGCGAACAGCAAGCCTGTAACAGAGAAGGAGGCTACGGTCAGCAACAGGGCAACTGGCACTCCTGTAAAGCATACGATCCGCATAACGAGCGAGGCTTGCCGCTGTACCTCCTTCATGTTTTTGACGGAGTATGCCGAAGAAATAACAGGAATAATTGTCGATCCAAGCGCTATTGCCAGAATCGGCGGTATGCCTGCCAGCGAAATCGCCTTAATACCATAGTCGGCAAGTACGGCGTCAGACATTTCAGGCGTATAGAATCGCTCAGTAAGCCTTTTGAAAAATGATGTGTCAAAAAAATAAAGTAAATTTACAGTCATAGAAGTGAGCAAGGCAGGCAAAGACATCGCAAGAATTTCTCGATAGACGGTTCTGTATTTAATTGTGCTCGTCTTTGACTGCTGCGCTGGCGCAGTTGTATGTCTTAGCGCAGCTGCTGCCTCTGCATTGAAGCGATAGGCTGGCTTAGTCATTTGATCCTGCTTCTTAAGCTTACGGCCAAACCAGATCATAACGCTGAAGGCTCCAATACTTCCGAAAACGGTACCGAAAGTAACGGCGGCCGCCGCCCATGAATCACCCCAGCCGAGCGCTATTACGATAAGACCAAGGCCAATTCCAAGAATGACTCTTAAAAATTGCTCTACAATTTGCGAAATACCGCCCGCCGACATCAGCTGTCTGCCCTGAAAATAACCGCGCATCATGGCAATAATAGGAAACAGCAGCAAAGCCGGCGCAATGGCGCGTACAGCAAGGTAGGCACTTGGCAGCTTGGCAAGCGTGGCATATGCCGGCGCAAATACAAATAACGCGGTTGCCAATATTAAGCCAGTTACAGCACCAAATACTAAAGCGGCCTGAAAAATCCGCTTAGCTTCCGCCTGTTGTCCTAGCGCATAGCGCTGGGACACCATTTTGCTGACTGCGCTCGGAAAACCGGCTGTCGCTATTATGAGCAGCACCATATAAACTTGGTTCGCTATCGTAAAAGCGATCATGCCTTCCTTGTCGAGCATATAGTCAAGCGGCACGCGCTGAAATAAGCCAAGCACCCTTGCGGTTAGCGCCGCTGCCGTAAGTATAAGAGTGCCTCTAATCAATGTATCTTTTTTTAACATAATGGACTCGTCCTATCTCATGTTCTCCACTAAATGATCCAAATGATAAACAAAATGATCATAGCAAGCTGCAATAAAATTTTGACAACTGTGCTTGTAAACAAGCCTACTACCGAGCCAAGCCCAACCTTTAGGGAATGGGTAATCGAAGCGCCTGTCAGCATTTCGCCAAATACAGCGCCGGCGAAAGGACCGATAATAAGCCCAAAGGCCGGTATAACAAACGGCCCTGCAATAATCCCTATCGTGCTTCCAATAACGGATGCCTTCGTGCCTCCAAACCTTTTTACGCCCCAAGCGCTCACCGCATAATCCGCAATGAACAAAACGATCACGATTAAGGTTTGAATCACCCAGAAAAATACGCCAAGCGATTTAAACGAAAAAAACCATCCATATACAAAGTAAGCAAAGTAAATAGCAAGCGCACCAGGCAATATTGGAAATATAGCTCCAGCCATCCCGACTAAAAATAAAGCTATAATGAGTATCCACCCTATAATTTCCATAAGAAATATTCCTCCCTAATACAGGCTGGCAACTTACAGGCCAAACACATAGCGCTTGATAACTTCGGCGACACCATTCTCATTATTCGTTAAGGTTACGGCATCAGCCGCGCTTTTTACTGCTTCCTGAGCATTGCCCATAGCTACTCCCATACCGCAAGCGCGAATAGCAGCGATATCGTTTAGGCTGTCGCCTACCGCAATCGTCTCGGACATTTGAATGTCCAGCAGCTTGCATAGCTCCCTGATTCCGCTTGCCTTCGTTATTCCTTTTGGATTCAATTCAAGATTCCATGGCGAGGAGTTCGTAACCTCGTATAGATCCCATTCCTTAATCCGGGTCAAAATTTCTTCTCTTGCTTGGTCATCCTCCGTATGATAGCCAAATTTCAGCCATTCGTAATCGGAAAAATGCGTACCTTCCTCCAGCCATTTCTCTTTATTATAAATCCCCTGGGTAGAATACGCCCAAAACCAGACGTCCGGATATTGCAAAGCCAATTGATGCAGCTGTTCAATCTTCTCATAGCCTAGCGTTATTCTTTTATGTAAAACATGCGGCTTGCTCCATACTTCACTGCCATTGACCGTTATCATCGGCGTATTAAGCTTGAGCTGCTCCGCGTAAGGATTGGCGCCTGGAAAGCCTCGCCCGGTTGAAAAGCTGACCGTCACACCAGCCTGGAGAGCTTTATTGATCCACTTTTCATTTTCTTCGCTAATCTCCAACTGATCATTAAGCAGCGTCCCATCCATGTCAAGCGCAACCAGTTTATACTTTGTCATGTTCTCTCTCCTCTATATACTGTATTTCCGCTTTTACCAATACTGAATATTCTAGCACATATTGAGCAGAAACCAAATAAAAGTCCAGGTAGTTTAGCGCAGCAAAAAACGATTTCATTTTCGGTAAGCCAAATTATAGAAATTAAAAGCAAATAGACTTGCCCTCTTTTGATGAGGTCAAGTCTATTTCATACGGTTTAGCCGTTCGAGCCGGCGGACAGCGACAGCTTGCGCTGGCGCAGCTTTCTCATTACAACGCCATGAGAAGGCGAGAATAATAAAGCAAGCACGAAAATAATGCCTGCGGCGCAAACCATGCAGCCTGCAATAGATGCATCCAGCACTATCGCCGCCGCGTAGCCTAAGCAAGTGCTTGCTATTCCTGCCGCTACGCTCAGCACGATCATCATCCCCAGCCGATCCGTTAGAAGATAGGCCGTAGATGCTGGCACGATAAGCATGCCGACAACAAGGATGGCGCCTACGCTCTCGAACGAGCTGACTGTTGCCATCGATACAAGCCCCATGAGCAAGTAGTGAAAAAACGCTACAGGGATGCCCAGGGCCGCTGCCAATGCCGGATCGAAGGAGCATAGCTTGAACTGCTTATAAAACACTCCAATAACGATAGCTATAACAACAAATGTAAAGCCAAGCAGCCATATCGCCTGCGGTCCTAAATCTACGCCGCCGACTACTAGCGTGTTCCAATGCACAAAGGCAATTTCCCCATACAAGATTGCATCCTGATCCAAATGCACCTGTCTTGCAAACAGGCTGACCAGTACGACCCCTATTGCGAATAGAGCAGTAAAGACTACGCCAATCGAAGCATCCTCCTGAATGCCGCTGCGCTGGAACATCTGAATTAAAAAGGTCGTAATAAGCCCAAACAGCAAAGCGGCGATCATCATCATAAAGGAGTCCCGCGAGCCGCTAATGAGAAAGGCGATTACGATGCCGGGCATAACGGAGTGGCTGATGGCATCACCGATCATAGCCATTTTGCGCAGAACAAGAAATACACCGAGAACTCCGCAGCATGCCGCTACGAGAGAGCCTGTCAGCAAAATCCAAAAGTGACTCATAAAATCGCCCCCTCATCTACGTGATCCGCTTTTCCAAACTGCTCTTGCCCATACTTTTTCTTTACGTTCCGCTGCAGCAAATGCTTGGCGAGCAAGCCCTTTTGCGGCCCAAGCAGCACAGAGATGATAAAAATCAAAGTAGCAGCAAGCACGGTGACAGGACCTGTCGGCAAGTTCGAGACAGAAGCACTGATAATCGTCCCCAGCCCTCCGCTTGCTGCGCCGATCAAGCTGGATAAGACGACCATAGCTCCCAGCTTATTCGTCCAGTATCTTGCTGATACTGCTGGGGTTATAAGCAATGCGGCAACAAGCACAACGCCAACAGCTTGAATGCCTGCCACTACGGCAATGACAACGAGCAGCATCATAAGCTGCTCCAGAAAAGCTACCGGATAGCCAAGCCCGCGTGCGAAGCCAGGGTCGAACGAAATCAGCTTGAATTGTTTGAAAAGCAGCATGCAAATAATGACAAGTCCAGTACTCACCGCAGCCATCGTCAGCACATCTGATCTGACCATCGAGGCGGCCTGCCCGAACATAAATTTATTAAGACCTGCTTGATTCCCGTAATCGCCATGCTGAATAATAGTCAGCAGCACGATGCCGAGCCCAAAGAAGGTCGAAAGCACAATGCCAAGCGCTGCATCCTGCTTTAATCGGGAATGGCGTGTAATATAGCCGATGCCGAACGTTGCTAGAAGGCCGGCAGCTGCTGCGCCAAGTAAAAATAATAAGATCGATTTTACGCCGGATAGCATAAATGCGATGCAAATGCCCGGCAATGCAGCATGCGCCAGCGTATCGCCTACCAGGCTTTGCTTGCGCAAATAGGTAAAGCAGCCAATTAATCCGCTGCCCAGTCCGAGCAAAGAGCAGCCAAGAAATATCCACTGCATATTGGGATCTTTAACCATAGAAAGTATTGTCGCAAACATAATGGCCTACCCCTTTCTAGAGACAGCCGCTATTGCCGCAGTTTGTTCCAAATTTTGATCCAGCAATGTCAATCTTCCGCCGTAAGTGCGCTGAAGCTGCTTTGGCGTAAAGGTTGTTTCTGTTGGACCATAGGCCTGCAATTCAATATTCAGCAGCAGCACTGAATCAAAATATTGCTTGACGGTCGAAAGATCATGATGCACGACGATAACTGTTTTGCCTTGTTTTTTCAAATCCTGCAGCAAGGTAATGATCGCTTTTTCAGTAGCTGCATCAACACCGACAAACGGTTCATCCATAAAGTACAGCTGGGCATTTTGGGCTAGCGCTCTTGCAAGAAAGACACGCTGCTGCTGTCCGCCTGACAACTGGCTGATCTGTCTGTCCGCATAATCGGACATGCCTACCTTCTGCAGACATTCCATTGCAAACTTGCGTTCCTTGGAGCCTGGCCGCTTGAACCATCCCAGCTTGCCGTAAGTCCCCATCATCACAACGTCAAGCGCGTTCGTCGGGAAATCCCAGTCAACAGATTCGCGCTGCGGCACATAGCCGATCAGCTGGCGCTGCTCCTTATAGCTTTTTCCATATACGAGAACTTCGCCGCTGATGCTTGGAATAAGCCCCAAAGCGGCCTTGATCATCGTCGATTTTCCCGCTCCATTAGGCCCTATAACCCCAATCAGCTCGCCTTCATTAACCTCAAAGGTAACCCCCTTGAGCACAGGCTTCTTCTGATAAGCAACACTTAAATTTGTAATCGAGAGCGGTTTGACGCTGCCGCCTCCGTTAGAATTGGAAGTCATTGATTTTTGTATGTTACTCATCCCAATCACTCGCTTTCTGGCACATTTTTTATTTAAGCGCCTCAACTAGCGTATCTATATTATGCTTCACCATACCAATGTAAGTGCCTTCTGGCGTACCTGCTTCCCCCATCGCGTCTGAAAACAGCTCGCCGCCGATTTTCACCTCGTGGCCTAAGCTTCTTGCGCCGTCAATAACAGATTCAATAGATTTGGGTGAAACACTGGATTCGATAAACACGGCTTTAATTTCATTCTCTACCAGGTAATCGCGTAATTTGCTCACATCCTTGGAGCCGTATTCTGACATCGTATTCATGCCCTGAAGCCCTGTTACAGTTAATCCGTAAGCTCTGCCAAAATAACCAAACGCATCGTGCGCAGTGACGAGGATACGACGCTTCTCCGGTATAAGCGCTATTTGTTCATGAGCATATAAATCCAACTCTTCAAGCTGCTTCAAATAGTGAAGCTTCCGCTCTTCATAATAGCTTTTATTCGCTTCATCCTTCTCAATAAGCGTTTGGCTTACCGTTTCTGCAGCTGCCATCCATAGCTTCACATCAAACCAGATGTGAGGATCGACGGCATCGCCGCCTTGCGCAGCATCAGCCATTAATTGTTCCTTTGTCAAATTAGCGGATACGGCGACCGTCGTTTTTTTCGATTCCAGCTTTTCAAATATTTCAGCCATCTTTCCCTCCAGATGGAGGCCGTTATAAAAAATAATATCGGCATTATCCAGCTTCCTTACGTCTCCGTGGGAAGCCTGGTACAAATGGGGATCGGTTCCTGGCCCCATAAGCCCAGTAACCACAACATGCTCGCCGCCAATCTCAGCTGCAAGATCAGCTATCATGCCGGTAGTAGCCGTAATTTTCAATTTCCCGTCCGCTGCTTGCTCTTGGCTGCATCCAGCCAATGCTAATATCCCTAAAACAGTAATTAATGCGATCAGCATTTTGTTTTTCATCATACGTTACCTCCGGTTCTGTCCATTCCTTCTAAATCACCATATTTTAAAAACTTTTATATTTATATTCCTGTTAAGGCCAACTTGCTCATAGCAATATTATTTTGACTTACGCCTCTTTTTTTATTATATACAAATAAGTTTCCTTAGTGCAACATTTATTTTCAAAAAAAAGCTGCATGGACAGCAATCGTCCATACAGCTTAGGCTGTTATCATTTACATTAGCTCATTAGCTTATTTATTCTTGTTCTTGCTGTACATCCTGTCCTTCAGGAGCTTTCCCGTACAGCTTTTCTGCAAGCGCCTTGTTCGGCGTGCCATTAAGCCCGATCTCAGCATCATAGGCATCGAAAATTTTACGGGCAATTGGCGCTGCGCCATAACCTCCGTATCCGCCGTCTGGTACGACGACAGCAACGGCTAGCTTTGGATTTTCAGCTGGAGCATAGGCGATAAACACCGCGTTATTCGCGCGTCTGCTCGCTACATCCTGCTCAGACGTACCGGTTTTGCGGCGGAAGCTGTGCTCGAAGCCTTCAAAGCCTTGCACGCTAACCTTGCTCATGCCTTCCTCGATTTCCTTCCAGTATTTTTCCTGAATATCTACCGTATTTAAAATTTCAGGCTCAAAGGATTGCAGAACTTTACCATCCACACTTTTAATCTCATTGACGAATTGCGGTTTCAGCCGCTTGCCGCGATTGGCAAGCATTGTCACATATTGCGCCAGCTGGAGCGTCGTGTAACGCCCCTGTTGACCAAAAGAAGCAAATATAAGTGCGGACTGCGCACTGCCTTTTTTCTCCTCTTCGAAATACTCGATAACGCCCGCTGATTCACCTGGCAACCCGCTGCCAGTTAAAACGCCAAGCCCGAACTGCTTCATGTAGTCATCCCATATTTCCACGCTCGTCTTACCGTCCTTCGAGCCGCGCATATATAAGGCGTTGCCGATCTTTTCCGCCATAAACGTATTGGAGGAAAATTGAATAGCTGCAGCAGCATCGATTCTTCCGTTTGCCTTAAACTGCGAGTTATTAATAAATCGCTTGTGGCCCTCACGGCCAAACCCAAACGAAGAGGTATCCGTGTACTTGTAATCTGTAGTAAACAATCCTTCATTCAAGCCGATCAATACCGACAGCGGCTTCAAGGTCGAACCTGGAGGAAGGATGGAAGATGGATGCTTTTTGCGCTCCTCATCCGATTCATAATTACCAAAAACCGTTCGAATTGTACCGTTGGAAAGTACATTACCGAAGTTATCATAGTCTTCCGGACTAATTCTGCCCCCCGCCCAGATATTGGGATTGTAGTCAGGCATGCTTGCCATCGTTACGACCTTGCCAGTGTCAACCTCCATCGCCACAGCAAAGCCGGTTTGCGCATATTTGGCGCTTTCGAATCTGTTCGTCGAATTACGGATCACTTCCAAATGATTCATAATCGCTTCTTCGGTTTGCAATTGCACATTTTTATTAATGGTCAAATACAAATCGGCACCCTTCTCGGGCGGAGTAAAGGTCATCGGGCCGATAATTTGCGCCTGATTGTTCACCGGATAGGATTTCAGGCCATTTTTACCGCGCAATACATCCTGGTACATAAACTCCAGACCGTCCAGACCTACCTCTTCTTCCTCCAAATACATGAGAGTCGGGTCTTTTTCACTGCGCTTCTCATTATAAAATTTCACATCCTCACGGACGCCCTTATACTTTTTCAAATAACCGACCAACTGGACAGCTATCGTATTCTCGTCATAATTCCTTACGCTTTCCTCCATAATTTCTACGCCTTTAAAATCAGAACGGTTTTCCATGAAGTACGCAATCTCTTCTTTGGTGAGGCCGGACTTGATTCTGCGCGGAGTCGAAATATTGTTGCGGCGGAATTCGAGATCCATTTGGCGAATAATATCTTCCTCAGTCATCTCATTTTCAGGATCGCCGTATTTGGCAAACACCTCAGCCAGCTTCACAGCCTCCTCCTTCGCCAGCTCTAACGATTTGGCGCGCTTGGATGCCGGTTGAATGCTGTAATAAAGCGACTGTGTCGAGGTAGAATATGCGATGGGGTAACCAGTTGAATCATATATATTGCCCCTGATCGGGGCGATCTTGTCATAGCGGGTGCTTTTCTTTATGCCTTCCGCGCTTAGCTTGGGACCTTCTACAAACTGCAATACAGCAAGCCTTACAATCAGCAGACTAAAGAGCGCAAAAATAATAAAAAAGAAAAAATTAAGCCTGAACGAAAAATTGCGCCTGTTGTCAAGCTGACGCTTCTGTGCATCATCCTGCATTTTATTCACTCCTATCTTGCCAGCAGGCTGCACAGCAGCAAGTTATCCGTTCTGCTTAGCCTGCTCTATAAACGTTTTGATCGTGCTGTCCACTTCGAATTTGCCCAGCTCAACCCCTTGAAAGGAAAGAGCTACTTCATTGCTGCCAAGCTTGCCGCTCAGCTCTAGCAAGGAGGTAGATACGACAAAAGAGCCGTCTGCCTTTGCTTCATACTTCGCATCCTTGGCGCTCGTTACCATAGCCTGCAGCGCTTCCTGCTTAACGCTGCTCGTCACTTTGCTTCCAAGCTCCTTCACATCATCAAGCGAATAGCCGCTATAAATAACAAGCCCCGCTACAATTACGATCACAAGCAGCCATTTCACTACGGTCTTAACAATTTTGATAATTAAAAACAATACTACGAGTGCAATTGCAATAATAATCCATTTCTCTTTAAAAAATGCTGTCCACGTATCCCAATCATACGAAGAAAAATCTAAAAACTCCATTCCTATCCCCTCCATTATAACTTCTCCCAGAGCTTAACACAAAATATTATAGCTTACACATTATTCGCCGTAAACGACTGATCCCCTTCTCAAACAGACATATCCTGTCCATCTTTCACGTACAAGTAGATATGAGTGTTTTTTAAGGAGGCATAGCGTAGTGAGAAATGCTTTTTGGCTGTATTTATTTCTTTTCGTCGCTTTCTTTGATTTGCACGCGCAATATCCGATCCTGACTCCATTTGCTATTTCTATCGGGGCTGCTCCTTCCTTTATTGGCCTGATGATGGGCATGTACTCGATCACTCATTTGCCTGGCAATATTATTGCAGGCATCAGCGTCGATCGAATCGGAAGCAAGCTGTTCATTATCGGCAGCCTGCTCGGAGCAGGCATTATATTGCTAGTGCAATCTTATGTAACGGATCCATGGCAATTATTGGTGCTGCGCTCCATAAGCGGATTTGTGCTGGCCTTTCTTTCGCCCGCATGCATGGCGCTGCTCGCCCGCATGTCCAGCGACTTGAAGGAACAGGGCAAGCTGATGGCAGGCAATGGCCTGGTGCACACGATAGCTGCAGTTGCCTCTCCGGCGGCAGGCGCCTATTTGGTAGCCAAGATAGGCTTTACGACTGCCTTCAGCTTGCTGGGCTGGATTCTAGTGGCCACCTCTTTGCTGGCTGTATTTTTTATTAAGGATATTAAGGTTCCCGCAAACGCGCCTGCTTCTCATGCAAATGCAACAGCCGCGCCTGCCTTGTCTCCGCCTGCAAGCGTTCCTTGGCTCATTTATTTGCTTCCGGTTGCTTTGAGCTGCGCGCAAGGCATTCTGTCCTTTGAGATCCCGCTGCTGGCAAAAACTACGGAAGCGATGATGACAACGGGACTTCTATTCTCTGTCATCAGCATAGGTGCTCTAGTAACACTGAGCATGATGTTTCTTAATAATCTGTCCGCGTTTAACCGTACGCTGTGGGGATCTTTTGCGCTTGCGCTAGTCTATTTTGCAATCGCATCGGACTTCCCTCTGCCGTTAATGGTGCTGTTATTTATTATCGGTATGGCCAAGGGTGTTACATTGCCTGCATTATCTACTTTATTAATCGATTTAAGCGGCGGAGCAAGGTATGGCAGAACCTTTTCAATTCTGTCCATCGCCACCTCAATCGGCGCATTTATCGGACCTGTTGCCGCCGGCCAGCTTAGAAGCGTTGTCTCGCCTTATTATTTAGCCTTTTTATTGTTAATGATCGCTATTACGATATTGCCGATCATTCATTGGCGGCACGCTGCAGCCAAAACACAGCTAACATGAAGAACTGAGCAGGCTCCCTCAAATTTGCCCAGGCAGCAAGGATACACTTATAATGAATGCTAACTGCTTATAAGTGGAATACTTTCATAATTCGAGGTGAACCTGCTATGGATTACGCTATTATCGTAGAAGGTAAAAATGATAAAAGCAAATTGAAGAGGCTGCTTCAGGAGGATGTGCATATTTATTGCACCTTTGGAACACCGAGCACCGAGCGGCTGG
This sequence comes from Paenibacillus sp. GXUN7292, assembly GCF_050864975.1. Taxonomy (NCBI): domain Bacteria; kingdom Bacillati; phylum Bacillota; class Bacilli; order Caryophanales; family Paenibacillaceae; genus Paenibacillus; species Paenibacillus sp. GXUN7292. The sequence continues at coordinate 112,035 of NZ_JBOZWO010000013.1, read as the reverse complement.
AATGGCTTCGCCATCATGTGCATGCCAGCCATGTCTATATATTTACCGACAATGACTCTTCCGGAAAAAAAATTCGCCGCTTATTAAGCGACGTTTTTCAGGATGCGGAGCAAATCTACACTCGTCGCGGCTACCCAGGCGTAGAGCATACACCGCTGGAATATTTAATTGCGCAATTAGAAAAAGCGGGCCTCGAGGCATTCATTCGCTACGAAGCACTCGATCCCGCTATTTGGAAAAAGGATGAATTTTAAATTATAGCAAGCTTTTAATATCTTTTACGATATCGTCAGCAGTCAATTCCTCATCACTGCCGTTGAACCATTTGCGAATCTGATTATTCTGATCAACAAGTATAATGAAATTATAGTGAGCAAATGTGTTCTGCTCCTCGATCTTCATGACGCCGACACCATACTCCTCAGCCAGCTTGATCGTCGGCTCTTCCTCGCCGCGCAAAAAATGCCAGCCATCAAATTTAGCGAAATTACGTTCAGCAAAGCTTCGAATAACGTCCGGTGTATCCCGCTCCGGATCAAAAGTAATGGAAATAAACTCTACCTCAGACCCCATCTTCTTATCCGCTATTAGCTTTTCCTGGGCCTCGGACAATAAAAACGTTGTCGGCGGGCATACATCAGGACAATTTGCGAAGTAGAAATAAACGATCCTTGCTTTTCCCGCTGTATTGTCCAGCGAAACGACATTGCCATCAATATCCTCCATCTCGAACGCCGGCGCTGCCTTTTCAATTGGCAGCGGCTCAGATGGACTCCATACATAGGAATAAAATAGATACGCGCCTAATGCCAGAACTAATGCGATGACAGCAATTTTGAAACTATGCTGCTTGATAAAACTCACAGCGCTCACCTCTCTTTTTTATTATGATTGTGGCAATGTATTAGCAATCATTGCAATAAATACAATCATCAAATAATTAATTGAAATAATAAAATTGATTTTTGCCCATTTGTCCGTTTCTTTCGTATCGGTAATTTTCAAGCCCATCAGCGTATGAATGAGCCATGCCACTGTAAACAGCAATGCAATAATTAAGAAATAAATTCCAGCATAATCATACACATAAATTAAAATTACAGTAGGCAGCAGCAGAAAAATATAAGGAATCATCTGCAGCTTTGTACGTTTGATCCCTTTTACAACAGGCAGCAATGGAAAACCCGCTGTACGGTATTCTTCCACTCTGCGAATAGCAAGCGACCAGAAATGTGCAGGCTGCCACAAAAATAAAAAGGCAAATAGCAACCACGCGCCAATATCAACCGTGCCGACAACGGCACAATACCCGATAACTGGCGGCATAGCACCGGATATGCCTCCTACTGAGGTGCTCCATGTTGAGGTGCGCTTTAGCCATATCGTATAAATGACAATATAAGCGAGCCAGCCGATCAATCCTAGAATGCCTGTAATCGTATTTACAAGCAAAAACAAGATGGCAATCCCCGTAATCCCCAAAATGAGACCGTATGCCAGAACAGAGGCCGGCTTCATTCTTCCCATCGGCAGTGTACGATTTTTGGTACGCTCCATTCTAAGATCAAGCTCTCTATCCCAATAGTTATTCACAACTGTGGCAGAAGCCATCGTTAACGTTGAACCAATGAGCATCCAAATCATAAGCATAATATCTATTTGCCATTTGGAAGCAACCCAAAAGCCGCCCAGAGCAGCAAACATATTCAATCGCAGCAATCGTGGTTTTGTTAATGAAATCAAGTCCTTAAGCACGAAGCGAGCCTCCCAAATTCATTCGAAAAGACGTAAGCACTTCCGTCCAAAGGACGGCGATACTGTTTATCCTTGTCACGTCCATCTTTCTATACAGCCGTCATTAATCATACCTAAAAAACATGTCAAAGACAATGTTCTTGGGCTTTGTTCATGATTTCGACACGCAATTACTTCCTTAAATTTGTCACCAATTTGTTAACTTATCAATAAACTGGTTCTATAGCCCATAGAAAGGAAGAAGCAGCTTGGGTGTAATTAAAACAAATTCAGAAAATACAAGAATGCTTGCACGCTTGATGCGGGCAGAAGCTGAAGGCGAAGGGGAGCTGGGCATGCTTATGGTTGGCAACGTAGGTGTCAACCGGATACGCGGCAATTGCCTGGACTTCAAAAATATTCGCTCGATCCCGGATATGGTTTATCAAAGCCCAGGTGGATTTGAAGCCATACAAAAAAGCTATTTTTATCAGAGAGCTCGCGACAAGGATGTACGTCTTGCCGAACGTGCCATAAACGGGGAAAGACAGCATCCAGCATCTAACGCGCTTTGGTTTTTCAGGCCTTCCGGCAACTGTCCGGCAACCTGGTGGGATCAGACCCATAGCGGGCGATTCAAAAGCCATTGCTTCTACATTCCAACGCAAGGAGATTGTCCAAACGTATACTAGCTTCCGGGTTATTCAAAACTGTGCCGTCTCTAACTAGGGGACGGACAGTTTCTTATTGACAATTTTTATTTGAGTAGAAAGGTTGGGATTATTATGTTTAACCCTTATTTTTACGGCAACGGAGGAGGAGGCTGCGGGCATAATTCTTTCTTTGCAAGCAGGGCAGGAGTTACTCCATACTATCAAGGCGTACCGATGCAAATGCCAATGCAAATGCAAATGCCGGTTATGCCGCCTGCCGTACCAAGCGGCTCCGTCATAACTCCGCAAGGCGGAACGATGACGCCGCCCGCTACCGAAGAATCATATGTAGAAAATATACTGCGGTTGAATCGCGGAAAAGCTGCTACGTTTTATATGACATACGAAAATAACAGCGAGTGGAATGCCAAAATATTCAAAGGGATTATTGAAGCGGCAGGCCGGGATCATATCGTAATAAGCGATCCTTCAACAGGCATGAGATTTTTGCTTCTAATGCTGAACCTTGATTATGTAACTTTCGATGAGCCTATTCAATACGCCTACCCATTCCAAGGACAAATTGTAACTCCTGAAACTTAATTTATAACGGCTTAAACGTCCACACATGCAGCTTGGATCGGCCGCCAACGATCCATTCTGATATAGGAGACCATGAGGAACGCTCGCTGAGTCGTTCTTCTTTTGTTTGTTCGGCTTGTTCAAGTGAGGCACAGCTCCAAACCTCTACAAATAATAACGGCTGATCGGTTCCCTCATATAAATTCACTTTACTGTATTGCTTTTTCAATTGTTCAGTAAGCTTTATATACGCCTCAGCATATTCGGGTGCAATTTTGTATTCAGCAAAACAAATAAACAAAGCCAACATCCTTTCCTTCTTATAATTTCATCTTATTTTGAAAATACTACGCATGAAGCTTCAAACGCTGACTTCAACTTAATACGCACTGACTTCAACCTAATAAACGCTTACTTCAACCTAATAACCATTGACTTCAACCTAATAAACACTTACTTCAACCTAATAAACACTTACTTCAAAACCTAATAACCATTCTTTTTGAGCACAATTGTCCGTTATGAATTGTAAAAAGGAGGAGCATACTTGGACACAGGAACACATTTAGTAATGGGTATCGGACTTGCTGGCCTTGCGATGGCTGATCCTGTCGTCGCTTCAGATTTACCCTTGCAGCAAGCTGTTATCATTGGCACAATAGTCGGCTCGCAAGCGCCTGATCTGGATGGATTGCTCAGATTAAAAAGCAATGAGCTCTATATCCGCAATCATCGCGGAATTACTCACTCCTTGCCTGCCATCATCATATGGACAGCAGTGATTACCGTTATTTTGCAGCTTTTTTTCAAGGGCAGCCTGCCATGGGGACATCTTGGAGGATGGGTATTGCTAGCTGTAGTATTGCATGTTTTCACTGATTTGTTCAATGCTTACGGCACGCAAGCGATGAGACCCTTCTCAAGCAAATGGATTTCATGGAATATTATCCATATTTTCGATCCGTTTTTATTCGGTTCACATATTGTTGCTATTTTTTTGTGGGCTGCTCACCTTGCGCGTCCTGAGCAAATTTTCCCGCCGCTCTATCTTATGCTCATGGTATACTTCGCATGGCGAACCTATGCATCAAGGCGAGTATTACAGCAGCTTCCCAAATGGGATGAGGAGCAGCAGGAAGGCGAAAAATACTATGCCATTCCTACTGTATTGCTGTCCAATTGGAACATTGTGAAGCACTGCTCGGATGGGAGCTATCGAATCGGCGAGTTAAAAGGAAAAAGGCTTAGATGGGTTGACCAGGTTTCTTGCTCCAATCATCCTGCTGTCGAAGTATCAAAAAGCTCTCCTGTTATCCGTTCCTTTCTATACTTTACCAGCTTTGCGTGCGCAGACGTTATTGAACACAGCTGGGGCAACGAGGTACGCTGGAGTGATATTAGATATCGTCATCGCAAGCAATATCCGTTCGTCGCTGTTGTGCTGCTGGACGAGCAAAATAAAACCGTCGGCTCATATGTGGGCTGGCTTAGCGATGAAAGGCTGATAAAACGATTAAAAATAGATACGTATTAAAAAGATACGTACTAAACTGTGCCGCCGCTTTCCAAAGAGAGCGGTTGTTTAGTGTGATCGGCTTGAACGTTTGCATCCGCGCATAAGTACGCTCATAAGTATACACACTTAGGCAGTCGGGCCAGTTTATCCTTATGTAGGTCCGCCCAAAGGATGGATCGATTCGGACACACGTTCCGTTATTTGCCTAGAAATCATCATTTTTTTAATTACGCGGACACACATTCCGCTATCAGGCTCTGAATGGGGCTTTTCCCCCTATTTATTGCTCAATAACGGAACGTCTGTCACTTTGGCACCTCAAAACAGTAGCTTTAGGCGTAATAACGGATCGACTGACCAGCTAGCTAGGGGGAACTTATCACTTTATTGTGATGTAGATATCAAGGAACGATCACTTCGTCCTTTCTTGTTCATACAGATCGTGTTAAAATCAAAAAGGAAATCAAGGACACACGGCTCCGGCGTCTTGGACAAGGCGATTTACCGGTGAAATAGAGCTTGTTGAAATAAATGGACGAGGGCGAGCAAGTGGAAGCTGACTAAGTACAACTAAGTACATTTTGTGCATCTAGACTCTCCTTTTTTAATGAATAAACGATTCTAAATGGATTACATGCATCTAGTTTTACTGAATTACTCTATATTTCGCAAATTGCGCCAAACTAGATGTAGTTTTTCCCCTTAGAATCACAAAACGCCAAATTTCTTAAAACTAAGTACAGGAAATCAGACTGTTGAAAAGGCTCCGCAGCAGCTTAATTGTCCAGATAACAGACCAAAAGCAGTAAGCGGGAAGCCGTCGATTCGCTGTAGTAGTTAAATAACCCAGCAAAAGTCGTAATGCCATCTGTTTAGAATTGTAACGGAACTGAGAGGCTCTATTTAGCAATAAAAAGGTGTTTTAAAACTGTAACGGAACTGTGGTGCTATAGGTGATCTTTTCCCCGTTTAGGTAGTGATTTTGAGTAAATAAGGTCTCTCAGTTCCATTAGATTTTAGAATAAGCTGATTTCCGTACAATAGCGCGTCTCAGGAGACTGTCGATTAATTGTGGATAGTTGCAACAAGCAATAGAAAGGGGTATCACTGCGATCAAGATTGGGATTCCGACCGCTGTTGTAGTCTAATTTTCATAAATAAATAACCCCTGTAAAGGAAAAAATTAGCCTACAAAGGCGGACGCTGCCGCTTCTCCATTCCCATTCTTGCTCTCCGTTTCCTCTTTCTCATTACTTATCAATAGTTGCCCACAATGTATCGACAGTCTCCTCAGTTCCGTTAGTGTTTTTCAACGTTTTTCAATGGCTTGAAGAAATGCACTTAGCTTCAGCTTGTAAGGCCTTATTCCACCAAAGTTAGCTTTAGCGCGTGAGTGTTCGTTTACACAAAAGTTAACCTAGGGCATGAGCGATTGTTACACAAATGTTAGCTTCAGCGCGTTAGTGCTCACCCGCAAACAGAGTTTGCCATTGTTGCAAAGTATTTGTTGCGGTTGCGGTTTATCTTTAATATGAAAAAAGCCCAAGGAGCTTATCCTTGGGCCTTGCTTTCAATATTGTGTATAACTAGCTATTAACGAGCACCGCCGGACAATTGTTGTTCAGCCATTTGAACAAGCTTTCTTGTGATGTATCCACCGATATGGCCTGCATCACGAGTTGTAAGGTTACCATTGTAGCCGTCAGCTGAAAATTGGATGCCTTGCTCTTGAGCAGCTTCCATTTTCATTTGGTTAAGAGCTTGGGAAGCTTGTGGTACAACTAGTTGGTTGCTGCTGCGGTTATTATTGTTTGCCATTTTGGAATTACTCCCTTCGAGTTCTGCACTTTAGTGTGTGTTGCAAGCTTGCACTCCTATTATGTGCAACATTCGAAATAGTATTCGAATTATAGCATTTATTTTTTTCAAATTTTTTATCATTTTTTCTATGTAAAGGAGACTCCTTAAATGTCAAAGAAATTATCTCTCCTATTCGCAGTAATAACAGTGTTATTTATGAGTTTAACTGCTATATCGATCAGCTATAACGTCTGGTTTGTGCTTCTATTCGGCTTATTGTCGCTTTTCAGCTCAGGTGCTGGCTTTATTGTAAAAGCCCGTTTGCGCAGAAAGGCAGAACAAGCGAATAAACAAAACGATCCGAGTAATTAGCTTGAAACAAACAATTGTTAATACTGCCCGCAGCTTAATGTTAATTTGAAATATCGCGCCTTCTGGCATGATAATTAGCACTGAAATTCGAATTCCAGTAAGACATATTATAATTGGATTCAAACAGCACGCTTGCTGACCACGATTTTTTAGAACTGTTTCTAACGGCGAAGTCATACAAAATTTCTCCATGCGTCCAGTTTCTGCGATATTTCAAGGCATCGATAGCCATTTGACGAAATGCCTTTACCTGGTGCGGCGTCATGCCTTGCTCCTTCTCGTCGTTAAGCTGGCCATCCTTGCAATTAATGGGATGATGCCTAATCCCGAATTTACCTACAGCATTATTTCTAACATGAATTAATACGGTACCGGCTACAGCATTTGTCAGTTCATTTTCCAATTGACGAAAAACAAAATCTACCTGTCTTGTCAATGATGAGTCCGTTTCTTTGTTCATTCTGCATCCTCCTCCAATTTCTCGACCTTAATCGACATAAAATTACTTTCGCCTTCATGGTAACACTTTCCAATTAAATCGACACCGAAATATTTATTAGTATTTTCCGAATCGTTATTTGCGCTTTTGTACCTATTTTTTCGTTTTTGTGTAGTTCATTAGACTTAAACAACAGGAATATATGACTGACAATTATAGACCTTTTTTTCCACTAATGTTATACTAGCCCTATATTAAAAAAAGGAGAGCATGATTATGAGTCAATGGTACTATTCGTTATCAGTTCGTAATAAACTCCTAGTTGCTACATACATAACATTGTTGTTCTTTGCCATACTTACCTCGGTTGCCATGTTAATTGCAGGTGCATCTATTTTGCCTGTCATAATTGTAACCGCTATCACGGCAGTTGTATTGTTTCCAGCCGTGTCCTTTTTCGAAAAAACGATTACGGGCTCTTTTGACGAAATCTCTAATGCCGCTTACCGTATCTCCAAAGGCGACTTTACACAAAAAATCGAATCATCCTCCTTTGAAGCAGGCGGGCTTGTTAATTCCTTCAACAGCATGGTTGACAAGCTGCGCGACATTCTTACAGAAACGACGAATATTACACGACACGTTGCAGAAACAAGCCGCAATATTTTTGATAAAAATATTAATATTAAAAGCGCCATGGAGCAGGTGGCAGCTTCTGCCAATGAGCTGGCTACAGGCGCCAATGAAATATCCGAAGATGTTACGGATATGAGCGAGTCGATTAATGCAATCGAAGAGAAGGTTGCCTCCTATGCCCAGGCGACTCATGAAATGAATGAACGATCAACCCAGACGATTAGTCTCGTCAACAGAGGCAGAGAAGCGCTTGATGTGCAGTCTGACGGCATGCAGCGCAATTTAGAAGCAACGAATAAGGTGGCAAGCACGATCAAGGAGCTGGCAGACAGCGCAAGAGGAATTACCGCCATTACAAAAACGATTTCCGATATTGCGGAGCAGACCAATTTGCTGTCTCTTAACGCCTCTATCGAAGCAGCCCGCGCCGGTGAGCATGGGCGAGGCTTTGCCGTAGTAGCACAGGAAGTCCGCAAGCTTGCGGAAGAATCAACCGCTTCTACGAAGGAAGTATTCAACTTGGTGAAAAGCATTGACGAGGGCATTAAGCAGACGATTAACAGCATGAAGATCAATGAAGAGGTTGTCGCTATGCAGGCTGAACATATTCAACAATCTGAAGCTATCTTCACCGAAATTGTAAGCAGCGTACAATTTATTGCAGAGCAAATTCATGCCTTTGCACAAGAGAGCGACGCGATGCTGGACAGCGCCCGTCAAATATCCAATGCAATCCAGAATATTTCAGCGATTACACAGCAATCCGCTGCTGGCACCGAGCAGGTTTCCGCCTCCATGAATGAACAGATTAATTCCGTTCAGGCTGTCGTTCAGGAAACCGAGCAAATGCTTACAATGTCCACCCAACTGCAGCGCACCATTCAAGTATTCAAAATGAAATAAACTTATACAAGGATAAACGGCTCCGCCGTCCTTTAGACAGGCGCGTTTACCGATGAAATATAGGAACATGTATAAAGTGAAAACTTATACCTTCCTATATTTAAAAAAAAGACGAATTCTGGATCTTCTCAGAGTTCGTCTTTTTTATGCACAAACCGAATGAACTGATCAATTTTGGGCATGTTAAGGAATTAGTTGCACTATTTTACTAAAAGGCTAAAAGGATGAGTATGATGCAAAAAATAAAACTTGTAAAATGGTTTAAGCTAACTGCAGCACTACTATTTTGCTGCCTCTTATTTTCATTCGGAACGATAACAGACGCACATGCCCTGCATAACACTCCTGTTTCAACGCAAGGCAAAAAGAAAATTCGTTCCTGGCGGGACATGGAAAGCGAATTTCCGGGGCACTACTATTTGCACGGCCCGAGAAACGAGATGAAGGTCGCCTTAAGCTTTGATGATGCTCCAGATCCACGATTTACCCCGCAAATATTAGATATTTTGGCGGAATGCGGAGTAAAAGCTACCTTTTTCGTTGTTGGTCATCGCGCAGAGAAAAACCCTGAACTTGTAGAAAGAATAAAACAGGAAGGCCATGAAATCGGCAACCACTCCTATAATCACAGTCAGTTTTCAAAACTGACATTGGATCAGTATCGCAATCAAATTTTAAAAACGAATCAAATCATAGAAAAAATCGTGGGCTATTCCCCACGATTTATTAGACCGCCATATGGCGAGCTGCTGCCTGAGCAACTTAGCTGGAGCTCCAAGGAAAACTTCGTAATTGTCAATTGGGATGTAGATTCCGAGGATTGGAAAAATGATCCGACGAGTGAACAGATCATGTCAAATATAAAAAAAACACTCCGTCCAGGCTCGATCATCCTTCAGCACGCTGGAGGCGGAACAGGACAAAGCCTGATGGGAACCATCGAGGCTTTGCCTGAGTTAATTCATACCCTTAAGCAAGACGGGTATCAAATCGTATTAATTTCGGAATTAATTAACCAGTCCGCTACTCGATAACATAAACCTTTAGCTGTTGAATGCCAAATGCTAACGCTTCGCTCCTTGAGTCTGGCACGAATACATCAATACGATTTCCTTTTATAGCTCCTCCCATATCACTGGCTACTGCGATCATTCCGCCTTTTGGCAGTCCTGCATATTTGTAGCCTGTAATATAGAGCTTGGTGCCTAAAGGGATTACTTTGGGATCTACTGCAACAGTTCCAACCTTCAGCTTATTGCCGAAGTAATCAACAGCGCCCCATTTTCCGTTTTCTGAGGCGGCGGCGGTGTAAGCAGTAGCCTGCATGCTAAGCTGCTTTTTAAAGTTATATGTTTTCCCGCTTGGTGTAGTAATTATGGATGTACTTTTTGACGCACTTGTTTTAGCAGCTGCAGGCTTGCTGCTTCCTACATTTGTTGTTTTCTTTTTGCTTTGCTTTACAGTAGTCGCCTTTGCTTTAGCTGCAGAGCTTGTAGTAACAGCTGCCTTTTTCTTTGCGGTTTCCTTAGCCTTATTGCTTTGCTGCTTGGACTGCGCAGCTTTTTTCTCTGCTACAGCCTTGGCTGCTTTTGCCGCTTTTTCAGCTTTTTCAGCTTTTGCTGCTTTTTCAGCAGCTTCCTTAGCCGCAATTGCTGCTTGTGCTTTCTGGGCAGCTTCTGCCTCATCAGCTTTCACATCTGTAACTGGCGCTGACAGCAGCTGGATCTTGCCGACGTCAGCCAACTTAGCGGTATTACCGCTCTCTACAGCGGCAGCATGGTCCTTCAAGCTTTGAAGCATCGGATCCTCAGCAACCGCCGCTTGAATTCCTTCTACTTGCTGCAGTCCGGCAGCAGCTGTTTGCTGCTTGTCCGATTCATTATCCTGATCTAAAATTTCTGCAGCTTTTAGCGATAAGGATGCTGCGCTCATGGGCCACTTATGCACCATAGTCAGGTTCCAAAATGTATCCTCTTTCAATAGCGTATGGGCTGCGCTAGCCGTACCAGCCATTAACAGAATTGACATCAAGCTTACCATTAGAATTGCAGATAATTTCTTCAAAATAAAACCCCTTTACTTTTTTAAAATATAAGAGCCGCAAAACGGCTCTTATATTTCGCAGAAACGGTGTGTCAATTGCTTACGTCAACGTTTCTTTTAACCGATAAACATTTGTACCCATTGGTTATTTACGTAACCAACGCCAATCTTAGTAAAATTAGCATTCAAAATATTGGCTCTATGTCCTGAGCTGTTCATCCAAGCATTCATAACCTCTTGTGCAGAACGCTGTCCAGCCGCAATGTTTTCTCCAGCATAGGAATACTTCACGCCAAAGGATCTCATCATATCAAATGGTGAACCATAAGTAGGTGAGGTATGGCTGAAATAATTGTTTGCTGACATATCTCTTGCTTTTTCTGTAGCTACCTTCGTCAGCAGGCTATCAAGCGCAAGTGCCTTCAAACCAGCCTTAGCTCTCTCTTGGTTGACCAGCTGCAAAATTTGCTGCTGAACTGCAGAATAGCCAGGTGCTGTCGTTGCTGGCGGCGTTGTTGGATTTGTTGTCGCCGGTGGTGTTGTCGGTTTTTGTGTCGCTGGCGGCGTCGTCGGTTTTTGCGTTGCCGGTGGTGTTGTCGGTTTTTGTGTTGCCGGCGGTGTCGTCGGTTTTTGTGTTGCCGGTGGTGTTGTTGGCTTCGGTGTTGCAGGCGGTGCTGTTGGCTTTGTCACGTTTGGCCAATTCAATATCGGCTGCAGCAATTCCTCAAGCGATTTTAATTGTTGAAGGTCTATACCATATTTCTGTGCAATTACTTGAAAAACATCTAGCTGCACTTGATAGGCTTTAAACACAGTTTTTGTTTCTATTTTAGGTGCTGCGTGCAGCTTGGGCGCTACAAAACTTGTGCTTAAGTAAGCCGCTGCTAGTGTTACAGCGATTGCTTTTCCCATTTTTTTCATTGCCACGCTATCATCTCCCATGTTCGTCTTCGTATTGTTTCTCCCGACTGAACCTATGGTAACATGCGATTTTTGCCGTTTCATGACACAATAATTACCAAAGACGCTAAAAACAGCTGCAAACCTGCGCCATTCCTTCATTATGAGATTATCCTCATCTCATTCTGATTTTTTCTCATTTTTATTAGAAAAGGCGGGTGCGCCGTTCCAATATGGGTTAGACAGCAAGTATCTGTACCCAAGGATAAACAGCTCCGCCGTCCTTTGGAAAGGCACGTTTACAGATGAATGATAAGAACAAGTTTATAGAAAAAACTTATAAATATAATAAAAAACCGTAAAGCAGCTGCTATCAGCGAGCAGCAAGCCTTACGGTTTCTTTTAAAAAATATTAGTTGATTTTTACAAATTGTCCTTTTGCTTGTGACTCAAACATAGCCAAAATAACATTTAAGGATTTGCGGCCCTCTTCTCCGCTAACTGCAGGTGTGGCGTCTGTTGCGATGCTGTCCACAAACGCATCGATGACTCCGCTTGATTCCTGCTTGTCATTAGTAGAAATAGCGCCTACCTTATACTTCTCCACGCTGCCGTTTCTTAGCTCAACGATAACCTGATCGTCAGGATGCGTGCCAATTTTCATAACGCCATTTTCACACCAAAGAATAGTCGTGTTATCCTCGCCCTTGTAATAAGTCCAGCTTGCAACTAGCGTACCGATTGCGCCGCCTTTCATTCTTACCAAGCAAGAGCTGTTATCATCCACATCTGTATCCTGTTTGTCGATCGTGCCGATAAAAGCGGCTACTTCAGCTACTTCGTCATCAAGCATCCAGCGAATCAAATCGGACTTGTGAACACCAAGGTCGCCCATTGCGCCCATAATCGCTTCATCCTTGCGGAAGAACCAGCTGCCCTTGCCATCAACGCTCCAGCCTTCCGGACCAGGATGCCCAAAGGAGGTGCGGAATGTCAACACTTTGCCTAATACGCCTGTTTGCAGCACTTGCTTTGCTTTTACATGCGGTGGCATAAAGCGCTGATTATGGCCTACCATCAGCTTTACATTATTGCTGCTGGCTGCTGCGATCATAGCAGCAGCTTCCTCATCAGAAACAGCCATCGGTTTCTCAACAAGCACATGAGCTCCTGCATTAGCTGCATCGATGCTGATTGGCGCATGCAAATAGTTTGGTGTACAAACGCTTACTGCATCCGGCTTAACTTCAGCCAGCATAGTCTGATGGTCAGAAAATGCTTTTGCCCCATGCTCGTCAGCAAATTGCTGAGCGCGCTCGATAATAGGATCTACAAATGCAACCAGCTCTACCTGATCATTTGCTGCATATTCAGGAATATGACGATACTTGGAAATTGAACCACAGCCAATTATGGCTACACGAATTTTACTCATTATAATTCTCCTTTGATATAGTTTGATTTCAACCATTCTATACTTTCAGCTACTGCCTCTAGAGGTGGATTTGCACAGACGTCTTGCTCAACAATGATCCATTGCACCGACGCTTCTGATGCCGCATTAATAATATCTTGAAGCGGCAATTCGCCTCTGCCAAGCTCTACTGTATCAATTTTGCCTTCATTATCTTTAAGGTAATCCTTCAAATGAAGCAGCGGCAAACGTCCAGCATAGGTACGAATATAAGCAAGCGGGTCTTTGCCTGCAAACTGAACCCAGCCGATATCCATTTCAACCTTCAAATACTTTTCGTCTATTTTCTCGTACAAAGCATCGAATACAGCTTTTCCATCCAATTCAACCTGGAACTCAAAATCATGATTATGGTAAGCGAATTGAAGGCCGGCAGCCTGTACACGCTCGCCAATCATCTGAAATGCGGCAATATGCTCTTGCCATGCTGCAGCATCGCGTGCTTCAACAGGAAGCCACGGACAAATAACATATTGAGCGTCTATTGCTTTCAAATAAGCAATCTCTTCATCCAGCCGCTCCAAAAGTGAAGATAAAGAAACATGGCTGCCAATTGCCTTCAGATTTAATTCATCCAGCAATGCCTTTAGTGCCGCTGCCTCCATACCGCCATAGCCAGCAAATTCAACTCCTTCATAGCCCCCCATAGCCGCTACCTTGCGTAAAACACCTTCGAAATCGTCAGCCATGACATCACGCAGTGTATACAATTGCAAGCCAATGCCCATTCGTTGTGTCATATGTCAGCACTCCCTTATTTGGTTTGATGTAAGCTTTATCATCTTCATGTCACTGCTATTATAATGGTCATTCCACCTGAAAAACAGCTATCTAATTAGCATTTTCTTATGCGATTTTGTCTTTTCTAATACTTTCTTATATTTTAAAAATACAAAATGGTCACAACTTTGTAACTTTATTATTATTGATTTTTAAGAATTAATTAATATTTGTGCGCTATTATACAAACATAGACATTGACTCGAAGGTCAAGGCAAATATGAATTGGATGGAGGACAAAATGATGAAAACCATGTTGTTATTTCAAAATAAAACTATACCGGTATATATGACAGATACAAATAAACAAGCATTGGACAAGCTGTCAGCCGTATTGCATCGCAAGCTGCAAACTGGAAAAAATGCATTAAAAACATGTATTGCATCACTCATTAGTGTAGAAATTGTCGGCAGTGAAGCAACTCTCCATTCCTTGTCAGAACGGGATACGCTAACCATTTCTCTATATTAATAAATAAGCCGTCAGCCACATGGAGTGAATACATTCATTCCATACAGCGGACGGCTTTTCTTTTTTAAAAATCAAGTTTGGCCAGAGCCTTTTTACGGTTTCCTATAATAAAGATCAGCGATCCGATCCAGCCGCATAGCGAGGCTATAAGTAAAATGGCTGAAATAGAAACGGATGAGGTGAGAGAAGCCCCAAGCAATGGGCCGATCGTTCCGCGAATGCCAAATACTAATAAATGAATGCCAAACACCATAGCTTCGCGGCCAGGCATAAATCGGAAGACAAAAGCTAAAATGCCAATATCCCATATAGAATCGCCGATCCCTTGAATAGCATGACCGATTACGACTGCACTGTAGCTGCCCCACAAGCTATAAAACATCGGCACTATCGCATAGGCGGCAATTCCAATTGCTAACGTATACTTGATGTGGATACGGTCAATCATCCAGCCCACAATCCAATAACTGGCTAATAGCGCAGTAAAATAGGCGACACGAGCAAGGCCTATCTGAACATTAGAAAGCTGCATTACATCCACTTGAATAATTTGATATAAAGGTATGGACAGCATATTGCCAAAGCCAGAAAAGGTGGTCGCCAGCAAAAATATGGCGAGAACCCGATTGGTTGTGATCAGCTTCCACTGTTCTCGTAATGCAATAATAGCCGAACGCTTCGGCATTTGGGATGCTTCATTGGCTGGCCGTTCCTTGGGAAGCTTGATTGTATTGAACAAATTGATCGATACAGTTCCAGCAATAGCAGCTGCAATTAGCGGACCTGACGGACCAAAAGCTTCGGACCAGCTGCCGACCATATATGCGATAGGAATCATAAGAATGCCCATCGCAACCCTGACGTATCCCATCAGCCTGCCACGTAAATCAGACGGATACATTCTCGAGATTAGCGCTGCATAAGCAGGAGCCTGGATGCCCATCAGCAGCTGAAACAATAACGCTACTGTCACATAAACTGACGGATACGCAAATATAGCCGGCAATATAAGCAGCATCCGGCCGACCATATTGGGAATAACGACATACGCTTTCGGACTTCTCGCTTTTTCAATCATGCTGGCCCAAATAGGGGAAAACAGCAATCCGATGGCAGGCGCTGCTGTTAACAATCCAACCTGAAAATTATTGGCTCCCTGCTGAATGGCAAAAGCTACGTAAAACTGATTCATCACCACATTAAATAAAGAAAAAATACATGCTCCGCCCAAATCTATACGGGCATTTCTCCACACGCGTCCTGACATCGTCATGCCAAACCGTACAACGTGATACGATGACTTCTTAGCTGCACGCTCCGCCATTATCATAACCTGCCTCGCCAGTCTTTAGTTATTATGTTGATTGGATATTACTACACTCCTAACTTATTGTACAGCTTAAATATTTCGACATTTTCCAGTTGAAATTTTTAGCAAATCATCCTTGCTTGAATACCCCCGTATATTAAAAAAAGCGGTCTCTATAAGCATAAATTTCCAACAAAAAAACTGCCCTCAATCTTAATGATCAAAGGCAGTTTTTGAACTTTTACTTATTGGCCTAACAATATTTTGGCATAAGGAGATTCAATCGGAATCATTATGACCGGATCATTTTTCAAAGTTACGATATAGCTTTCTAACGTACGGTACAAATTATAAAACTCAGGATCTTTCCCGTAAGCATCGTTGTAAATTTTCGCCGCTTCCCCTTCTCCAGAGGCAATAATTTTTTTAGCTTCAGCCTCAGCCTGAGCAATTAGCTCTTTTACCGTTCTGTCAGCTTTGGACGTAATTTTGCGGGATTCCTCATCCCCCTCTGACAAATAGCGTGCTGCCATCGACTGACGATCAGAAATCATGCGGTTAAATACACTTTGCTTATTACCTTCAGGCAAATCCGTTCTTTTAATACGTACATCAACAACTTTAATCCCATAATCATCACGCATAAGAGCCGATGCAACATCATTCGTAATTTCATCATTAATATTACCGCGTTCCGTATTCTCACTAATAATACTATCGTAATTAATTTCAGAAAGCTTACGTCTAACGGCATTGTATACTGCCTCATCAATTCGTTTTACACCACCGCTAATCGTTTGCAGCTTTTGAATAAATTTGGCCGGATTTTCGATTCGCCATACGGTGTAATTATCAACGAATAGAATTTTTTTGTCCTTCGTTAATATTTGTGTAGGTACACTTTCATAGGTCATTTGATATTTCGGCAATGTCGTAACATTCTCAATAAATGGAATTTTCACATTCAAGCCTGGCGAGGTTACTGTACGTTTAGCTTCGCCAAATCGAAGAACAACCTTATATTCTCCTTCATTAACAATAAACAAAGAGCCTGAACCAATAATGATGAGCAAAATGACTGAAACAATTGCAATGATTGTTTTTTTATTCATTAGTTGCCACCTCCTGCATTACCTTGCGTATTGGCATCATTAGCTGATGGCGCTGTCTCAGTCTGCGGCTGGGCAGATGGCGGTACAGTCTGCTGTGTCGCTGAAGTGGTCCCGCGATCACGCAGCAGCTCATTAAGCGGCAAGTAATTGACCGTATCTGAGCCTGAATTTGTAATAAATATTTGTGCATTAGGCAGTATTTTTTCAAGCGTTTCTATAATAAGACGACTTTGCGTAACATTTTTATTTTTGGAATATTCCTCATAAATAGCATTAAACTTGGCTACATCCCCCTGCGCATTAAGAATCCGCGATTTTTTCTCCGCTTCCGCGTTTTCAATGAGAGCTTGAGCTTCCCCGCGCGCTTTAGGAATACGATCATTTTCATAACGGGTTGCGTTATTAATCTTCGTATTTTTCTCTTCTCTGGCATTTGTAACGTTACGGAATGCTTCTTCAACCTCGCCGCCTGGCGGTTCAATATCCTGGAACTTGATATCAATGATTTGAATGCCTGTTTCGTACTTATCCTGCAAATCAATCAGTCTTTTGCGCACTTCGTCTTGAATGACGGTTTTACCATCAGTTATAGCAAAGTCCAGCTTCTGAGAACCAATGACCGACCGGACAGATGCACTTGCAGAATTACGTAAAAATTGCTCGTGATTGCTTATATTGAATAAATACTTTTCTAAATCATGAATTTTCCAAGTGACTACGGCATCCGCAAGAACAATATTCTCATCACCGGTAATCATCATGGCTTCTTCATCAATAGTGTCCATTTTCCCCTTGCTATCCTCTCGATAACCAATAGTAATATGCTGGGTTAATTCCGCAGGCACAATCTTCACTTGCTGAATCGGATAGGGCCATTTAAAATGCAAGCCTGCCCCTGTATCATGCGAATATGCTCCAAACGTAAGTATTGCCGCCCGCTCCTGCTCCTGCACCGTATAAAAAGATGAAGAACCCAAATAAATAACAATAATGGCAGCCACAATAAAAGAAATAGCTTTCTTGATCGTCCCCGGCTTTAATTCCGGCTTCTTCGCTTGATTGGAAGCATTCGGTGTCGGCGTATCTCCGCCTGGACCGTTTGGATGATTGAATATGCTCATTTCTCCCTCTCCCCTCTGTTGTTTTCTATGTTTAATTTACGCAGAAATAAGCTGAAAGTAACAGATATTTTCTTACTGCAATCGTTTTTTTCAAAATAAACCGAAAAGCAATCGCAAAAAGCCTTATAATTCCTTATTAAATGACAATTTACTGCTTGCCAAACTGCATAAGACTATGTAGAATCAACAAAGGTTAATTAAAAGTTCATCATTCATAGAAGGAAGGGTTCTCATGAGAAGAACGATCGGAGTTAATGAAAGGCCGCCGTTTGCTCAAAGTATTATGCTAAGCCTGCAGCATCTTTTCGCCATGTTTGGTTCTACTGTACTAGTACCAAATCTGCTCGGCGTCGATCCTGCGATCTGCTTGCTAATGAACGGTATCGGCACATTGTTGTACCTATGGATATGCAGCGGCAAAATTCCAGCATATTTGGGCTCCAGCTTTGCATTTATTGCACCGGCCGGAGCGGTTATCGGCAATGAAGCATTTGGCGGCAACGGCTACTCCGCAGCGCTAGGCGGATTTATCGCAGTAGGTGTAATCTTCACGGTAGTTGCGCTTATTATCCAGCGAGTCGGCATTAAATGGATTGACGTTGTATTCCCGCCAGCAGCTATGGGCGCTATCGTCGCTATCATTGGACTTGAGCTTATCCCGGTTGCAGCAGGTATGTCCGGCTGGATAGCCAAGCCTGGTGTCACATATGATACACCATGGGCGATGGACAGCAAGGTTATTATTCTATCGACAGCTACACTAGCTATTACCGTTCTTGGTTCCGTTTTGTTCCGCGGCTTTATGCGCATCATTCCGATTCTATTCGGTATTATTGCAGGCTATGTCATCGCATACTTTATGAAAATGACTAATTTCACTAAAGTCGATGCTGCTGGCTGGGTAGAAGCCCCGACCTTCACATGGCCTGAATTTCACTGGTCAGCCATTATCGCCATCGCGCCGGTAGCTTTAGTTGTTATCGCTGAGCATATCGGCCACTTGATTGTAACGAGCAATATTGTCGAGAAGGATTTGCAAAAAGATCCTGGCTTGCATCGCTCTTTGCTTGGTAATGGTATTTCAACGATTATTTCCGGCTTTACCGGTTCAACGCCAAACACGACTTATGGCGAAAATATCGGCGTTCTTGCCATCACGAGAGTATACTCCACCTTCGTAATCGGCGGTGCGGCAATTATTGCCATCCTTCTTTCTTTCTCGGGCAAGATTTCGGCGCTTATCTCAGCAATTCCTGAGCCTGTCATGGGCGGCGTTTCCTTGCTATTGTTTGGAGTTATCGCAGCGTCAGGCTTGCGTATGCTGATCGAGTCCAAGGTTGACTATGGCAAACCGACTAATATGTTCCTTACAACTGTCGTATTTGCGACAGGGCTAAGCGGACTTGAAGTTGTAATCGGCGACTTGAAGCTAGTGGGCATGTCCTTGGCTACAATCGTAGGTATACTGCTAAGCTTACTGTTCAAGCTGTTTGATGTATGGAAAATATCCAATGATCATGAGAAAACGAACTAACGCACAAGGATAAACGGCTACGCCGTCCTTTGGACAGACGCGTTTACTCATGAAATATGAAATATTTTAACAAAAAACGGTACATCCTTGACCAAGGACGTACCGTTTTTCATTCATTGAATTTGGTTCAGATGAACGTTTAGTCAACTTTGCTTTTATAGCTTACTTCTTTTAATAGCTCGGTTAATGCGAATAAAGAATCGCCTTCCCCTTTCTGAATCCCTTCAGATGCTCTTGAGCCGCTATTTTTAATTTGAACTTCTTTCTTTTCATCCCTTGCGTCTTTGTAGAACCTATAGCCGTTTTTGCCATTGCTCTTCACTGTATACATAGCCTCATCTGCTATTTTCAACAGCTCCATCATATCCAGCTTATCATCCGGGTAAATAGCGATGCCTATACTAATTGTAACGGGATGCTGCTGGTCGATTTCCATTATAGATGCTTGCAAAGCTTCAATAATTTGTTCAGACAAGCTTGCAGCGGCATGCCAAATATCGTCGTGCTCCAGCACGATGACAAATTCATCCCCGCCCAGCCTTGCCAGTTCGGCCCTATAGTTTACCGCAGCTTCAAGCAGCTGCTTGCTTATATGCTGCAAGCACCGATCCCCTATAAAATGCCCAACCGAGTCATTGATCAGCTTAAATCCATCGAGATCCATTAACAATACAGCCATTGACGTATTAGTGGCACGGCTTCTTGCCATCGCTTGCCCCATAACTTCATAGAAATGCCTTCGATTAGACAAGCCTGTAAGCTCATCTTTGTAGGCAAGCTGCTTCATCTCTTGAATGTATTGATGCTCCTCTGTAATGTCGCGAATTACAAAATGGCTGCCGCTAATTTGCTCCTCCAATAAAAAAGGCACACACTTAATTTGCACATATGCCTCTCTACCGTCATCATAAATAACCGTTGCTTCAAAAGAAGCATCTTCTCCGCAATACGCTCTCATAAAATAATCGCGCAGCAAATCCTGTTCTTTACGATGAACAGCTGTCACAATCGACTCAACAGGCCGGTTCTTGTAATGATCCAACTCCAAACCGAGCAAACGACTAGCCGATTGATTCGTTCTGATGATTCTAAAGTTATGATCTACGGATATGATTGCATCCCCATGATTTTCGTACAATGAGCTGTACCATTCCGTTTTAATATTCGCTTCCTTCGCTTTTCGGCCGAAGTGCTTGTCAACCGTTTGAACAAAAAGATACCACCCTGCTACGATAACGATCCCAGCAGCAATGGCATATGCCAACCAAACCATTCGTAAACTCACCTCATTTTAAATCTATCTTTATTATAAGGATGCGTTTTGAAAAATTTTTGAAATTTATAAAAGTTGAGTCTACGTATGTAGAGAAATCATTTAAATAATAATCGTTTGGAAACTCTAACGAATCCTAGTAGCGTTATTACGCCGAAAAAGCTTGTTTTGAAAATGTAACGAATCCTAGCATGCTTATTGGCTGTAAAACGCTGCCCAAATGAGCATTTGTTCACAGATAGCGCATCCACGATTCGTAAGAATTTCAAAAGGTACCTTTTATACGAAATAGTATCTTGAGGATTCGTTACAAAATGGACAGCCTCTCGAGCCCGACACTTTTGGCCTGTTATCTAGACTATTAAGCAACTGCGGAGCTTTTTCAACAGCCTGTAATTATAGACTTATTCCGAAATCTTTTTTATTATGTACATTTGTCCATTTTGGCAAAAAAACAGCCCGGCCATCCCATGCTGAATTTACAAGTGATGTCGGGCATAACTATATGTAATTTACATCAGCTTAAGCTAACGGCGCTTTAGTAGAGACCCATGATTTGCACTGCCTGCTGATTGCTCTTGCTGATTCAATTTTAGCGTTATAACCATATCCATCAGACTATCTCTATTAATAAGCCTAACCTGCTTCGAATCCGCCAGCGCGTAGGCTGCTGAAGAAAAATCTCGATTTGTAACAAGCCAAGCAGATGATGCGTTGCTGAGAGCCTTCAGCTCTACAACTTGCTGTACAGCCTGAATTCCCAAATGTCGCTTATCATTTTTGGCAAAAACAATCGTCTGTTCCATGCCTTTAGTAATTAAAAGCTCTATCCCATTGCATTTTCCCGGCTTTTTAATCTCGACCGCATAACCGTGACCTTTAAATAAATGAAGCAAAAACAATTCAAATTGTTTTGTATCCATCTGGTCAATATCATGAATCCCAGAATCAGCAACACGCTCTTCTCTTTGTTTCTTACGATTAGTTGTTGCTATTAGGTAAATAACTATAGCTAAAACCCCGATTGCCAGAGGTGTTGTAATCGTTTTCATATAGAAATAAGCAGTCAGCATACAGCTTAGTATTAAAGAGCTGTAGAAAGCTGTTTTCATAATCCCTCTCTTAGTTGTTCGTCCCACTTATTCAACCCCTTTTTACACACCCTATTATAGACCAAAAGAACTACTATAAAGGATATTATAAAGGATTCTTCAACTAAATCCAATTGACAAACCAGTGTCTATGTAGCAAATGAAGTGAATGTAAGACCTACGAATCGGAACATTAGCATCGCTGTAAAAACAAAAAAAGCACTATCGATGCCAATGGCCATAGCGCTACATTAATTAAAGTGGATATTCTTGATCGCAGTTTGCTGCAGCTACATCTTAATTATAGCTTAGGTATAATAGTTTACAAGGTAAATAACTCGACAATAAATAATTTTTTGGGCATTAGAATTAAGCTGCTTAAGCTTATAGTACTATTTTAGATGGGCTGTTGGAAGAAGTCATTTGAAGGTCGAAGAGAAGAATTGGATTTCACCGTAAAATAAGGCGTCATACATAGATTGCTCGTCGTACATATGACGCCTATGCAGCTGATTAAAAAGTTAATTATCTTTTTTTGAGGTTTGCTTATATAACTGGTGGGTAAGCACTGTGCTGCCCGTAACAAGAATACCTTGAATAATGCCATCAATCGTGTCTCCTGTTAAAAATATTGCCCCTGTTACGCCAACAACAAGCAGTATCCACGGAATCATCCAGTCTGAAATATGCGGCGTTTTCTTTAGAAATATGCCTATAATAAATAGTGCAGGCATTAAGATCAGTGCTTTCTCAGTAATAAACTGAAGAAAATCTTCCATATTATCACCTACCATCTTTATCCGACATTAAGGCATACCGCCTAAAGACTGGGCTCATTGCTGCTGCTCGGAGTGGAATCGCGATGCCCTATAAAATTACAATATGCAAGCACAGCTGATTTGGCATAGGACAACTATTGATTTTTAGCCTCTGCGCGTCCTTTTCAGTGCTGCCTATTTAATATCCATACACCGATCACGTCCATTGCCAAAGCCTTGTGTTCGCAGCGATATAGCAATATTTCGCCAGCCTTCATAGGTCATGGTTGGTTCATTAATCAAACCACCTAAATTGCAGCTGCCAAATTCCTGTACAAACCATGCAGGAGCTTCTATGCGTCCAGCAGCAGCTGCCAGCGCTTTTGCTTGAGCGTCAATTCGTGCAGTCTGCTCGCGTATCTGTTTCCGTAGATCATCCATTACTTTTCTTTCCTCTGCCGTCATTGGCGACTTCTTCCCTTCGCTTAAGTCTTTTCGAAATACATTCATATCGATTACCGGGCAAGCTTTCCAGCTATAATCCGGATACTCAGAATGCCCTTTTACCACTGTAGCATTGGGCAGCTGTCCTTGCAGCCAGCTTGTAAGTTCCAAGGTTGCTACATACTGCTCAGGCGTTGGCAGCTGCGTTCTAAAGTCTCCAACCATACATATGCCTAAAGCATGCTTATTACTATTGCCTACATGATATCCGATAATAGTGTGATCCCAGCATTGATACACTGTGCCGTCACGCTGTAGGACATACGTATACGCAATACCAGGCCAACCGTTTGTAGTTACATGATAATTTGCAAATGCTTCTGGCGTTCCACTAACTGTTAAAGAATGATGGATAGCAATAGAACGGATATCAGAAAGCTTACGTGTATTATATTTATTGTTTTTGTGGACTGGAAGCCTGCCGCGAAGGTCAATGATCTTCATTAGGCTTTACCCTTCGCTCTAGTGATCGCTTTGCCTTTTGTTCAATTTCACTTTCTACCCAGCTCGTCACTTTCTCCAAAATACCAACTGGCAGCCATTCGCCCCATTCAGCCCTAATTGCGTTAGCCGTCATAGATTTGATAACGTGATAGAGCAATCCAAATGCTATTGCACCAAAAATAATATCGGGAATGCCGAAAGCTTTATCAAGCAAATGACCGCCAGCCGGTAACAATAGCATAAAAAAAGTACGGAAGATACCATCAATTCCGTACTTGCTTGTATAGCTTTTATCTTTATTCGCAGCACGTATGCCGCTGAGCCAATCCATCACAATAAAGAAAAGTAGCGCCATCATAACTCCGTTCACAGCATCACCCGTTCCAAATAAAAATTGATATACTGGCAGTACCGCTGCTCCGATAACGCCTAAAATTGTTTGCTCTTTCATGTTTGCCTCCCTTAAGGTAAATTTTCCTGGCCAAAAAATAAGCCCCGCGCTATGCGGAGCCTAAAATGTTCTTGACTGCTGTTTTGTACTCGATTATTTTAATATCATCTAGTACCATAGGTTGGCCCGTAACTGGGTTAATCTCACCATTTCGGATACGATCAACAAGTATTTTAACGATTGTCTCATTAAGCACTAGATCACCCCACTAGATAACAATAGTTGATTTTCAAGATCAATAATTTGCTGTTGTTCAGGCGTTAGAATTACTTGTATTTCCTCTAAAATAGGTTGTCTGGTAACTACAGCAATGCTCACAATACGATGCATACTATAATTGATAGAGCCGTAAGGCAAGTCGATAAAGTGCAGCTCCGTAATATCTTTACGTGGCAGCACATCGCCCTTCATTTCGCCTGTTTGGGAGACTATTTCCCCGTCTTGGTCGTACACAATTCTGTTTCCGACTTCCATGTTAATACCTCCTATACTTAGTAATATGATGCGTCAAAGGCAATCCAACGTGCTACTGTAGCTATATTGTTAGCGTTATTAACACCGACATAAGTTGTTGCTGAAAACCCGTCATTATAAAACGTAGGACCAGTCGATGAAACTGAATAATTCCCTGCATTGTAAATAATCGTTCTGTAAGTACCTCCTGCAGAAACTGGAAATGCAGAATAAAAATAACCTTGTGTTTCATTGTACACAACTATCAATTTTGGTCTAAAATCTAGCCCTCTAATATCTATAACTGCCGCCACCTTGGCAGGAAAATTAACGGTTCCGCTTGCTACTTTAGCCCCCTCTTCCAATGTCCCAATTACACCAAATATATCTACGCCAGCTCGAATATTTTCAGCAATCCAATCCACATCATCCCACTGCACACTATTAGAGGCATCACCTGGCACATAACCAGGCTGCGGTCTAATGCGCAATGTTGTACCACTGCGGCTTATAGACTGCCCTGTAACATGTCCTGAACGATTTGGCATCGTGCCAACAATATCCCCTGCATCCACTGATGCTGTTTTACCAATTAACAGATCGGCGGCTGTTGCGTTTCCATTCCCCCCTTCACCCTGTAAGATAAAATTTGTGCCATCGTATACCAAAGACATAACAGCATTCATTTTAATAATGCCTGCTGTTAATGCAGCCCCACTTGCCCTCAATATCGACTTTGCCCCAAGACCGTTAACATTAATTGTCGCTGCACCTGTGTTCGCTACATGAAACTTAACAGTTATCCGTGTGCCGGCTACTAACGCTGAATATGCGGGTGAAAAAGAAGCAACATAAGCTACACCAGTGCCGGTTGTAGTGGTAAACGGCGGTGCATCAATCTCCGCTTTCCTCGCAACATCATCAGCAGCCACAGGGGCAGCAGCCTTAAACCTACCACTTGCATCACGCTTAACTAAGGTATTAGCCGTTGAAGCACTTGTAGCGCCTTGCAATAAGCTTTCGTTGCTTTTACCAGTAGCATGCAGTTCGCTAATTGCGCCAGACACGGTTTTAGCTTGCGTAGGAACATTGCCCATATTCCCCATCTCTTCCGCCAGCTTATCAAGTTCCTGCTTATCTGCTGGACTCATAAATCCAGCATCTGTTCTCGTTGCAGTTAGATGGGCATTCCCACGCGACCCTATATGGGCATCAAGCTGCGAGCCGGCTTCATTCACATCTTGACTAAGCTGATTTAAATCCTCCGGCTTTACCACATCATGAATTGTCCAATCTGTTTTAGCCATTAATTAGCCTCCTTTACTAGAATCGTTTGCAGCAGCATCGTATCCGATGTAACTGGAACGTCTACGACATTGCTAGTAATTACTTCATTGGCTGCGTCTTTCATCTCGATTAACGAGATATGTGATACTTCATTAGCCATTACAAAATAGTTCAGAACAACGGTGTTTTCATTAACCTGTTTGACTTCAAAGCTCGTAATTTCGTGGCTTCCATTCAGCACTACTTTTGAAATTTGCTGCTCTACATATTCAGCAACCTTGTTAATAAACTGGGCATGAATCATACGAAAGGCACCTCCTGACCAACGCTGGCAAATGCTTTCTCCCCAAGCTTCCAGGAACCATCCAGCTTATAATTCCAGGTAACTGGCCGTCTGGAAATCGATTCTTTTAATCTCAGTCCATTGCTGACTGCCGTATTTTGCCGATAGACCATGTTTGCAGGCTTCACTTTGTTGATGGTGTAAATAACCTCGCGAAACACGCTGGCGTTTTCGATTTCTACTGTAACGGTCAAAACGAAGTTTTGGTTATCTATAGAAACGACTGTCAGCCCATCGCCGACTAGTGCATCCAGCAGCTGCTGCAAATAGCGTACTGTAAATGGCGGCTTTGTCTGAAAGCGATTGACGATGCGCCTTCTGCGAAACTCTATCGTTTCTGTTCCAGGATCCGCCTGGATGTTAAGCAGCCTCTCCACTCTAGCAATCGTAGGGAGATCAGCAGTCATCACAAATTGATTATTCAGCAGTTTGCTTGAAGCCTCTTTAACAAGAATTAATTCAACAGACTCTGTGCTCGCAAGCTGCTTAAAATCATCTATTTGCTCATAGAACTCCGGCAAATGAATGAGTATGCGATCACTCATGCAGCGTCACCGCCCCAAGCAATGGAACATCGCTCTCATTTAACGTTAAATTAACTGCATTGCCGTTGATTTTAGTACCGTACACATCCTCAACGCCTTGCACAGTCAATAATCGAGCATCCATTTGAGCTAACCGAACAGTCAAGCTATTCTGATTTGCCCAATCCTGTCTAAGCTCTAGTAAATAGTCACGAAGTACTGTTTCAGCATCGGCTCGAATCATACCTAGCGTGTAATCACTAGCCAAGGTTAAGGAAGTTTCCACATTTACTGTAATACTAGAAACACCATCAACTGTCACTTGATGGCCAATCGGCGCCAGCCCCATTCCTTTGCCGTGATTACTCTCAGGATCGATCGCGCTTTGAATCGTATCGATTAAAGTAGAGGAAGGGATTTCCCAATCGGAGCTGATTACGGTGCATTTGACAGTACCCCCGCCATTCCAAACCGGGAATATTTTCACTGCCCCTACTCCAGGCATTGCATGTATTAATTGCTTATATTCTGCCACATTACCACCGAAGGATGGCTCATTAACAATTTCGTAAAAACGGCTGCGAAGGCTGCTGTCCGTTTCTTCCTCCTCGCCAGCAACCAGTACGTCAGCGAGCTCTGCTTTGACCAGGCCGGCCACATAATCAATAGGAATTAACGTGCCAAAATGTGCATTGCCGATCGTGCCGGCCGACTCGCAAACTAACATGTAAACCCCAGCACCGATCCGTTCTTTAACTGCATAAGTTAAGCCTTCAATAGAAAAGCGGCTTCCTAAAGGAACTTGAATTGGAGCATCCGCAGCCCCGAGAAAGATTCCTTTTCGCCTTGCAGCTGCAGCAGGCGCTCTGTGCACGCCGAATTCGGCTGTTTTGCGTCCCAAATATTCACCGCTCGCCGTATCCACAAATGACAGGCTATAGTTAATATCCAGCTCAATATATAATTGGGCCAGCTCCGCTGCGGCTGGGGCACAAGCATCATAGATAACCGAGCCTTCACGCTTGTCGATTGAATCCGGCACCCGCTCCAGCATTCTTGCTAAAATCGCTTCATAGGTTTGCATTTCATACATCTCTGTTCACCTCCACTTCAAAGCTTCCATAATCAGTTACAACTACACAGCGAATAAGCAAGCTGTTTCCTTCTGCAGTCACTTCTGCTTCTTCAACGGACACAATCCGATCGTCCTGCAGCAATGCTTCGCGAATCATTCGATTTACTTCGCTTTCCATTACAGCCGGACTTCCGCCAAGCAGCTGTTTCAGCTCATGGCCATAATCAAAGCTGTAAATGTCATGTCCGTAACGATCCGTCTGCAAAATTTTAAAAACTGCCTGTTTAACCGCCTCAAGGGCATCTATTTTGCCTACAATCCGCCCTTTATCCAAATCAAGCCTCCAGGTAAGTGATGGCATCACTCCCTGCCTGTCTGACTCTTCCATTGGACTATGACTTGGAATCATGTCACCACCACCCGATCCAAAATAATAAACTGCTGTCCTCCCTGCGCACGAATCATGATCACTTGATCTCCTTTTTCAAGACCTCTGCGCACTAACACTGTTCCGCTTAAACCTGGAATCGTTATTTCAAGACGCTGCAAGGATTCCGGTACTACTAAAAAATCCGCTGGCAGCGAAAATCGTTGGTCGACCTTCACTTCCACCGGATTATTTTGCAATACTTCGCCATATACAATCGATACGGGATTTCCCGCTTCAACAGCTGCTATAGCCGCTTCCTTCACCACACTTAATAAATCAGCCATTATATCACCTTCAATTCCAGCGACATCGTATGATCGGCACCTTCAATACTATGCGAGCATTCATTTACCAACAAATTTTGGTTCACTTGGTACTCTGGAATATGGATGCGTACACGCATGCCTGCCCGTACTCGAATATCGCCAATTGCTTCAATTTTCAAGCTCTTCTGCTCTCTATTCTTCAGCTTAGCCAGATTATTCAACAGTTCTTCGATTTGAGCGGGATTCATTTTTTCATCGATGCTTTCGTAATGCTGAAGCAAACCCCAACGCATAATATTAATGCTGTCTTCAGCGATATAGACCTCGCGCTTGCCCGTTTCTTTGTTATCCTTATACAGCTTTATTTTGTTATACGTGTCATCATCTATCGAGCTGCTAACCGAGTAATCATACATGAGGCTGCCTTCGCCGACAATAATATCTGTTACCTGCTCATCTACATCACGCAAGCACAATTGCCCAAAGTCGTCGTATAAGCAATAATCTTTCCCGGTATTCGAAAATGTCAGCGTAATGGCTTTATCGATAATATCGAGCAGCTTTTGACCATCCTCCACCATAGCCGGGATCTGATACTTCGTATCCGCGATTTTGCCAAGCTTTAAGTTAAAATCATTCGCAATGCGCTTTACGATATCAGCGGCTGTCGTATTTTTAAATACATAAGTGTCCGTATTCATCAAATACCGGATTTGATCATAGGCCGTAAGGGACACGATTTCATCGCGTCCTCCGCTAATGCTGAAAATGTATCCGTAGAAAAGGTTAACACCATCTTTGCGCACCCTGATAACATCACCATTCTCATACTTGAACCGAGAGGATTGATATAGTGCTTTTTTTATAAAGGTCAGGGTCAAAGTACCCGCTTTTCCGATATGCGCTGTTTTCAGGGACAGGCTCGTAACCAGCTCGCTAATATCCCATTCTGTACCGTCACGATTGTTCAGCTTAATTTCAATCATGGCAGCTTCAGCACCTTTCCAACAGGCAGCTTCGTAATCTCGGCATCTTGAATACTGTTCAGCTTCTGTATTTCCTTCCAGCGCGCTCCGTCACCGAGCTGTGTTTTGGCAATCTTCCACAACGTATCCCCAGCAATCATCTTATACGTTTTAGGCTGCACCTTGTCGGTCGGTCGTGGAGGAACAGCTTTGTTTGGAGCAGCTTTGCCTACAGATTTCAACTTTTCAATTTTCCGGGCCGCATAGAATACAAACTTTTTAAGTGTAATTGAGTATTCAATGTCGCCGCCGCTGCCGGCTACTTCCTTCCATTGAAAGCTTTCAATACTCACTGGCGTATTAATGTAATACGTGTCCGAGACAAAAATAAAGCGGATCGGCCTTTTCGCAGCCATCCACCTTTCGATTGCTTTAACATATTCAACTGGCTTCAGAAGCTGTCCTTCCGCTAAATTCACCTTATCCTCGCTATTTTCACCTTCAACTACTTTTGGGAGGTCGTTGAAACCAGTAACGAATGAATATTCCACAGCTGGAAAAATACTGCTAAAGCTATATTCCGTCAGCTCGCGATCCTTAATTACATTAACCTGCCCCAAGCCCATCACATCATAGGTTGAGCCATTGCCTGTCTCGCTAATCTCCATCGACTGGGGATTAACGGGCAATATAATCGCTTCAGCCTTATTATTAAAGCTTAACTCCACTGCATATACCCGCATAACTCCCCCTCCTTACGTGTAGACCGCGTTAACAGACGATGCGATATCCTTATTCAGCTGTTCTGTAATTCGAACAAAAATAGTGTCCAAATCACTCTCATTGCGTACATGTGTATCGCCGAACGTAATGCTTGGCGTAAGCGAGACAAAGTTTTGAATATTTTTCATCTCTGCCAGCTCACGCATCATTTTAATATCCTCACTGCTAATATCTACGGTTTCATTAATTTTTCCAACCTCGCCGACTTTGCCTACACCGCCGATTTCACCTGGTACCTTCGGTTTATCCCAATCATTTTGAGGCAGCAGGCCACCCAGTGCTTTTCCAGCCTTATCGAACAGACCGCTTCCAAATTTTTGGCCATTGTTGAACTGCTTGTCTACGTCCATCATGTCCATCTTGGCTTTGTCAAAGTTGTATACATCCTTTTTGCTTACTGGCTCCGCAAAACTGTCCATAATGGACTTCACGCCATCGCTTAATGCATGAACATTATTTTCGTCCAGTAATTCAAATTCACCTATGTTTACTCCAAAAATTTTATTAATAACTCCACCAAATGCTTTTAAGCCCTTTATAGCTCCATTGATTCCTTTTACAATCAAGTTCGTAAACCCGCTGGCAAAGCTCTCAACAGCTCTTAGCATATCGTAAATAATACCATAGAAGCCTATATTCAAATCGTAGAACAGTTTTTCGATGGCATAGATAGGATCTACGAACAAATTTGCTAAAAATGCAGCAAAGTCCAAAAATCCATTCCATAACAAAGCAATCATATTCCATGCTGAAGCTACAAAGCCCATAAATAGTCCGGCAATAAATCCAATAATTTCTTCCGTTGACACTCCAAAATAATTGAGCACGCCAATAATAAGAGCAATAACACCAATGATTAATAGTAAAGGCCAGATGGCTTGCAGCCAGGCTATTAAAAAATCGGCTCCTACAATTAACGCAACTAATCCTACCGCTGCCATTATATTTTTAACAATATCGAGATTGTTTAGAATAAGCTCAGCAGCCCACGTAACAATATTTGCTATTAGAGCAATTGAATTATGAAGTGCATTGAAAAAGAAATCAAACTTACCTGCCTCAAAAGCTTCGTTTAACATTGTCAGCAATGGCCCAAGCGCGGTAATCGCTCCTTGACCGGCTTCCGCAAACGCGTTGTTCACATAGCCGCTTAACTTTTCAAGCTGCTTTGCAGGAGATGCCATAAGTTTTTTGTAGGCCTCTTCTCCCATTCCTCGCATTTCAAACAGCTCTTCAAGCGCCTTAATTACACCTTGAATATCGCCTGATTTCCCAAGCTTTTCTATATTCTTTTCCTGTAGGACACCAGACCCGAAACCGAATTGCTGCTGCAGTCCAGAGGTGTCCCCCTTCATAGCCGATTTCACAATTGAGGCCGCACCATCAATTCCTTTCCCGCCCGGATCAAAAGTAGCTGCACGATTAATCAAGTCGTTAATTTTCAGCAGATTATCTGAGCTCTTAGTCATCCCATAGAAGGAAAGCGTATTTTGCAATGATTTATTAACGTCTTGACCAGCAGCAAGAGCCTGTGCCTTAAACTTTTCGAACATATTTGTCCCGGTTTCCACGCTGCCTGTTCGTGCAATAAAATTATCCAGCAATGATTGATTTTCTAATGCTCCGCCCACAGTCATCTTCTGCAGTTTTGGAAGGTTTTTAATCGTGAGATACTTCCCAACGATACTTTTCAAATTTTTTAACCATTCCGTAGATAGCTTAACAGCATTTTTCACTCCGCTGCTCACTAAGTTTTGCTGGCTGCTTAATTTTTTTGCGGGGGAGGCTGTAATATTAGGTAGAGCAATAGGTTTTGTTTGGGCTTCTTTCAAACCTGGAAGCTTTAATGCGTTTCTAAAATTATTGAATAGATTTTTAGGTGAAAGAGCGTTCATTAGGTTTTTACCAACTTGCTTGGCTTTGAATATTGACCATTTCCAAAGAAAACTTATATCTTCTTTAATATTTCCTAGCAGTTTTTTGGGAGATGGCATTGTAAAGTTAAACCCTAATCTTTTGTTCATCGCTGCACGCAGCTTATTAATTGCGGCTTCAGCTTTATCGATAAGTTTCGTGTTCGATTTCACAGACGCCCCAAGCTGATTCATCATTTTCAAATAACCATTAATAGAAGCCATGTGATACCTCCTTTCTCCCTAACAGAATGCTTAACGCTTCTTCAGCTTCTGCTTGCGCTCAGCTTCAATCCTCACCTTAATACAACCAATTAGCGAGGCCTTCTGAGCGGGTTCAAGCCTGCTGAATTCCCAGGGCATAATCTGATATTCATTGAGAGCGTAATAGGCATAGTTCGCCTCTGCATCGCCCTCATTAATTAGTTTTTTACTTCGTCCGCCATTTCATCGATATCACGGTCAAAACCGTTCATTTCCTGCACTCTCGTCAGCAGTGCAGCAAATTCGCCAGGAAACAGCATCGTTTTCAACAATGTATCTGCTCCCATTACCCCGTAAGATTTCTGCAGCTCTGCATTTTTCAAATCCGGATAGACGACGCTCGCTACTGCCAGCTTGCCTACATAATCCTCCTGTACGGTTTCCTGCGTACGAACGCCATTTTTGCCTTTTACTTGGCGCGTCGCTGCCTTGCGCAATGCTTCGTTCTCATTTTCAGTTACCGTTCTCAGCTTCCACTTGATCGGGTTACCATCCTTGTCCTTAAAACGTTCAGAAATTACAATTTCCTCCGTTAGTTCAGCCTGTACGTTTTGTGCAAAAAAAGCTTGTAAACTCATATTGATTGCCTCCAATATCAATTTTTCAGTAGATTTTTTCAAAAAAATAAGAAAGCCTGCACAATTCGCACAGGCATGAAATATTTGTTACGGAAAAAAAAGACTCCATTAAGAGCCTTGCACCGCATTAAAAGCAGTTTGCAGCTCATAGCCATTGAAGGTAAATGGCATTTCTTCTTCCAGCATATCGTCGGAACTTGCATCGAATCGAGCAGCAATGACGCTATCCAAGTTGCAATCCTTAAGAACAGCTACTTGTTCTCCGGCACTGGAGCCAGAATCATTATTAGTTACCATTAGATCAAACCAGAAATCCTTGCCCGTATTGATATACTCATGCATGAGCTGACGGAATTTGGACGATACATAGTAAATGGTAAGCGTACCACTGCCTGACCAGCCTGCCGAACGCTTTGGCGTATTCATGCGGCCAAGAACCGGAACATCTACTTTATTTTTTTCAATCGTCGCTTCGAGCGACTTGGCATAAAATAATTCCTCTCTCGTACCGTCAATAATGACATAAGCCGTTGCGATTTTTCCGCTGATTGCATCTCTCTCATTAAAAATGGCCATATTAAACAACCTCCACATTCATGTAAATTTTCTCGACGCTGTCAACCGGCTGTATGTT
The DNA here is from genome assembly GCF_050864975.1 of Paenibacillus sp. GXUN7292. Taxonomy (NCBI): domain Bacteria; kingdom Bacillati; phylum Bacillota; class Bacilli; order Caryophanales; family Paenibacillaceae; genus Paenibacillus; species Paenibacillus sp. GXUN7292. The sequence goes on along the minus strand of NZ_JBOZWO010000013.1, from coordinate 78,619 downwards.
AAGCTCGATTTGAACCGCATCAGTAGCTTCGCCTGCTGATACTACAATATCTTTTTGACTGTCAAAGTTTTGGATGGCGCCAAGTCCCTCTAGCTTTTTTAAGTAAGAGGTAACTTCAGCCTGCAGCAGCGCTCTGCCGTTGCTGTTGTTGGAAATCTTGCCGATATAGAACGTGTCGAATAATCGCTTAATATCGTTGCCAATCGCGTCCAGCACCCGAATAACCCGGTTTTTACTGAACGCTTTGCTGCGATCAAGCGAAAAGCTTGTTAAGGTATTAATATCCTGTTCAATAACCGCTCTGCCGTTCAAAGCTGTTACTACAAGCTCACCATTATTCAAAGCAGCAATCGTTTCTGTATGTGTCAAACGCGGGAATGCCCCTACCGCATTAGGGATTGCAGTATAGGTTAATGCTTCGTTAATATTGGCAGCCGCTTGCATTGCCGCTACTTCCCATACTAGCGAAGTTGGAGAAACCTCCAGTCCATCAGAAGTTACAATACCGTTGTGTAAGCTGATTACACCTTCGTAATCCGCTTCCGGATAGTTGGCCATAACCGCTACAATCTTTTTACCTTCTTCCTCACGTTGACGCTTCACATAAGCTGTAGCAACCTGTTTACTTGCCGCATCATCTAGCGAAATACCGAGCACGTTAAAGTCATAGCTTTCAAATTTTGCAAGCGCGGTTGTAAAATCTGAACCGGACTGTGTCCCTTCTGTACCGCCTGCAAGCGCCACACCTGCTGATGCAGTCACTGCCCCCGTTCCTGTCCAATCGATAAATGCGCTATTCTCCAGCTCCTCAATTTGAGCTACAGTTTGACGATCCACTTCTTCAAGATCAAGCAGCGTAATAACGTTAAACTTGCTGGACTCATCGACATCAGCTTGAATCACAATGCGCAAATCATTACCGCGCAGACCGCCCCATTTGGCAGTTGCCGTCAAAGCTCCTTCTGTTGCTTTAGCCTTTGCAGCATTAGTTCCTCCCAATCGATATAGCAAAACGCTTGATGCATGAGACATTGCTGCCGCAATATGCTGAATACGTGCATCAGTCGCTTTAAAGCCCAGTACTTCCACTGCTTTTTCGCCAAATGAGCTGCTGTCCAGTTCGATAACACGATCCGTCACTCCCCAAGGCAGCGACGCCGGGAAAGCAACAATTCCTCGTTCCCCCACACTATTCATTGGTTTGCGCTTTGCATTAAAATTAATATAAACACCGGGTCTCACCTTGTTTTGTACATTCGATTGTCCACCAGCCATTTACTTCACGCCTTTCTTCATAAATTGTTTTAGTTTTGTGACAACCTCTTCGGTTGTATAGCTTGCTTCTTCCTCTAAAAGGGCGGCTATCATATCCCGCTCAATCCCAGACCATTTCTTGCTTTTAAGATGCTGTTCTTTCGAAAATATTGATTTTGGCTGCTTATTGCTCATCTTCAACCCTTCCTTCCTGATGCAAACTTCTCATCGCCGTTTCCGTTGGAGCGTCTTTCCAATTCAGAAAGCTGTACGCAACTTGAAATTTAAGCTTTTGCTCGCTCACTTCAAATTGCATCCCAGCCCCGCGCATCTTCCGTTCTGCAGCTTCCACCCACTCCAATACATCTGTAAGCAGCTCCGCGGTGCCATAAAGATCTGCGACAGCTAATGCAGGATCAGTCTGGTCTGGATCTAAACCGTATTGAATGAGGAAAGTGTGTGCTCTGCGATAACGTCTGCTTAGCTCCAGCGAATGCGTCGTTTGCAGAAGCTTTATGCGAAAGCCCTTCGTTTGGTCAGGAAGTGCTGTCTCATCCTCCACTATCGGCACCTGCGGAAAACGCTCCTCCAGCTTTCTGCGAACTGCATCATACATTTCTTGAATTGTCGTATTTGCCATCGTCCAGTCCCTTCTTACTTAATTTTTTAGTGGAGATGCTGAAAGCAACAAAAAAAGCCTTGCATCACTGCAACGCCTTGTTACTTTCAGTCTCCTATTGATTGCCCATTGCCCTCACCCCCTTTCAACAACAAAAGATCATCCGCAAGTGGATGACCTTCTCTCTTGAGCAGCTTGGCACACTACTACTATATCACCTTTTCGCAAGCTCGTTTTGCAGTGTTTTTGCATGGTCGAGAAATTAGTTGCTCGCTAATCTCGATCCCTGCTTTTCCAGTTAACCATTCCCTCCCTTCTAATGAAAAACAAAAAGATCATCCGCAAGTGGATGACCTTCTCTCTTGAGCAGCTTGGTACACTACTAATATATCACCTTTCTGCAAGCTCGTTTTTCACTTTTTTTGCATTTTTAATTCGGCTGCTAATTTTACTTACAAAGCTGTAAGAATAACCAAGCTCATCTGCAATGGCGCCTAGCGGCATTAGCAATATATCACGCATATACACAACCTGATGCTCAACACCTTTGAAATCGCGAATGTTTTCCTCGATCTTCTCTCGGATTCGCTTTTTCTCCTCCAGCCGCTCCGACGTTTCTTTTATTTTTTCAACTACAATATCATACTCGGCAGCCGCTTTATCGAGCGGTACAAATACAGGAAACGGATCAGAGCTAAGCTTCCCTTTAAACATTAATTTTCGTGCTGCTCTTAGCTCCGACTCCAAATCCATTAAACGCAGTTCATAAATTTCAATTTCTTTTGTAATATCATAATATAAAGTAACAAAATTCATATACGCCACTCCCTCTCTATTTTGAAAAAGTTTCATTTTCGAAACCGAACGACATAACTTCATAACCCGGACAATCTTTTACTCATTTTTGGCTAACAATGATCATTTTCTAAAAACCAAGCTGCCAGCAAATAAATTTACAATTACTACTATAACCTATACCAAGTTTCATTTTCGAAACTAACCACAGTATAAAAGCCTGAAGTTTCAAAGTCAATAACAATTCCATTTTTTTCTTATAAAATAGTTGCGATTTTGAAACCTTTGCTGTACGATTAATTATAGCAATATAACATTAAGGAGAGTTTGCAATGCAGCCCATTGGAAAGATAATAAAGGATTTGCGTACAAAAAGAGGTCTTTCGCTTGAAGAGCTCGCTGACAAAATTAATCAAAGCTACGGAACCTCTATTAACAAAGGCATGATTTCAAAATGGGAAAATGGTCTTGGCGATCCGCGGCTTGAAAATGTTCGCCAGCTCGCGCTTTTTTTCAATGTATCCTTGGATCAGCTCATTGGAATGGAGCAACAGCGCATTGATACCATTGCTGCTCACCATGATGGAGAGGATTGGACAGAAGAAGAATTGGAAGAAATCGAAGCGTTTAAGCGTTTTGTAAAAATGAAGCGAAAAGATTCGTAATCATGTTTTAATATCAACTTTACTATACAGGAGTGACGTCTTTGTCATACGATGCATTGATTAAAGAGGCGCTGCAGCTAGAAATTGACACCTATGAGATGCCGATGACACCCAGGAACAAAGGTCTCTACGCTGATAAAATCATTTGGATCAATAAGGATATATCCACTGTGGAAAAAGGCTGCGTTCTTGCTGAAGAGCTCGGACATTATCATACAAGCTCCGGCAACATCCTGAATCAGAAGGACATTCGAAATTTGAAGCAGGAGCTGCGGGCCAGGGGCTGGGCTTACGAGAAGCTTATACCGCTCTCCAGGCTGTTAGAAGCCGGACAAGCCGGGATCGCAGGCCGCCATGCCATCGCGGAATGGCTGGATGTCACGGAGGAGTTTTTACATCATTCCATAGAGTATTATCAGCGAAAATATGGTCTGTATGCCACACATAATAATTTCTTGATCTATTTCGAGCCCCTATCTATTTTCTCTTTAACCTAATCATTAGGCTATTTTTTTACGGGAATAACAGAACATACGTTCTGTTATTCCCGTAAATTGGGATCGTATATTTATTGTCGAAATATCTATCCAGCTGTAATAGGCACACATATTTCACAATAATGCACGCTTAACATCTCTCCCGTATATCTTTCAATCATTGGTTTCTGATCGATTTGAAAGCCTTCGTTTTGAATCATTCTAAAAATTTCAGCCCACGCTTTTCGAACATCTTCAGCTGTATGCTTCACTTTACAAACTGCGTATTGGCCTCCGCTAAACTCGCTTAAGCCAATCGTGGCTTCATCGATAATCATGTCATTCGAAACTGCTATACAGGCATCATATCTGCAGCTTTCAGGAGGAGTTGTTTCTGGATTGTCTTGTGGAATGCCAAAAATAATTGCTGAATGCGTAAGCAGGCTTTTCTCATCCGCCCATTTCTTCAGCTTCTCCATAGCCTGGACATTAGCTGGACCATACGGCCCAACCTGTCTTACATAAGCCAGACGATAGGCTGGTATCATTTCAATTGCAACATTCATACGTCAGCACCCTTTCTTATTCATTTTCGAGTCAATTCGAATGCTAACATGTACTAAAATTTATTGCATTGGTTTATTAAAAATATTTGAACGATCATTAATGAATCATAATATTGTTTGCCTATCAAGTAATTCGCTCTGATAACCACTATTCAAATAAGCTCTAGGCGATAAGCCAACTATTTTTTTAAACACCTTGCTGAAATAAAAAGGGTCCTCAAATCCGACCATTGCTGCAATTTCATTGCATGTAAAGCCGATGCCAAGCAACTCTATGGCTTTCTCTACACGTACCCGGTGCACATAAGTAATTGGGCTGTCTCCTGTAGCAGCTTTAAACAGCTTTCCAAAATAGCTGGGTGTCAAACCAACCTCTCTGCTTAATTGCTGCAGTGTTATTTTTTCATTGTAATACTTTAGAATATATTGAACAGCAGGCTTTATTGCCTGCTCTTCCGGTGACACACTTTCCCGTGCAGCCATGCGATACGATTTGGATAATATCGATAATAATAAGCTTTTGCATGGCAAGCCAGCCTCGCTAACTGAACCCTCCCACCATTCCATTAATTTTTCTAACTGCTTCAATACTATCTTTTCTTCACTGCTCATCCTTGCACCGCCTTTTCATGCAAGTCAGCCATTTTTCTCGAATTTGTGCATGTATTGCAGAAATCCTACATGTTTCAATCCGCTCGCTGCAGCTATAATGAGGAAAAACAATATGCATCTTACCAGGAGGCTTATATGAAACCGTTCATAGATACCTTGGAGCACGCCTTGCAATGCTGCATAACTAAAAGTGAAATTTATTTGGAGCAAATAAAACCCGAAATCCGGGAATATATTTCTCGTCCTGACGGTCAATATCTTCAAGGCAAGCAGGAGGACTATATTCCTTTGCGTCATATTTTTGCTTGGACACCGTCTTTCTTTTTAGGCATGGGCTTTTGGACGTATCAGGTAAAAAAAGAAACAAAATGGTTAAAATGGCTGCATTCCTTTTCCAATGAATATGCCGCAAAAGTATGTCATACCCCGTTGGAAACAATGCATGATCTTGGCTTTCTGTATTCCCCTTATGCTGTTGCGCTTTACAAAGCTACAAACGACAGCCATATGAAAAAAATCGCCCTGCAAGCCGCAGTTGTGCTGGCCATGCGCTTTGTCCCGAACGGCTCCTACATTCAAGCCTGGGGCCGAATGGATCATATCATTCCTGGCTACGTGGATCAGGAGCTTGCCAAAAATCATTTTTTCACGCAAAGCAAAGGGCTGGCGATAATTGACTGCATGATGAACCTTCCTCTGCTTTTTTGGGCCAGCGAGGAAACGAATCATCCCTTTTACAAAAATATCGCTGTTGCCCATGCAGATATGACGCTGAAGTATTTCTTCCGTGAGGACGGCTCTATCTATCATGCCTTTCGCTTTCATGAAGAGACAGGCCAGCCCATTGGCGGAGATAATTATTGCGGCTATGCAATTGAGTCTCACTGGGCACGCGGTACGGCTTGGGCCATATATGGTTTTATTTCTGCTTTTTCATACACGGGTTATGAACGATACTTAAATGCTGCTGTAGATCTGTCACTCCAATTCATAGCGAAAAGTGAAGACGATGGGATTCCTGTTTGGGACTTCAAGCTGCCCCAGCACCAGCCCGCAGCTGCCTGCGGTTCCAAGCCTTGGACGGATTGGGATTATACAAATCCAGCCAATAAAAGCCGCAATCGCGACACTTCTGCCGCGGCCATAGCGGCAAGCGCTTTTTACGAAATATTAAAATTTAAAAAAGAGCCTGCGATTCAATGTGCAATGGACCATATTTTAATGACGCTAGCAACAAAATATACGAACTATGAACCTCCTATACCCGGCATATTAAAAGAGCAGAATGGCCAAGGTGTATACACGATTTTTGGAGACTACTTTTATATGGAGGCGCTTTGCAAAAAACTGTACGGCTTTGAGTCCATTTGGTAACAAACGATTACGCGTATACGTCCCTTCCTTCCCTGCGCTCAAGCTTCTCCAGCTCTTGAAGCAGCAAGTGCATCATGGAAAATTTAATTCCATTATATTGTGCATTGCCCCATAAATTTATCATCTCGGCTGGATCCTCGAACAAATCATACAGTTCGCCAGCCTGTTTTCCATATTCCCCGTAATATATCGTGCATTTGTAGCGCTCCGTCACGACCGTTTTCAAACGCAGCCCGCCAGGATCATCTACATGCTCGATTAAAGCCGCAGCTCTAATACTTGCACTCTGACCTAACAAAAGCTGTTTAAAGGAGACACCGTCCAGGCCGGAAGGAATAGATATTTCACACAACTCCAGTATAGTGGGTACTACATCTACCAGACTTATAATCGCATCCGCCCGCCCTGCCGGAAAGTATGACGGTCCATGAATAATAAATGGAATATTAACAAGCTGCTCATAGTGGAATGGTCCTTTCATCCAAATTCCGTGATCGCCGAGCAGCTCGCCATGATCCGTAGTAAAAATAATAATTGTATTTTGATCAAGCTCATTTTGATTAAGAGCCTGCAAAATCCTGCCAACCGCTTCATCAATCATTTCCACCATTGCGTAATAGTAAGCTTTCCCTTTGATCGCATCTTCTTCATGTACAAGTCTATAATCGAATCTATTAGATGACTGGCCAGCCATCGGAAACATTCCATGCATGGGATGGTCCGGACTCCAGTCTCCTGCATGCACGGCCTCAAAATGCGGCGGCTTATCCTGCAACTCTCCTTCCATATATTGTGGGTGCTGCATAGCACTTTTATTTATTTTCCCCGTTCTTTCGACAGGTACTGCGTGCGGATGATGAGGGTCCTGGAAACCGATGCTTAAAAAAAACGGCTGTTCAGCCCGTTCCTTTTGTTCCTTCAAAAAAACAGCTGCTCTCTCTGCCGTCCACCAGCTGCTATGATCAGACTCTTTTATTTGCCAATCATAAGCTTCTCCCCCGAATTTTTCACGGCAATCGCTGCTTGCTTCAAACGTCGTTCTGCCGCTCCTTTGCTTCAGCCACATGCCATAATGGCCGCAGCCCCCATATAAAGAATGCCCCATTGCAAGCTCAACCGTTTGAAAACCGTAATACGGACCGTCAAAAGATTCAAAATTTTGCTCCCAGCCAGTCAAGATAGATTCGCGCGATTGCTCGAGGGGGGACAAATAAGGCTGAAAATGTGCTTTTCCGATATGATGGGTCCGGTATCCAGCTTCAGTCAGTCGATGTGAAAGCAGCTTTTCGTCTTCAGGCAGAGCAGTTCCTACATTCCAAGCGCCGTGTTTGGATACATACTTGCCGCTATAAAGAGAAGCCCTGCTTGGCGTACAAACAGGGCTTGTGCAATAGCTTCGTTCAAACACTACTCCTTCTTTAGCTAACCGATCTAAATGCGGAGTTTGCGCATTGGAGAAACCGTAACCGCTCATACTATCTTTTCGTTGCTGATCCGTAGTGATGAGAATAATATTCGGCTTCATCCTATTAGCACCTACTTTTGAGTCGATATGAATTGCTCTAATTGACGCTGATATTCCTGAACTACTTTATCTGAGCCTGCCTTTTTCATTTTTTCAACAAAATCAGCATATTGCTTCTCATGATCCGGCAGCGCTCCTGACTGCAAGCTTGCGCTGTATTCTTTGACCACTGCCTGCACTTGTGCAATTTCCGTCTTGACCGGCTCGGAATTCGGCTTAAACTCCAATACTGGTGATTTAATAGCTTCTTCATTCAGCTTTTGCCACATTTCATTAAAGCCTGCAGGATCGGCTTGTGTCTCATAGCTGTTAGCGGTATTGCCCATTACCCATTTCCACAGCCCGTAATTCGCATCCGCTGTTCCTTGTCCGGCATAACCGATCGTTTCAATGCGATCATCGGATACTTTTTTATAATGCTTGCCTTCTAATCCCCAAACCAGCAAATTGTACAGCTCTTTTCCTTCCTTTGTATGCATGAGCTCAAGCAGCTGCATCGCCCGTTCCGGATGCTTGGACGTTCTAGTAATGCCGGTCATCGTATTGTAAATAGGACGTGTAATATAGTCCTCCTGCTCCATTGGTATAACCTCGATCGGGAAGCCGTAACGTTCACTGTCAAAATTCGCTTGGTCTGCAGATACGTTATGAATCCAATAGACATAGCCGTCCGGCTTTCCTTCGTCTGTTCTCGGATTTTGCACGCTTAGTATATCTTTTCTGATATAGCCCTTCTTGAACCAGTCTGCTGCTGTATCATACATCAGCTTCATCTCAGGAGTATCGTATATATTTACAACCCGCAAGCTGTCCGCATCCTTGAAATCTCCTCTTAATGTAAACGGTGCGCCCAATGACCCGTGTCTGTCTCCCGGCGCCCAATTAAATGAGAAGGTGCTTGCGCCTAAACGCAGCTCGTCTTTTTCCTTAAGATTAGCCAAGTACTGCTCGATAACATCATAAGCCTCTTTCGAATTAACTCCATATTGTGTAAATATTTGCTCAGCTTCGGCTGGATCTATATAACCTTTATCCACAAATTCTTTCGGTATCCGTATCCCCATTCGCACATCAGCTACATTCTGGAAGTTGGGAATACCATATTGCTTGCCGTCGAACTTCGCAAGGTTCATTAACCAATCAGGCAATTGCTTTGTAATCGGCGATTCACTGTCAAGCAAGTCGTCCAGCGCCATATAGGAGCCCTTATTAATCTCCGCAGCAACGTCCTGTACATAGCCCATCCAAGCCAAGTCAATAGCTTCTCCGGAAGCAGCCAGCAATCTCCAGTTATCGGCATACTCAGCTACCGGATACACTTCGAATGACACGGTTGTATTAGGCAAATATTCCTTCAGTTTTTCATTAAATGCAGCCCATACTTCTTCCGAATCCTTTTGCTTGCCTGGACCTGGGAATACCCAGCGCAACGTGACCTTTTCATCTGTATCGGTTTTTTTCTCTGTTTGTGACGGAGTGCTGCTACCCTCAGTTTGACTGCTTTTATTTCCTTCATTCCCCTTGCCTGTCGAGCAGCCTGCCAGCATGATTACAGCTGCAAGCAGAACAAACCAGCTCTTCCAAACAGATTTGCTTACAAATAGTTTTTTCCGCATGAACATTACCCCATTTCTTTTATTCATCTTATATTTGGAATACCTTTCAGCCCTTTACAGCGCCTAGCGTAAGTCCCCTTGAAAAGTATTTTTGAAAAAAGGGAAATACGAGCAGTAAAGGACCTGCTGCAATGACAGCCATCGCAAATCTTAGCGTTTCTGACGGCATTTGCTGTAAATTTGCATGCATATCACCCGGTATATGCATAGTCATAGTTGCCTTCAGAAACTCAATTTCCATTAATATTTTTTGCAGCAAATACTGCAGCGTAAAAAGCTTCTGGTCGCGGATATAAATCATGGCAGTAAACCAATCGTTCCAACGGTCAAGCAGCATGAACAAGCCGATCGTAGCCAGTACCGGTTTCGACAGCGGCAGTATAATTTGTACAAATACACGAAATTCGCCTGCTCCGTCTATTTTGGCCGATTCTACTACCGCATCCGGAAGCCCCATAAAGAAAGTCCGCATAATAATGATATAGAAAGCGCTTGCCAAAAACGGAAAAATGTAAATCCAAAGTGAATTGCCTAGATGCAAGTACTGAGTATTTAATATATAGGACGGAATTAATCCGCCTCCAAACAGCATCGTAAAAAATATAAACAGCACGAACACTCTTCTCAGTGCAAAATATTTGCGCGATAATGCATACGAGCACGCAGCCATAATAAAGACACCGAGCACGGTTGCAGCAATTGATTGGAAAAACGTTACTGTATAAGCATCAATAAGCTGCTGCGGGTTTTTCAGTATCATATTATAAGAACTGAAATCAATCTTGCTTGGCAGCAATTGATAACCTAGGCGCTGCACCGCATCTTCATTGGAGATGGACACGGACACAACCAGCCATAACGGGACTAGAAACATAAGACTGAAGGTGATAAAAAACAAATGAATGACAATATTTTGAAATCGTTCAAGCTTCCCCATATTCTCCTCCCGCATTTTTAGAATAGCGCATTTTCTGGCCTTGTCTTTTTAATAATCCAGTTCGATACAAGCACGAGCACAAGACCTACTGCCGATTGGAACAAGCCGACAGCTGCCGTAATGCCGATGTCGCCCTGACGCAGGCCGCGGTATACATACGTATCAATAATGTCTGTCGCCGGGTACAGTACGCCCACATCGCGGGGAAGCTGATAAAATAAGCCAAAATCGCCTCTAAATAAATTACCGATTGCCAATATCGCTATAATCGTTATAACAGGAACAAGTGAAGGAATAGATATGGAACGCATTTGCTTCCACCTTCCTGCTCCGTCGATCTTGGCTGCCTCAAACAATTCTGGATCGATGCTCATCAGCGCTGCATAATAAATGATTGAATTAAGACCAACATGCTTCCAAATGTCGGAAAACGTAATAATAAAAGGCCAATACTTCGGGTCGGCGTACCAATCAACCGGACTGTACCCCAAATATTGCAACAGCTGATTCAATGCTCCCAAAGACGGATTTAATATTGCATACGTGATATATCCGACAATGACCCAGGACAAAAACCGAGGCAAAATCATGCTCGTCTGATACACCTTCAAGGCTGCTTTACTTCGGATTTCATAGAGCAGCAATGCAACAGAGACAGCGGCAATATTACCGAGTACAATAAACACGGCGCCATAACCGACCGTATTGCGAGTTACCCGGAACGCATCCTGCGAGGAGAAAAAAAATTCAAAGTTTTTCAGCCCTGCCCAGGCACTTCCCAAAATCCCTTCACTGTACTTGTAATCCTTGAATGCCAATATAACTCCAAACATCGGCAAATAATGAAATATAAAAAAGTAGAGCAGCGCCGGCAAGGCCAGCAATAGCAGCGGAAGATTTAATCGAATGTATTTCTTTGCAGATTTGCTCAACAGTCACACTCCTTTCTCTCTTTATACACTGATTATAGAAGTGCCCTGTTTTCATTCACATTCTGAAAAGTCCAACAAAACCGCTTTTTATTAACCTGTTCCAGTCATTATTTCTGTTAAACCGGATGAAAATTAACTAATGTATCTATTATTAATGATTATCAGCAATCTGTTTGTAACTGGGACCTCTTGAAAAAAACATATGTTATAATAACTGGTAATTAAAGCGGGGTGAGGTTATGTATCGGCTAATAATCGTAGATGATGAGGAGATCGTAAGAAACGGGTTAGCCTATTTTCTGGATTGGAACGCTTTTGGCTTTGAGCTGTCTGCCTCATTTGAAGACGGCAAGGAAGCCATTGCCTATTTGGAAAAGGAGCATATTGATGTTATTTTGACCGATATTAATATGGCTGAAATTGACGGACTCTCGCTGGCCAAGTGGGTGAATCAACAAAGGCTGGCGACCAAAATCGTGCTCATTAGCGGACATCAGCAATTTGAATATGCCAAGCGCGCTATAGAATACAATGTTAATCACTATTTGCTCAAGCCGACTAAATATGAGGAAATGGCAGCTGTTTTCTCTAAACTTAGGGAAGAGCTGGACGAAGAGTTTTCCAGACGCTCTCTACTAGAAGAAGAACAAAGCCGATTTTCAGATGTGCTTCCGTTGCTCCATGAGCAATTTGTTGCCGATCTGGCAAGCGGTTTATTTGCCACTAGCGATAGTAAGCTTGCAAGAGCTGCGCTTGTCCGATTTGAATTCGATCTTGCCAGCCATCCCTGCTGCCTGCTCCATACGGAACTAAGCTTCGGTGCTGATGCCGACAGCTCGGTCAAACAAAGACATCATGCTTTGCTGAATATGTTGAAGAGCAGTAACAGCCTTATCCGTTTCTATTGCGTGCATACGTACGAGAAGCGGATTACTTTGGCTGCCGTTTCTACTAACCAGGACGCCGTCGAAGTATTTAAAGAAAAGCTAGGCCGACAAATAAACCAGCTAACCTCTCATTTAAGAAGATTATTTCAGTTTGATTTGTTTATCATTTCTAAAATGTATTTTCCTTCCTTGCTGGAGCTGTCAGAATTAAAAGAAACCGCTCCGGCAGAACAAACAGAAAAAACTGAGCTCTCCCAAAAGCCGCTGATGCCGGACAGCACGGAGCTGCTTGCTATGCTGCTTGAAGGGAAGCAGCATGGGCTTGAGGATAAGCTTGATGAATGGACAGCATTGCTGCAAACCTACCCGTTAACGGCTGTCCGCCGCTTTTTCATCGATTTATTTGCAAAACTTACACAAGATCTTATTTATAAAGGCATGCTGGATAAGGACATGCAAAAAAAACGCTTTGATTATCATTGTATCATCGAAATGAAAGCGCTATCCGAAATAAAAAGCTGGTCTATTCAATATTTAACCGAGCTGTCCCGCTTTATCATAAATCAGACCCAAACAAGCTCCAATCAAAGCACAGAACTAGCTAAACAGTTTATTATGGAAAACTATCATTTTGATATATCGCTGGAGGATGTCGCTAATCACGTCTACCTGCATCCGATTTATTTCAGCCGCATGTTCAAGCAGTCAACCGGCATGAATTATATCGATTTTCTAACCAAGGTGCGTATTCAAAAGGCAATTTCACTGCTGCAATCGGGTGAGCACAAAATTTATGAAATACCGGAGAAGGTCGGTTATAAAAATAGAGAATATTTTACACGTATTTTCAAACAGGTTACCGGCAAAAGCCCAAAACAGTATTTAATTCATTCCAGATTTAAAGAGACGCCCTTATGAGCAATACCGTTACTTTATTGCGAGCAGTACGAAACTTTAAGTTTCGAAGCCTGTTTGTTAAAAGCCTGCTGCTTATTTTTTTTCTGGTCGTTATTCCCTTTTCCGCAATGACTTATATTATTTATAAACAAATGGATCGCGCTATGCAAAGCGAGACGAGCACCGTCAGCATGAATAACCTGATGCGCGTGCGGGATGTGGTAGACACCATTTTTTATCAAATGAATCATATCTCGCTGGAGCTGATTAATCAGGAGGATGTGAACCGCTTTTTGCTGCAGGAAGATGAGAAAAACTTCTCATCCCTTCAGTACCAAAACATATACGACAAAATATCGATGTACACCCGCACCTATACATTTACTGATTCCGTTTATATTTATTCCGACACAAACCGTTACATCATTTCCAATCGCGGAAGCAGGCTGCTTGATGATTTTGATGATGCGACATGGCATAGTCAAGTTTTCGGGCCGATCGCTGGAAACGATCCCATTGTCCAATTGAGGCTGAGAAATGATATTTATCCCTACTATATCTCCTTTACCCGTCCAGCCTACTATTTCGGTCAAAAAATAGGAGCCGTAACGACAAATATTGATATCGAGGAGCTTCGCAAATTTTTAAACCGCAACACCTTGCTGCACTCCGAATATTTGTATATTATCAATGACCGTAATGAAATTATGTACAGCCATCAGCGAGACGATTTTATGAAGAATATGAAAGAAGTGCCGCTGCTCTCCGGCATTGCTTGGCCGCATGCCGCTTTTTCCAGCATCCAAAAAATAGACGGTCAAAATTATATCGTAACGCATTTGCTGCCGGATGACGAAAGCAAGCCGTGGACGTATTTATTGCTTGTTCCATTAAGTCAGTACGATCAGAAGGTACAGCAGCTTTATTGGTTTATTTTTTTATTTTTTGGAGCTGGCGTATTCGTGCTGCTTGCCGTTTCTATCTTTATTTCTATTAAAACCTTGTCTCCGGTCAATCAAATCATGTCCTTCCTTGAAGGGCAGGACAGGCTTGGATATGCGATGGAATGGTCGGAACGCAAGCATCTTAATGAATTGAAATATATTATTCAATCCATCTTTCGAACGATGAATGCTAAAAATATATTACAGGAGGAACTAGAGCTGCGTCAGCAATTGCTCAATAAAGCGCATACCACAGCTCTTCAAGCTCAGATCAATCCGCATTTTCTTTACAATACATTGGAGTCGATTAAATTTTTGGCAATCGGATTAACGAAAGGACATAATCAAGTCTCGCACTCGATTACACTGTTATCCGATATTTTGCGATATGGGCTGGATTCAGATCAGCCCGTCACTACTATAAGTCAAGAGGCCGCATACGCCCGAACCTATCTGGAGTTAATGAAACTTCGCTATCCGCGCCATTTCGAGGTCGACTGGCAGATCGATCCGGAAACGCTGTCTAATGTCATTATCAAATTTTCATTACAGCCGCTGCTGGAAAATGCTTTGAATCACGGTATTTTGCCATCGAGAAAAGCAGGTGTTATTACTATTGAAAGTGTACAGATTGAAAGTGAGACTGGTGAGCTCGCCACTGAGGTGGCCATTAGCGACAACGGAAAAGGAATTGCCGAAGAGGAGCTGCTGCAGCTTAACCGCATCTTGCAGGAAAACTATAATTTAGATGAGCAGCATATCGGCATAAAAAACGTCAATCAGCGCATTAAGCTGATTTTTGGCGAAGGCTGGGGCGTAAGCGTCAGCAGCTCGATTGATGCAGGCACAACGATTCGCATGCGCTTGCCGCATAAAGGAAGCCTCTCTCCCCATGAATGAAGTGGGGCAGGAGGCTTCTTCTTCGTCAACTCTATTTAAAATTGAAATGTTAGGCTTGACAATTTGGAATGGTTAAACATACAATAGCTTTGTTGAAATTGATAATCATTATCAAATAATTATTACATTATTGGGAGGCTATATTGTGGTTAGAAAGAGAAAGCAACAGATTCAAATTTTAGTTTTTGTATTGGCAGCATGTTTTTTAGTACTTGCGGGCTGCGCGAAAAATGATGACCTTGGCAGCACTACACTGGTGAGCACAAGCCCGACGCCAACTGCAGAGCCATCGAGCAGCGCCACTGATACAGACAAACAAGAAAACGGTGATTCCTCTGCAACTCGAAAAGTAACGACAGTGACAGGTGAAATTGAAATACCTGCAAACCCACAGCGTATTGTAGTCAACTGGTATATCGGCGATATATTCACACTAGGCTTTGAGCCTGCAGGCATTTACGCCTGGGCGCAGGAAACGATGCCTTTCTATGATAAATTCGGTGACATCCCTATCATAGAGAAATGGGATGCGGAGAGCATTATGAGCTTGGATCCTGATCTGATCGTTACATATGATCCTCTGGATGCAGATAAGTTTTCCAAGATTGCCCCTGTGCTTGTCGTGCCGGAAACTACGGTCTCACCGGTTGCGCGTCTGCAATTTCTTGGAGAAGCGACTGGACGCGAAGCAGAGGCGAAAGCCGCGATCAAGCAATTTGAAGATAAATTAGCCGAGGCACAAGCTGAACTGAGTGCGGATATATTCAAAGATAAAACATTCAGTATTTTCCAGGATTGGGGCGCTGATTCTTACGGCGTGTTCTACGAAACCGGTTCTCGCGGCGGTACTCTTCTATACGAACATCTTCACTTGAAAAAGCCGCAAAAACTTGAAGAGCTTGTGAAAGATTCCGGAAATGGCCGCGGCTCCCTATCCTATGAGGTGGCAGCGCAATATTTTGGCGATTATGTCATTTGGTTTTTGATGGAAGACAAAGTATCTGAATTCGCACAAACCGAAATCTGGAAGAGCATTCCGGCAGTTGCAGCAGGCAACATTATAGAAATTCCGGGCGAGTATACCGGCCTGTTCTTTTACTCCGATGTAGTAAGCATGACCGCGCAGATGGAGCTGATTCTTAATAAGCTGCTGGAAAAAACAAAGTGAGCAATCAAGATTATAGGTGCTGACCATGACCAAAAATGAAAGTAAAAACAAAACTAATTTGTTTAGATTTTCGCTGTTCATGTTTACTGGCTGTATTTTATTGCTGATTGGTTCTGCGGCTTCGATTACGTTCGGAGCTGCCGAAATGAGTTTCAAGCTGGCATGGGGAGCTGTTTTTCAGTTCGATCCTTCAGTAACCGAACACCAAATCATTCAGACGTTTCGTTTGCCGCGCACAGTGGCGGACATTATTGTTGGCTGCAGCCTGTCTGTATGCGGTGCAATTATGCAAGGCACAACGCGCAATCCGCTTGCCGATTCCGGTTTAATGGGCATCAGCTCCGGAGCAACGCTCGCCATTGCAATCTGCATGGTCTTTTTGCCTGGCAGTTCCTATTTAGAGGTCATGCTTTATTCATGTATTGGCGCTGCATTCGCAACTGGCATTACTTATTATCTTGCTTCTGTGGGCAAGCGAGGCATGACGCCGCAACGGCTCGTCCTGGCAGGTATTTCGATTTCCATGCTGTTCAGTTCTTTCTGTACCTACCTGGCTATAAAATATGAAATCGGCCAGGCGCTTGATTACTGGACAGCAGGCGGCACGGCAGGGGCTAAGTGGGTGGAGCTGGCTTATATCGCCCCTTTTTTTATCGGAGGTGTCATTTGGGCGATTTGCCTCTCCCCTTCTATTACGATATTGAATTTTGGCGACGATCTGGCTGCAGGTCTTGGCCTTCGCACCAAGCTAGTCAAAGGATCAGCGACAGTAATCGTCCTTATTTTGACTGGATTAAGTGTGCTTATCGTCGGTCCTGTCGGGTTCGTCGGATTAATCGTTCCGCATATTGTCCGCTATATAATCGGGGTCGATTACCGCTATATCATTCCCGCCTCTGCCTTATATGGATCTGTGTTTTTACTGGGCGCTGATATTATCGGGAGAACGATAAACAAACCGCATGAAACTCCGCTCGGCATCGTGTTTGCAGTAATCGGAGTTCCTTTTTTCCTCTACCTTGTGCGCAAACAAAGGAGGGAGTTTTCATAAATGGCGGTCAGAAATCATACGTCTAATCAAATAAAGCCAATTGTCATCATCGCAATTCTCGGAACGCTTTTGCTATTGTTAGCAGTCATCAGCATGAATGTCGGCAAAATGAATCTTTCTCCTAGCGAGGTCATTCAAGTGCTGATAGGAAAAGGAACGCCAAAGCAAAATCTGACTGTGTTTGATTTTCGCTTGCCGCGCATCACGCTGGCCATATTAGTTGGCATTGGCATGTCACTTTCAGGAGCAATTTTGCAAAGCTTACTGAAAAATGATTTGGCCAGCCCAGGCACGCTCGGAATCAGTTCCGGATCCGGACTGTCTGTTATGCTTTATATTACTTTATTCGCTGTAAACGGAGCCTTCTCGCCTTTTATACTGCCGCTTCTGGCTTTTGCAGGCGGAATTGCAGCCGCTGTTATTATTTTTCTGCTGGCCTATCGCAAAGGCAGGGAAATTTCGCATACCGGCCTCATTTTGACTGGAGTCGCGGTCGGCACCGGTTATGGCGCTATAACCCTTCTTATGACGCTGCAGTTGGACAAGAAGCAATATGACTTCGCGCTGCGCTGGTCAGCCGGCAGCCTTTGGGGAGATAATTGGAATTACATTAGTATTCTTGCTCCCTGGATTATCGTTATCGGGTTTTATGTTTTTTACAAATCACGTGCTCTCAACACATTGAGTCTTGGCAATCAAACTGCGGCTGGTCTTGGACTGGCGATCCGCAAAGAATTTATTGGCCTGACGCTGGCGGCTGTCGCTCTTTCCTCAGGCAGTGTAGCGCTCGGCGGCAATTTCTTTTTCGTCGGCATGATCAGCCCGCATATCGCCCGGCGGCTGGTGGGCTCCAATCATAAATTCATGCTCCCTGTCGCCGGACTCGTCGGAGCCCTCATTATATTGCTCGCCGACACGATCACGCGAACGATCAGTCTTGGTGCCGGCATCCCGACCGGTGTCATTATTACGATACTGGTTACGCCCTATTTTCTTTACCTGCTTGCCAAAGCCAATTGAATGCAATGGACCTGGAGCGAATACGCTCCAGGTCCATGCTTTTTTCAAATAAAAAGACTTTATAAGTTTTCATTATTAACTTGTTCTTATAATTACTGGTAAACGCACCTATCCATAGGACGGAGGAGACGTTTATCCTAATGCCTGAGGCCGCAGCAATTTCTTTATCTGGCCACATGGTGCCAAGACTTGCCGCCAAATGTCCTCCAGCTGACATGCCGCATACCGCAATCCGATTAGCAACCACTCCCCAGTCCGCCACTTTATGGCGAATAACAGACAAGGTGCGCGATGCATCGATAAGAGGCGCAGGATATGCTGCATGCTCAGAAGTAGAGTAACGGAGCACAAAGCTCCGTACGAATACAAACTTCTCCATTCTTCTATTGCTGTTTATCAAGCAAATTTGCCGTCACTTGCGCCGCTTCTGCGCGAGTTAAGCTAGCCTTGCCATCAAATCTGCCGTCGGTTCTGCCTTTCAACAGCTGCAAGCTGTAAGCAGCCATCACAGCATCCTTTGCCCATGCCGGTATGGCATCCAAATCTTTAATAGCTGCAGAGGTTTGTGGAATTTCTAAAGCATCATTAAGATGCGTATACGCCCGCTTCAACATGACTGCCATTTCTTCTCTAGTTATATTTTCATTAGGAGCAAACTTTCCATTTCCTTTGCCAGAAATAATTCCAGCAGCGGATGCCGCAGCTACGCTCGATGCGTACCATGCTGTTTGCTCTATATCAGAGAAACTGGCTGCAGCGGTATTCCCCTTCAATCCAAGCGCACGGGCCAAAATAGCAGTAAACTCTGCACGAGTAACAGATCTGTCAGGAGCAAATGTATCATTACTCGTACCGTTGACTATATGCTTGGCAGCCATTTTTTGAATGACTCGCTCGCCCCAGTGTCCTCTTGTATCGGCAAATACTTTTTTATACTCTGCAACTACTAATTTTCCAGAAGAATAAACTGTAGCGCTAATCATGCCAGTCGCAGCATCCAATTTGCCGCCAATGTATACAATATCGCCATTGCCATTCCAATAATAAATGCCCGCCAATTCGGCATCTATATGCTCTGGCAGTTGGAACGATACTATTGCCGGCTGCTGAAATTCATTCAAATCATGGCTTCGCTTGTGGTCATCAACATAAGATGCCTCAAATTGCATCGCTTGCCCTGCAGGCCGCAAAGCATCGGCTGTCAGTTTGCCGCTCGATCGCAGTATCCCGGCCCCATTTTGCTCGCTAAGCATCGTGGCTGTAATCACGATTTGACCATTGGCGTCATCCTTCGCTAGCTGCAATAACTGACCTATCATTTGTGCTGGCAGCTCTATCGTCCGATTATCCCATTGCAGCGTAAGCGGCTTATTCCCCATATTTTTCGCCACTTGGCGCGGGATAACGATACTTGAGACTTCATCTGCCAATGACAAACTATATCCGGACTGATCGTTGCTGCCACTGTCCAAGTCTTGTTGCTGTATGATCACTTGTGTAGGATCTGTATCTGTTACAGGCGGCGTATAGATTCCTCCACCTCCACCCGGTACCGTCAATACCGGGTCAGAATCATAAAATGATCCGTAGTCAGGAACAAGCGCTTGACTATTTCCAGGAGCAGGCTTCCAGTCAAATCCTGTTGGAACACCAAATGTTTTCGTTGCTATTTTTCCAGTTGCCTCGTTAAATAAAAACTCAAAATTCGGTTCAGAAACCGTTACTGTATTTCCGCTATTTCCTTTCTTCTTTGCCGAGAAAGATTGCGCACCCAAAGCGATACCTCGCCATTGATTGCCCTGTTGCACTGCAAGTAATGCTTCTCCTGTTATTGTAAATGGACCAACCTCAAGTATTCCGCCTGCATCATCTTTTGCCGCAACATAATGCAGCACCGCATTTCCGTTGCTTGCTGTAAATCCTTCTGCTACTGCTGGATCTAAATTCATTTTGGTTACGTCCAAGTCGCCCGCCGCGTTTCCTTGAGCAAGAGGATGAATGAAGGTGACGAGCAATTGATCACTCTCTCCTTCTCTTTCCCACTCCAAATGAACATCCGGCTTTTCTTTTTCTTTTGCATCAGTAGTTTTATGACGATAGTAGCCTCTTACTTGTCCATCCTCCATTGTATATGCGAAATATTTATTATATGTTAGCGGCTCATTCTCATCCTGGCCGTTTAGAAAATGGTACAGCTCAATATTCGGTCCTTCATCAGCAGCTGTAAAAATATGATTATTTTGCGTAGCTGCATTGGAGCCTTCCGTTTCTGGGCATGTAACTGGTTTACCATCATCTTCAACTTGACTACCAACATAAACTGATGCGAAATTGCCGCACACGTTTTTAGAAGAATACGTATAGTCGAAGTTCCATATCTGTGTATACTTATTTGCTGCAACATCGTTACTGTCTGTATCCCCTTGCTCCTGTTTAGGCTGCCATAGCATACGATCCGTTACGACATACATACCTAGCGCTTTAATATAAATGACTTGACGACCATGATTCAGATTTGTAAGAGTACGTGTTTTTACGTTAGTTTTTTCACCAGATTCTGATTCGACTATTATATCAGTGCCATAGCCGCTCTCATAAAGCCCTTCCGAAAAATCAAATTGGCTGCTCGTTAACCATCTCGCATCTATCGGATCCTGATATCCACTATGAACGCCTGGCGTAATGGTTCTAACCTGTGTCAGCCCGTTCACGATCATCGTGTTATGGCTATAACTATTTAATAAATATAGCGTCATTTCCTTATCTGTTGGACTGTAAGTATCAGGACCTGCATCAACCAGCATCGTTTTGCCAAACGCTGTTAGCTGGATTTGGTTCCCGCTTTCATCCGAATGACCAGTTCCTCTGCGACTCGACTTCATAAAGAGATGATAGGCATTGCTATCCCATCCAGATCGCATAATAGTAAACCCGCCGTATGGATAATAGATGGAATTAAATGCAGGTGCCGGTTTTGGATTTTCCCTATCATTTACAATCACTTTTTTCTCTTCATCCAGCCAAGTTACATTATCCAAAATCTGCTGAACGGTATAATCCTGAACAAACTCTTGCCATCCATTCACTTTCTCAAAAAAAGGACGGTTATCCATTTTCGAAAGGCCAGGCATATTTCCGGACGGACGAATTAAGCTTGCCATAAAACGCAAGCGGTCTTTTTGAAACTTATTATCAAAAGCAATTCCATTCTTTTCGTAGAGATCTTTCAATTGCTGCCCCAATTCAATTGCCGTACCATTGTAATTGAAAGATTGCTCCAAGTCAGAGCCATCCTTCATCATTGCCCCGATAGTAGGATCAATGTAATCGGTAATTATTTTGTTAGCTCTATTCCCCCAAACGGATGCATTATTGAATTCACTTAACGCCAAACTTGCACGATACATCGAAATGCCTGCCTGGAAGTTTTGATTAGGCGCTCCGCCTGGTTTACTTTGAATAATTTCCAGCTTATTCAAATGTTTATCTTCCAACAAAATAAGTGTCAAAGCTAACGTAACCGGATCAATGCTCTTCTTTACATCCTCTAAATTAATCTCTTTATCAACCGGTACATATTTACCATCCTCAGATAAAGGCCTTGTTATATTGCTCATCTGTTGTATAAACATATCGCTGCGGTTAGCCAAACGAAGCTTTGAGTCCCATGTGTTATTTACTCGTTTAAATTCTGCTCGATCAGGTAATGCAATGGCTGCATGCCACTGCTCATTATTATGTCTGGCGAAATCATCCCAATAATCATTCCAGCGCTTCAGATATTTCGGATCTTCGGTTTTTCTGAAAGCATGACTAAGCAGCATTGTAAAGTCCATCTCAGCTAACGATCCCGTAAAGTTTGGATCTTCAGGAGATAACTTGTACCACTCCACGTAGCCTGGCTCTCCAATTATATGTTCGGCTGTGCCATCAGGCGGTACATAGGTTACAATAATTCCATTCATCGCTTGCTCGGCTGTTCCACGTGCCCCAAAACCTGGTTTCTCCACGCCAAATTCAAATCCGCTCATTTTATCAATATAATAATCCTTAAAGCGATCCAAAGCGGCTGCGTAATTGCCAGCTTCCTTCAGCCTCTTCACTTCTAGCAATTGATTGCCCAAAGCATCTGTAGCATTAGCACTATCTGGAAATGTAATAAGTTTAAAAAGCGCCTGTGCTACTTCATTATCTTCGGATCGATTAATTTCATCCCAAGTTGAACCCATAATAACCTGGTCTATAACAAGAGCATTATTTATGCCAAGCTTTGATTCAGCTCCAACCGATTCAATCACTAGCTGCTTAGGCAACATAAGCTGAATATCCCAGTTTACTTCCTCATTGTCAGGCTCATGAACAAGCGATTCATTTCTCGGATACAATTTAGCAAATAATTGCGCCTCATCAGATTGTCCTGCGGCAGCTATTTTCACTGCAAGTGTATAGATTTTGTCTTTTTCCAGTACTGTATCTGCTTCTGTCTCTTCACCATTGGAGTAAAATGCCCATTTTAACTGATTATCTGAATCATACTTCATTGTAAAATAATGATTTTCATCCAAATATACAGCCGCTTGAGAAGTTGGGGAAAATTTGGATTCAACCACCTCTTCATCCGTGCCAAGTTCCGTTCCCAGTCTCCAGCTCATATAATAGACGTCCGAGCTGCTTAATGTCATCGGCATAATCCCGCGATATATACTTTCATCTTGCTTTAGCTTGACGCTTCTTTGTCCTGAAATTTGAACATCGTCTGATAATGCTTGCTGGAGCTGTATATCTTGCTTCCAGCCACTTGTCCAGCCGCCCGCTGCAATTGTCTCATTGAGCTTTTTCCCTGCTCCCTGATCAAACCAATCTTCCATAAAAAACGTTCTTTTAGCTGTAACAGTATCCCAGCTGGGTGCTGCATAAATACTGTCCAGTGTAATAACTGCTGCGTCATTCGTAAGGTCAGCCTCAAAGCCTAATACATCAAAACTTGTGCTTGTGTCACCCGTTCCTTCCAATATCAAATCCCAATCGCCAACCGGCTCATTACCAATTTCTTCGTTACTAGCATATATTTTCACGTACGCTTTATTTACCGCCCCCGTTTCTTTCTTTACTTTAACTACCATGGAGTACATTTCTCCGTTTTCCAGCACTGCACCCGTTTGCTCATCGCCGAGAAATTTGGCTTTCAAGCGATAACTGGAGCTTGCTGAATCGAACTCGGCTCCAAAATAATTGTCGCTATTAAGCATAAGCAAAGCTTTTCCTTCCGTCCCGCTGCCGTTATCTTGAATTGAAAATACGGATTTTAAATAATAACTGTCTTCCTTAGCCAGATCTAATGGTACAATCATCCCTCGATACAGATTCATTTGCTTCTGATGCTCCACTGTAGCGAATTGGTTCACCTGTATAGAGGGGTCCAGTTCAGTCCGTAGATCAATATCTGCCTTCCATCCCGTTTTCCAGCCGTCATCTGCAGTTGTCGTTTGCAGCTTTGTTCCTTCCGCATAGGCAAAGTCTTCGATCGCCTTGAATGCAGCTGTTCCTTCAATATCCTCCCATCTTGAACTAAGTATAATATCGTCAAATGTTGTGCTTCCCTTGTCACTGTACAAATCAGCTTGCAGCCCGATCGTATCAAATACATTCTTAGATGTTATGTTCCAGTATAGTGTCCAATCCTGTTGGGATTGAGGCTCCGTAATTTCCGCCACTCCTGGACCATACACTTTGAGACCGGCAAACCGTTTGTTTTCATTATTAGTTCCAATTTTCAATAGAAAGCTGTATTCCTGATTCAGTTTAAACTCTGTCTCAGTCGTAATATGATTGCCAAGAAATCTTCCGACGAGTCTATGCAATCCATCGTTTTCCATTCTCGACATCCCAAAGAAGGTATTACTGGAAAGTGCTAAATTTGCTCTAGTTGAACCTATCGTATTGGTAGTCCCATCTACTCTCATCTTCCAAAATACATAGTAGTCCTGGTTGGCATCCACTCGAATAGGCGTGTCCAATCCCCGATAAGCAAGCAGTTTGTTAGTCATACGGAAAGAATTCTCATCTGTTACCACGTAGCTGTCTGGCAGCTCTCCCGTCAGCTCCCAGTCTTGCTTCCAGCCGCTAGACCAGCCATTCTTAGCTTCGGTAGTATTCAACTTTGTGTCTGCCAGATAATTAAACTTCTCTGCCGTAAAGCCAAATGCAGTGGATTGAGCGCTTGCAATCGATGTCCCTATCGGCGGCAGCACCATCATCATCATGGTGAACACCAGGAGACACGCAAACAAGCGTTGATACTTCATTTTCATACCATGTCACTCCTCTCATAATTAAAAAAACGCGATGTGAATGCGCTTACTTTTCATTCTATTGAACTTCTTAATAGGTAAATATTGCAAACTTTCAATATTTGTGGGTTTTTTCAACTAAAGCATATGGATAAAAACACGAAATACGCAGCTTTATTAACCAATGTAACCATTCTTTACCTTGTTAACTATGTTAACGAGTTTGGATTGAGGCTTGTCTCACAATTTAAGGCGGCGGCCATCCGCTTTGCTGCTTTTTCTAAAAAAGTGAAAGCACAAAAAAAGTTGGACGGAAAACATGACGTTTTTCCGACCAACTTTTATTTTTGGGGCTTATTGGACAGCCCTTCTTCAAATTCTAATCATTTACTTGATCATTATCTTTAAAAACACTTTGCAGCCAGCGGCAGCTTTGTTCCATCCACTGCGCAACCGTTTCATTCATATACTGCACTTTTCCGCCTGCCGTTACAGCATTGGCAAGGGACAGGCCATGCGGTCCGTCCGGATAAACATGAAGCTCGAACGGCACTTGATGATCGGCAAGCGCCGTACTGAACAACAAAGCATGCTGTACAGGCACTACCTGATCTGCAAAAGTATGAAAAATAAAACAGGGCGGCGTATGCCCGTCGACAAGCAGCTCACAAGAAAGCCGACTTTGCATGTCCGGGAGCGGCGGCTTGCCGGCTGCCTGAGTCCACATTTTGTTGAGCGGACTGTGCTGACCAAGGGAACAGGTAATTACCGGATATCCGAGAATAAGCGCATTAGGTCTATTCTCGCCGGAATCGATGCCCGCAGCTGCGGCAATTTCTTTGTCCTGCCACATCGTGCCAAGCGAGGCTGCCAAATGTCCCCCGGCAGACAAACCGCATACCGCTATTCGATTAACGTCCACTCCCCAGCTTGCTCCATTGCGCCTTATGGTAGACAATGCGCGCGAAACCTCAATTAGCGGAGCCGGAAAAGCTGCAAATTCGCCAATAGAATAACGAAGCACAAATGCATGATACCCTCTCGACAAGTAGCTTAATGCGATCGGATCCGCCTCGCTTTCCGATATGCTGCGGTACCCTCCGCCGGGCAGCACAACAACTGCCGCCCGCGCTTCGGTATTGCCGGAGAAGCTTTCATACAAATAAGCTGTTAATGAAACTCTATGGTCGTCCGTCAAGTATATAAGCTCCTTACGAATACAAATTCTCCTTTCTTTAAAATATTGCTTATCAAGCAAGTTAACAAGTGCTTGCACTGCTTCAGCCCGTGTTAACGCTGCCTTAGGTACAAAATCCCCTGTCCTCGGCCGCGCAGCAGTTGCAACTCTATAGTGAAAGGCTCGGTGCATCTCCATTTTTTAGAACTTCGAGAATGCATTCTGATCGGTAATCACGTAACTGTCATCAAGTACTGCTTCAAGCTTTTTATCAGCCTCCATCCCGTAGTCCATCACCTCCTGCTTCGCGTAATATCTAAATTCTATTAATTCCATGACCAAAGCAACATTCCAAATATTAAACAAAGGGGACTTAATTTAACATTTGATTGATAAGACTAAATCGAGATCCGCACCGTTTTTAACTTATGTGATAATAATTAATCTACAATTCACGGTTGAGTGGAATTCAATATGCAGCAAAATCGTTTGGAGGAATCATAGTGGAATTATTGAGGATTTATGTAATTTGCTTCAATCTAAATTTTCAACCCCTGGATAACTTGCACAATAACCATTCATCCCCCATTCGACCCCAATATGATTTTTTAGAGAAATTCCACCTATTTTAGAATGCTCATATGAAAAAAGACAACACAAAAAAACCCTTGCTCCGCAAGGGTTTTCATCATCTAATATTATGGTGCGGTCGAGAGGACTCGAACCTCCACGGTATTGCTACCACTAGCCCCTCAAAGTATTAGAGCCTTTATTTCCAATTCTGTTATAGTGCCAAGAAACCGCATATTATCAAGGTTTTGACGGCTTCATTACGTATATTTATTATCTTTTTTAAAGGCTTAACATCAATTTTTACATCAATTTTACATCAAATAAAGCATCCAGAGAACTAATAGTGATTTTATACTTATTATAATCCCACGATATTGCAATCCTGCCTGTTGGAGTTGTTGCTGGATTTCGATTAACTTCTATATGCTTTCCCTCCATATCTTTTAACTTATCTATGTATTCCTTTACCGTAAAAGATACCCCGTATTTTTGTATTATATTCACTAATAGATCTTTCAGATCAAGAGACTTCTTCGCCTCCATAATAATGTCCTTTTCGATATCATAACCTTGTTTTAATGACATGTCCGGGAAATCATATCCAAACAAAGTCATTTGGCCGTTTAATTCTTCTTCTATCATTTTCTTCCATTGTCTACTCATATTATCGGCCATTAATATTAACCCATCTTCATTATCACTCGCAAAGATTAATCTGTACTTAGGAATGTTTTGAGACTTAGTTTTTATAGGTATGCTCAGTACATATCTAAATATTGTTTTAATCATTTTTGTGTATTCGTGCGTAAACAATTCTTCTGCTTCAAACATACTAATTTCGCCAGCGTTATATCTATCTAAAATGTCTATCCAGTATTCACCCTTGGCGATTAAATTCATGTTACTTACTGTATTAGCTTCATCCACTTCATAATCCTCATCATACTCTTCTTCGAAGGATCTCGCGGTCTTTAGCAATCTGCAACCCTCACGTAAAAATCCAAAAGTATTAAAATTTAATAGCATCTCAATGCTGCTATAATTGCAATCTTTAATTTTTTTAAATCTATCAAAATCTAAACTTTTGATCCCGTATGGATCAACATATAAAAATACACTGCTTTTAGGGTCCTTTGGTAGAACGTTATTAATATTGTCTTCAAAAGATCCTCTATGTATAGTACAATTTTTAAATCCGACCATGTTTTTCTCTAGCTGTCTATAGTATTTTTTCTCAATGAAAGCACCTGTAACTTTAGCATAAGGATTCTGTTTGAGCACATCTGCTATTTTTCTAGCTATTATAATGGGAGATCCTACTTTGCCATCATCAAATAAACCTTGGCCTGCAAAACAATCTATTATGTATAGGGGCCTTCTAGATGTTAGTAATTTTGCAATATACGGAGTCATGTAAGAACTGAAAATTTCGTCTTTAATAATTGACCAACCTTTTTTCCGCTTAAAGAAAGTTTTAGTTTGACCCATAAGTACCTCCCCCAATTATATGACTTGTATTAAAATGTATTATATAATAAATATAATTAAATTTCCAAAAATATAGCAATCGGTGTATGACTAATCTTTATCTATGAATTTTAGGAGGTTTCAAATTGGCTACCACATCAAATATAGAATGGACAGAAGTAACATGGAACCCCGTAACTGGTTGCAATAAAATATCTGCTGGCTGTAAACACTGTTATGCAGCTACTATGGCTAAACGATTACATGCAATGAACAATCCTAGATATATTAATGAATTTAAGGTAACCCTTCATAATGATTTAATAAGCACACCTTTGAAGTGGAAAAAACCTCGTCGTATATTCGTTAATTCAATGTCTGATCTTTTTCATAAGGACGTGCCTATAGATTTCATTCGGTCTGTCTTTGAAACAATGGAAAAAGCTCATTGGCATACATTTCAGATTCTTACTAAACGCTCCGATCGATTGTTAGAACTTTCAAATCAATTACCTTGGCCACAAAATGTATGGCAAGGCGTAAGTGTTGAGGATAGTAAGGTATTACACCGAATAGATGATTTAAGAAATGTACCTGCTCAAATTAGATTTCTTTCCGTGGAACCGCTTATCGGGCCTATAGATCAATTAAATCTTCAAGGTATACATTGGGTAATCGTAGGAGGGGAAAGTGGTCCTGGAGCTCGACCAATGGATCCTGAATGGGTACGTACAATCAGAGATCAATGCATATCTGACAACGTAGCTTTCTTTTTTAAACAATGGGGCGGCGTTCAGAAACACCGAAATGGTCGTGTATTGGACGGTAGACTATGGAGCGAGTATCCTAATATTCTTGCAGATATAAATGTAAAAAAAAACAAACTCGACTAGCGAATAAAAGTCGAGTTTGTTCCTTGCACTACATTATTTACTATCTCTTAATTCTATCTATCATTTCCTGAGTTATCAACTTAAGAGAATCAACAGAATCCATAAGTTCATCATGTGGACGTTTGCTATCGGCATAAAATAATTTGACGTGTACCCCTTCTGATTGTGCTATTTCTACAGCAGGTATGAAATCGCTGTCCCCCGTGATAAGAATTGCATGTGTAATAAGCCTTTTAGTACTATGCATAACTAAATCAGTGGCCAACGCTACGTCAACCCGCTTTTGCTCAAAAATTGATTTGCCGTTATCATCTATACCCCTATATGCTAATTTTCCTCTTCTTACTGTAAAACTCTCAAGTCTACTTAGTTTACGTTGAAATTTTTCTGCATTTGAAAATTCTCGTTTCTCTATATCCGTTGGGGCGGAACTTTGATAAGGCAAGCAATGATAGTAATATGTACGAAGTAAAGATAATTCTTCTTTTAATTCATCGCATAATTTTTCATAATCGATACGTGCTTTTTTAAAATCTAATAGAACACTGTCTAGATAGCCGCCATCAATAAATATTGCTAGTCTCATTTTTATCCTCCCTAATAAAAAGCGGGAGGGCCGCGTTGGCCTCTCCCGCTTTCCTTGTTACTCTTGACCCACCATCCAGTAAGTGAACGGTAGCGTTTAGCTCTAATAACAGTATATTCAAATTTTTATAAAAAGCAACATCAAACGCAATTTTTTTTCACTCAACCATACCTGTTATATAATTCTGTCCTCTTAGGCTTCATCAAGTGGACATCCAGTATACTCAATGCATTCAGCTTAATATCTTCAAACTGCACTTGTGACAACCCAAGAGAGTTAGCAATCTCATGCTCAGGAACATCGAAATTGAAGTATACCAAGTTAATCACTTCTCGCTCTAAGTCGGATAATACTTTCAGCCCTCGTTCGATCGGATCCAGCAGCCGCTCCGTAACCTTCAGCTCCCATTCGATCACCTGTCGATCTTCTTCCCGCTTAACTGCCATAAACTCCACAGTGGAATTCGGCCGCCCGCTTTTAGCTCTTGGCATATCGTCCAGTTTACTAATTCTTGGAGTAATGCCCTCATCCATCGTCCTCAGCCGCTCTAGCAACTCTGTACGTCTCAGCTGGAGTGAACTATAAGCCATCAGCTCCCGCCGTACCCTTTTCACCCAATACATAGCCTCACGTCCTCTGATGTTAATCGTGCTGTCTATACACAGAAACCCGCTTATTCAGCGGGCTTTAAATCTGCAGGTTCTTTATAATATTTAACGTTGATGTAAGTTTCACCTTTGTAGATAGTTACGGCACCTGGTTCGTCCTGGTCTATCTCCAAATGGACTAATTTGCTCTCTGTGGGCCTGTTATCTGCAAGAAATATGATCCCCATTTCAAGATCAAATCCCCATAGAATTGGCTCGTACTTATCATTATAATCTTTAGCGCTGAAATATGTTTCGCTATCTACTTTAACTGCCCTGAGTCCTTTGTGTTGGATCTCTACTAAAGCTGCAGCTGGTGTATTCAGTTTAATCACCCCATCTTTAAAATCGACTTCTTTACCCAGCAAATTGGCTACTTCACGAACTGGCAAGTAAGAAGATCCATCATATGCCAAAGGAGCATTCTCCAGTTTAGCTTTCTTACCGTCCACTTCTACAGTAAAATCATTTCTGACTGTAGCAGTAACCCGCTTGTTAATTTCTTCTGCAGCTGCTGGGATTGCTGTTACTAAAAATATTCCGATAATAATTCCTAATGCGACTTTTTTCAAGGAAGCAAACCTCCAAATGTGAGTTTTGCTTCCAGTATACACCAACTAAACTCCTATTTGAACTCCATTAACGAATACGCCTCCTGGGGCTATTAAATGCATCGCTTTTGCAAAAGGATCAATATAAATCTCTAATCCCATTCCAGTACCCCATCTAATTCCGTTTCCATAGTCGTTATCTCGCAATCTAAATTGTTTTCCGGCAAAAACATTATTCCCTGCATTCAAATCAGAGGTAACATTAATATTGGCTGCACCTGTTATATTGCCTCCTGATATGTGGGCATTACTTGCTTGCAGTTGGCCAAGCATATTAACTTTAAATGGAGCAGCTCCAAAGTTACTATGCCCTGCCCATATGCCCTCTTGATTCGCTTTAAAAACGTTATTCCCGCTACCGATCTCAATGCTGCCGCCAAAAATGGAAGCTCCATTAATCAATCCACCTTCAATTATTGAACCTTTTACTGTACTTCCTTGTACGACTGATCCAATAACTTCACCGGCTACTAAATGTGCATTCGGAGTGTAAATAGGATCTTTCGTAATAGGAAACCTTAATTGTTCATTAATCTTCTCTTCAGAAATCAACGTTGTTCCTTTTCGATTAATGTTATACATAGATAGGGAACCACCAACTTCAGCACCGCTAACATGTTCGAATACTCTACGAATGACGAAATGGGCATCCACTGCTCCAGTTTCACATAATTTACGGCCTGCAGCATGGGCTTTGTTTGCTTCAAACCCAGCAGCCGATACATGGATCCCATTAGGTGAAAAAACCTCGATTATTTCGAAATTATCAACTGACCGCATGGTATAGGATCGGGCTAGGCCATCCACCCCCATTTTAAATACTACAGCCGATAATAAATCTTTTTCGCCTTTCTCCTCATACTCAGGATTAAGTGAAAGTTCAATCGGATATTGATTGCGCAATATTCTCTGAACGTCCTCCGCGTCCACATAAAACAATTGTGCTACTTCATTTACTACTGCAGCGGTACAATTAACAGTGCCTGCCAAGAACATTAATCCACCGCCATTTAAGGGTGTTAACTTCTGGATATTATATATAGATCTCTTGCCATTCAAAGTTACTGCTGAATCAGCACCAACAAAAATTTGATCTTTCACTTGTATATAAAAGCATAAACTCATATTCTTCATCCTCTCATATGTGCGTATGAACCTTAACAAAACTCAACATCATATTTGTGTAGAATGTCAGGTTAGGTTGAGCAGCTCCCCTTAATGGAGAGCTGCCGGCTAATAGTCGTCTATTCAGGCAGGGCAGCACCGTAATAGTGCATCGCTATACTTACTTTTGTAAGAGCCGTACCGCTCTGCTCAAACGGCGCTGTAAAGGCGTCCTGTGTCGTTCGCTCGATTTCAATTAATGCCGCGGTTAGTTGATTCATTGCAAAGTCCACAGGGATTAGATCCTCTTTCTTCGATTTTTGCAGCACTCGTCGAAGTATATTCATCGTGTGATAATCACCCTTGAAAGGCTCGACAAGATTTATAATTTCTTGATCTGTCATATCGTACATTGTCAGCTCCAGTACTTTCAAAGCATTACCGAACTTGCGATCATAGTCGGCTCCGCGATCAACGAGCTGCTGGCGATCAGCGATAATCTTCCGTTGCTGCTCGATCTGTGAATTGATATGCGTCAGATAGCCTTCACGTTTTGCATCAAAGCGCTCTATAACTTGCTTTAGCAGCTCCACTTTATATTCAGTGGTATAGCGGGCATCAACCTTTAATGCTGTGCTCTCCTCATGTGTTTGGTCGATTAGCTTCCGATATTCGTTAATAAAGTATTCAATGTGTTTTCTCATAATGTATAGCCTCCTGGTATAATATTTTAGTTCATCTTCTTTTTTAGGGCCTCTGATAACTCCGATATATTTTATCGTTTCTAATCTGAGGTTTTCTGAGGTTCATTGCGTTACAAGCGTTGCTTCCTTTTTAGGGAGCCGAAACAGCCGATTTCCTCTTTTTTATGGCTGCCGAAAGTGCCGAAATGTTAACAAAAGATAACAGCAAAGTGATACAACATGTTACATATGGCTGTTTCGTGTCGTCCTTTTTAGGGCGTCCGAAATGTCCGGATACTCAACATTACTTAAAAAAATCAGAGCATTTCTGAGTATCAGACGTTTCAAAAAGGGTGCAACACTGCACACAAAAAATGCTAGCAAATGCAAGCATCCGTTGCATGAATACACTGCTAAAATACTAGGTTTTACTAGGTGGCGTTGCATACAAATCGTTGCAACGCTACAACGCTGTTCGGTTTCGTAACCTGAAGTTTTCTGTAGTACAAAACGTTGCAAGCGTTGCATACAATTGCCCTGTATCTATCCTTTTTTAGGGCCTGAAAAATCTGAACATACCAACAATATTCCGAGGGTTTCCGAGGGTACATGCATGCAACGTTAATTGAGTTGTTTTGTAAACGTTGCACACAAGTGTTTGAATTGAGTTCGTTTTGTAGATGTTATACTTTTGTATGCAGCTACAACGCCAGCAGCTCAACTTCAAGCGCTACGATCATTTGCTGTCGATCTTCTTGCAGTTGTTCAATTTGATCAATTAACTGGCCCATTGCCTTAATGCCGATGCAGCCAGTTGTCCTGGCTTCCTCGATATGTTGCAGAATAGCTCGCTGCTCCCTAACGTTGAATAGCAGCTTGTCTAAAAGCTCTGTACGAATATCTTTTACTCCTTTCCTACTTCTGGCCAAAAGACCCGAATGCAAGTTCTTGCCCACAAAGCTGTTGAGTAGACATTTTTCTGACAATCTGACATTTCTACTGACAACTTTTTCTCCTGTTTTGTCAGACGACAAACCCAGTCATATCAAGGCATCTCAGCGACTTCTGACAAATCTGACAAAATTTTTGTGTAACTATTATATATAGCGTGTATATGCATTTACGTATATGTGCTTTTATGCATGAGCCTGTTTTCACTATATACAATAGTTTGGTTTTAAATTTGTCAGATTGTCAGAAAAGACTTATAAACCCGCATAAACATTGACTTTTTCGTCTGACAAAATTATTTAAGATTTTGTCAGACATTTGTCAGATTGTCAGAATATCAACGTCGATAAGCTTCTATTGGTGCCACTGTGGCAAACGGTTGATCAGAAATCCAAGCGCTTGTAATTCCAACACCGCGCACTGCTCTGATTGTTCCAGTGGAATCTCGACCGTTCCATTGAATTCGATGGTTCTTCCGGTCTGCAATAGCCTGGAGTCTAATTTTGAATTCGCTTTTTTTGAATAAGTGCTCATTATTCCTATAAGTCCACTGTTCATAATCATCATAAAGCTCTTTAGGTCTTACCCATGCTTCAACATTAAACAATATTCGCTCATCCGCATAACTTATAACTGGATCACCATCAGAGCGGGTCTGCTCTTTATATGCTTTCATATCTGCGGTTTCCTCCAAGCCTTCATGCTGCCACATGAGACAACCTTCCACCATCCAGGCCAGTATGCCAGCATATTCTTCCTGGAGCTTCTCTCCCAGCGCCTTATCACGTTCATGAGCTTGGAAATGCCGAAGGAAGTCTAGCTTTTTGATTCGGTCCCAAATGCCGTCGTCTGAACCATCGACGTGTGGATTATAATTTGTCTCCAGAATAATTTTGAACGTTGGCCGAAAGGTAAACTCATTTTCATGTAGAAATCGAGCTGTAATAGAATCGCCACCAGTTAGCGATTTAATGAGTGCTTCATCTAAGCGCCTGCCGCGATCTGTTTCTTTGGCGAATACCAATCGGGATCCACGTATCTTTGCAATACTAGGTGAGGCGCCACCGCCATCTGACCGTTTCGCCAGGAGCGCATCGGCCGGAATCTGCTGCGCATAGTCGCCTAGGATCGCCTCAACTGCTTGGTTAATTACTCCTTTCCCGTTCCGTCCGCGCCGACCATGAAAGATAAAAAAAGCATGTTCCGTTACGGATCCTGTAAGACAATAACCAAGCATCTTTTTCAAAAAGAAGAGCTCAGGCATTCGCGGCTGTCCTTGTTCATCTTCAAATATTCGGTATAGCGTGGAAGTCCACAGTGGACGTGGGGCATCGGGAATATAATCCACTGGAGCCAATTTTGTAAGCAGCATACTAGGATTATGCGGCAGTAGCATACCCGTTCGAAGATCGATTGTGCCATTATTGACGTTCAATAGCCACTGATCAGCATCCAATTCCTCAGCCTGTACAGCCCGCAGGGAAGCCGCGAGAGACAACGCCGCATTAATCCCCTTATCCGTTCGCATCAACTTTCCTTGTCGCTTCAATGCGTCCAAGCGAGCTTTCAGCGCCCGTTGTTCCGGGTCCAGGTCTTTCGGCTGTGCGGTCAGAATTGCCATCTGATCGTTTTCATCAATGGAATCCCACAGAGGAAAGTATTCATGGCGATCTATTAATTCAGCGAGTTCCATACCAAATGTCTTGATTGCCTTCATATCATCTCTTAACCAGCGCTTTCCCTCCCATATGTACCATGCACCAGCACAATACAGAATCTGCGAACCGAAATAGTGCACCAGCCGCTCAGCATTTCCCTTGTCCTCTATATCAAAGGTCGGAATGTCTTCACGTTTCGCTTTATTGTTTATCTGTGTTTCCTCGACGAGTTCGACCGCTTTCCGGATCGTTTCCGTTGCATAATCCTCTCGTTCCCACTTCTCACGCATTAAGCCACTTCCCCGAAATAATCGGTCAACCTGTTCCGGCTGCTGCGTATAGAAGGCCAGAATATTGCACAATGCTTGGTCTGCCTCAGACTGGCTGCCGTATCCGCTCCAGTCGCCACGGTATAATCGCATAAATTTTTCGCCATTTTTAGCCTTCTGTGCTAAACTGATAATATGGGAATCTTCTTTATCTGTGCTGGAGAGGGCTGGCTTTTGCTGGCTTTCTTTTTTATTGCTAAACATGCGATCATATAAATCGTCTATCTCTTTCTGCCTTGACTCTATCGTCAAAGGAGAACCGGCTACATGATCACCTGTTACGACGAAGAACCGCTCCCGATCGTACATTTCAAAACCAGCCTTTGTGTTCTTGCACTTCTTTCCGGGCTTCTCTGCTTTCACAAGTACGTGTACCCCGTTTCCGGACTGGCTGCGCTCAGTGTAGCTATCTAGTTTCAAAATAATATCCCGTGCCCCGCCTACAAGCTTTTGCTCTATAACGCAATCATCAAGATCGACTCCTGTATAAGGGTCAACTTCGCTGAACACGTAACCTATTCCGCTATAGCTCCCAGGCAGCTTATGGTATTCGTCTAGTACTGTTTGAAAGCTTGACCAAGTTTCAGGCTTATTCGAAGCAGCCTTATTCCCGTTAACTGAGTACATAACCTTTGTGGGCTTGCCTGCATTCTGACGCTTCTCCAACTTCCATAATACCCATTGATTTCTCCGTTTTAATTCATCTGGTATATTCTCGATGTTAAATTGATTCAATCGTTTTAACCCCCTTGTACCTGCTGCACTGGCACTTCGCCACGTGTCCAGGCTTCAATAACATGACGGTTGAACAAAATGCGCCCGCGAACCTTCAAATGAGGTATTTCCCCCAAACGACACATTGTATAGATGGTTCCAGTAGATACGCCAAGCAGCGCTGCTACTTCTTTGACTTCAATTGTAATGCGTTGCATACTTTCCGCCTCCTTATGCACCTTGTTTCAGCGCGCTTATAGCTGAAATAATCTGCTTCTTTACTGCATTTATGACCATACGACGGCACTCATCTCGCATTATTTCCGTAAAATCATCTTCAAAATTGTTATAAGATTGAATGAATTCCTCTGCGAATGAAATCAGTTCTTTTAATTGCCCTCGCTTTACCAATGAGACGATAAGCTCCTGATCTAACTTAAGTTCTTGTTCAATAGCTCCAACTGCTTGCAAGATAAAGCCCCCTATTCATAGTTCCTCATGATTGACTGGCGCCGCTGCCTGATCTGTTCGATACGGGCAGCTATAATCGCCCTGATCCCTTTTTGCGGGTCAATACCGCCCTGAGCCATGAATTGCGATACAGGAGCGGGAAGCTTATCCAGCAACATATCTTCTTCTAACGCTCCTGCTAGTAGCTCAGCGGCATGATCGCTGTGCATAGCTTTCCATGTGGCATTATCAAAGTGTTTTTTCATGATACCGCTCCACCTCTTACAAATTTTTCGTGCATAGATGAGTGCAATTCGTGTGCTTGTTTATAGTTTGAAGCCAACTCATCAACCAGGTGATTCATTAATTCAGATAGAACTCTTACACTTCTATGGTATTCAGAAAAATAATGCCTTTCACATCCTTTGTGAACTGCATCGTCCATATCCGTTCGCAAACGATATAAAAGTGCTTGAACATCTTGCAAGGTTTCGACTTTTAATCCTATGTTCCCAATGTAACCTTCCAGTTTAAAGATAGAATCCTTAATTGCCTGTCCCATGAAATAATCCTCCAGTAATAAGCATTTTCGGTTTAATCTGATTACCAACAACGGGGTATACACTACATTTAATAATCCGATTGCATATAATGCTCAGCAGCCTCTTCAAGTGTAATTTCATCGAATAAACGATGAAGCCATTGAACCATCTGATAAATCTGTACTTGCTTGAGCCCAACACGCTCAGCCGCCATAATGACATAACCAAGAGAGGCATTATTACTACTATCTTGTGGACTCACAACGCCCTCTGCTTCCCTTCCTGCTTGGTATGCCCAGCTGATAACCTCTTGTACATCGTCCAATAGCTTAATTTCAGCTGAAGTCGCACCATTGGGGAAATGTTTACGGTGCAGATCCACGCGGCACTTTACACTGAACAACATTGTTTGACCATCCATAACCCGTGTCACCCTTTCAATTTAGTTAAGGCCAAGTTCTTAGGCTACTTCCACGCTCTGAATGCCGTTAGTCAGCATAGTTTAATTGTTGCTTTCAAATCATGCTTAAGCTGACTAGTGTCCTCACCACTTTCCATATGTAGTTATCAAAGAGCGATCAGCTTCAACCTTGGATTGCCAATAGCTGTAGCGCAATAAGATTACCCAACTTTGTCCTGGCATATAGCCTACCGCCGATTACAACGCCGTATAGCTTCATACATAAACACCTTCTTTGGCTTCTTCTGCTGAGACGATTTCAAAAATCTCGTCAAAATCCACACCGAGGGTATCGACAATCTTTTTCGCGACAGCTGGACCCGGGTTGCGGGAACCACCACAAATATGAAGTACTGTGGAAGTTCCGATATTTGCGACTTGAGCTAATCCACGTCTGGTCAATCCTTTGCGAATGATTAGTTCGTTGAGTCGGCAAAGATCTTTTACAACTACTTTCATAAAGAAATTCACCTCATTTCAATCAACATAAAAATCATTTTAACCAATTGTCTGGTTATTTCGATAAGACAATGATATGTTTTAAATGATTACTTGTCAACCCTTAATAACCAGACTGTTGATTGATTTGATTGCATTAGGTGTTATAATGGTTACAGGAGGGATGTGCATGATAAAGTGTAATCTTGCAGTTTTAATGGCCGAACGGAAACTCTCGATACAAGATGTTGCGGACAATACAGGACTTTCAAGAACCACAATTTCAGCGTTGGTTAACGAAAACGGAAAAGGAATTCAGTTTGACACCATGGATGTGCTCTGCGAACTGTTAAAAGTTTCACCTGGAGAGCTTTTTTCTTACGTTCTAATAAAAATTGATGCGACAATTGAATTAAAAGGGGAAAATGACGAGGAGGTTATATTTGGCGATGATGAAGGTAACGCTGTAGAAATCGAAAAAGATTATGTCATACTACTAACAATAAACATCCGTTGTGAAGATTCTCTTTTCACAGGAAATATTTCCGGAATTATACATGCCTCTGTTAATTACATCAATAATACTGTGGACTATACAAGTAACTTAGTCGATTCCAACTTGTATTCATACCTACAGAAACTACCATACACATCCAGAGAGCATATAACAGATGCGGTAGAACAAGATATTTTTGACTTTTTAATGGGCTTGCCAACATCCGGAAACAATCGTGCTGTCTCTTTCTCTCAAAAGTGGGATTTTTAAAATAGTGCATTTAAATCATTATCGAAAGGAGTGAATCCACATGGCGAACATTCAAAAACGTGGCGAAAACAGCTGGTTCTTTACTGTAAACGCCGGTAGAGGTCCGGACGGTAAATATATAAGGCGTACCAAAACGTTAAAAGTCGAAGATCAGGTGCTACTTAAAACAAAGAAGCGTTTACAGGATTACCTAGATGCAGAGTATGTGAAGTTTAAAGCAGAGGTTGAAGCAGGGGAATATATCGCACCGCAGAAAATGACTTTTGCGGCATTTGTTGAGGAATGGGAACAAAAGTATGCTGTGAAGCATTTACAACCTACAACGCTAGAAATTTACATGATCTATTTGAACAATCGAGTCATTCCAGCTATTGGGCATATGCGTATAGAAGATATAACCACATACAAAATGATTAACTTTGTGGGAGAGTTGCAGAATTCGGAGAAAGCGGACGGTACCGGCAAGATTGCTGCTGGAACTGTTCAGTATATCCTACGAGCGCTTAGAAATGTGTTTAATCGAGCAGTGGAGTGGAAGCTGATTAAAGAAAACCCTCTCAACGGCGTGAAAAAGCCAAAAGGTGAAAAGACAAAGGTTAATGTATACACAGCGGAGGAAGCACAGGAGCTCCTTGCAGCGCTGAAAGGTGAATTCCCCTATTGGCGAGTGCTTATCACTTTGGCGCTCACTACAGGTCTGCGTAGAGGGGAGTTATTGGGGCTAGAATGGAAACATATTGATCTAGAAGCAGGAACTTTACGTGTAGAGCAAGCTTTAAGTACAACTAAACAAAATCGTTTCCTAATTAGCGAGCCTAAGACAGAGAACTCGATACGAACTGTATCCCTACCTGCTTCTGTCATAAAAGAACTCAAGGAATACAAAACCCACTGTAATAAAGAACGGCTAAAACTAGGTGATCTATGGAAAGGCGGGGATAGAAACTTTGTATTCACTGTCCTGGACGGTAAACCGATGAGTCCATATAGCGTAAATGGCTTTTGGACAAGCTTCACCAAAAAACATAACCTTCGCTATATTCGCTTCCATGATCTTCGCCATACATCAGCTACACTGCTGCTTAATAGCGGTGTTCATGCAAAAGTCATATCAGATAGACTTGGCCATGCTGACATTACCACAACACTGAACATCTATGCCCACACTTTGAAAACAGCAGACGAAGCAGCTGCCAATAAGTTTGATGATCTGCTATCCATTAAAACAAAATAAGTGCATAAAAAAAACGGTTAAGACATTATTTCATGCCTTAGCCGTTTCTGCTTATTTATTATGTTTCCCTTTGTATTTAAGTTTACTATAAACAATTTTTACATCAATTTTACATCAATCATTAAAATCACATCTGTTATATAGTTTTCCAAACACCTGTTATATAACAATAAAAAACCCTTATGTATCAAGGGTTTCAGCTGTTTTTGTTATGGTGCGGTCGAGAGGACTCGAACCTCCACGGTATTGCTACCACTAGCCCCTCAAGCTAGCGTGTCTGCCATTCCACCACGACCGCAATTATAAAATTCCGATCCTATAATCGGCTTCATTCCAGTAAAACTGGTGAGCCATGAAGGACTCGAACCTTCGACTCCCTGATTAAAAGTCAGGTGCTCTACCAACTGAGCTAATGGCTCTCAAGACATGAAACTAACTCCTAAGAGCTGCTCCAAAAATGAGGTAATGGTGACCCGTAGGGGATTCGAACCCCTGTTACCTCCGTGAAAGGGAGGTGTCTTAACCCCTTGACCAACGGGCCATTGTACAAGCTTCATCGTTTTGGCGACAAGTTATATTATAACTAGAATACGAGATTGTTGCAAGTATTTTTTTTAAATTTCTTTTGAGCTATTTTTCAACTGCTTTTAAACAGCAGAATTAACAAAAATACTCCGCGACGACTTAAAATACTGAGTTACTTGGACACTCATTCCGTTATTCGCGAAAAAATAACTGTTCTCTGGATTTAATGGTCACACGTTCCGCTATTCGGGTCTAGAGAGCGGTTTTTCGATTTTTAATGCCAATAACGGAACGTGTGTCACTTTCTCGATCGAATACAGGCAATCTTGCCTAAATAGCGGAACGTCTGACCACTTGATCGACGACGTACCTCGACGCGACTAGCACCTTCCTAGATACGCTCAACATACTATCGGCACCACCAGCACCTTCCTAGATACGCTCACATTTCATCGGCACCAACAGCACCTTCCTAGGTACACTCAACAGACCACCAACGCGACTAGCACTTTCATCATTAGCAAAATAAAAAAAGACCGCTAAACGGTCTCCAGCTTGTCGTATTTACTATAAAAATATGGCGGAGAGAGAGGGATTCGAACCCTCGCACCACTTACGCAGTCTAACCCCTTAGCAGAGGGTCCCCTTGAGCCACTTGGGTATCTCTCCATGAATGGCTCCCCGAACAGGACTCGAACCTGTGACAACTCGATTAACAGTCGAGTGCTCTACCGACTGAGCTATCAGGGAAAAGTAAAATCGACAATACTAAATTTATCATGCCCAAACTTAAATGTCAAGCGCTATCAGCTTTAATTTTCCCCTGCATTTTCCACATGCATATCGCGCCGGATCGAGCCGTCTTTTGCGTAAATAGCTTGTCTGGCAACGAATACAGACGAGCTTGTAGCGATAAGGCTGCGGCTTGCGCTGCTGCCTTTCTGGCAAGGTCTGGCAGTAGCGCGATCCTCCCACATGGGCAAGCAGCGCTTTAAAGTCAGCATCACGATGCTGATAGCCCCGTTTGGCTATATGCAGATGATAATGGCACAGCTCATGCTTGATTATTTTCTCCGTTTCCTCCACTCCAAAAGCTTGCAGCTGATGCGGACTTATTTCGATATTATGGCTTTTAGTAAAGTATCTCCCTCCTGTCGCCTTTAGTCGGCTGTTGAAGGTTGCCCGATGAACAAAAGGGCGATTGAAGTATTGCAGCGATATTTGTTCAACCCAAAGCTGAAGCTCTTCGTCTGTCATTTTGCTTTCTCCTTCTGCTACTTGAATTGTCAGCAGGCTTTAAGCTACACTGTCATGTAGGAACGTATATTATTACCTATAAAATAATTGAAAATGTTCATTAATTTATAGTATTAATGCTATAATGAAGCTTGCTAATGTTCTAAATTAAGGCTGTTGAAAACTTGTTTGGAAACTTTAACGAATGCTAGTAGCGCTATTGTGCCGAAAAAGCTTGTTTTAAATTTGCAACGAATCCTAGCATGCTTATTGGCTGTAAAACACTCCCCAAATGAGCATTTGTTCGCAGATAGCGTCTCTACGGAGGGTGTCGATTAATTGTGGGCAACGATTGGCAAGCAAAACGAAAGGGGAACGAAGAGCAAGATTGGGAATGGAGAAGCGGCAGCGTCCGCCTTTGTAGGCCAATTTTATCCTTTACAGGGGTTATTTCATCAAAAAAATTGGACTACAACAGCGGTCGGAATCCCAACCTTGATCGTAGTAGTACCCTTTTCGATTGCTTATTGCCCTATCCACAATTAATCGACACCCTACTACGATTCGTTACAATAATAAATAGCTTCTCGAACTCCGTTATAGCTTTGTTATCCAAGCTATTAGGCCGCTGCTACCGAGCTATCCAACAGCCTCTATATTGAAATAGATTTCTCTATTTACTTTACAATTTGCTATACGATTTACTTTACGATTTACTTTACGATTTACTATGCGATTTACTAAACGATTTACTATATGTTTTACTATACGATCAATTTGTACGATACCAAGGGGGAAACATTTTATTATGGCAACGATGAGATTTGTAGTTATGAAGCAGGAAGACCGCATTTCATTCGTAGAAATGCCTCAAACGCATGCCTACCAGCTAAGCGCGCTTAATCTTCGTTTACACAAGGAAATTGACAAATTAACGGCTGAGCATATTCCAAGCTTACCATATGCGATAGCAGAATGCGATAATGTTGAGCTTCATAGCGAGAACGTATCCATCATTTCCGGTCTGGACTATATCAATGAGCTGGAACGCGATTTTTCTGCAGTTAAGGAGCAGTCCTATCCACTCATTTCATTGCTGACCGAAATTCGCGCACTGCAAGCACAGCTGGAGCAATGGTACGAGGAGCTTGAAGAAGGGTTATACGACGCGTAAAATCAATCAAGTGACATGTGAACCGCTGGTTTATTAACCGGCGGTTTTTGTTTTCAGCGCAGTTGTGATCGTAAAGTTGAAATCGTCCGCTTCCGTTACCATTGAATTTCCGTTAACTTATTTCTCATCCGCTCTTTGTGAAGAGCGAACTGCTTATGCCTGTGCCCATTGGCCCCCGAAGGATGTGGAAACCCCCATAGGCATCGGTTTTCATCCAGCTTGCCTTCTTTAATAAGAATATTCAGTGCACTTTCTACTGTTTTGCCGAGCGGAATAATGAGCGCAGCATTCGTTAATTGAATTTCTTCTTCTACATACGCTAATGCAGCTTTCTTCAGCATTTGGCTGGACATTAAGCCAGGATGTGCGCCACTATAGTTTTTCTTATTCATAAAAACCGGAAAACGCAGCATAGATGTTGTATGCAGCAGACTTTGCTGCGCATGAAACAGCTCGGAACTGCTCGAAGTATTCAAATACTTATGCAAATTTATAGCATCCAGCATGTCCATCAAGTTGCTCCTCATGCTTCCTGCAAATCTTGCCTTCTCTTTTGCTTGTCTGCATGCTTCTTCAACACAAAGCCCTTTTTCTAATGCAGCCTTTACGGCTTGTATTGCTATTCTCATTTGTGCAAAACCCGGCGTTAGTCCGATAATCATAATCTTTGCTAAAGGATTGAAATATTCATTATGCGGCGCGTAGTATACTTCCAGCTTCCCGCTGCGAGCCATCAGCAAATCATCAGTCAGCAGCTCTTCTTTTCGCCATGCTTTATGCTTAGGAAGTGAAAGAATGGCTCGTCTATACGTATTTAAATGCTGTGTAATAAGCATAAATTTTCTCACCTCTACCTCCTAACTTGTCCATTCATGCATACGAGCATCCCAAAAATTCATCCAACAAGGATAAACGGCTCCGCCGTCCTTTGAACAAGCTCGTTTACCAATGAAATATTGGATCAGGTATGAAGTGTAAACTTATGCTTTCATATCATTAAAAAACGCCAGAGCTGCCGCCCTGACGTTTTACTTATATTCGCTTATGTTTTATTCAATAATCGGTACAGCTTCAAAGCAAGCTGGATTTGCAGAAGCTCATCGGCATCCTTCAAATCACTATGCAGCAGCTCCTTCGTCTTGTCTATCCTATAAATAAAAGTATTGCGGTGAATATACATCGCTTTGGCAGCCTCTGATACATTGTGATTGTATTTAAAATAATATTCTAGCGTAGACATGAAGCTTGTACCAAACAAATGATCATGCTCCGCTACCGCGTTCAAAGTCTTTTGGAAAAAACGTTCCATCTCTACTGCATTCACATTGTTATCCAAAAAATGATAAACTGCAAAATCTTCATAGTGGGATACGATGCGATTATATTTCAAGCGCTGCTGCAGCCGCAGCACCTCCTGCGCCTCGAAAAAGCTTTTGTACAGCATATGGATCGTCTTGTATTGGCCGCCA
The DNA here is from genome assembly GCF_050864975.1 of Paenibacillus sp. GXUN7292. Taxonomy (NCBI): domain Bacteria; kingdom Bacillati; phylum Bacillota; class Bacilli; order Caryophanales; family Paenibacillaceae; genus Paenibacillus; species Paenibacillus sp. GXUN7292. The sequence goes on along the minus strand of NZ_JBOZWO010000013.1, from coordinate 34,404 downwards.
ACGCCAATGAAAAAAGCAATACCCTTTTGCTGATGATGCAGCCGGTCATAAATTTCCTGTGCATAGCTCTTCGCTTCATTTTTCGTTATTGCTGCTTTATTTTCACTTCTTCCCACTAAAATGACGATTTGCTGGTTACGATAATAGCAAGTTACTTCCCCGTTTGCTGACTCAGACCATTCATTTATAAGCTGCACGCATTTTTTGGCGATATGCTCCAGCTCGTACTTGTGAATCACCATATTGGAATAGCTTTCCGGATCCTTGGTTTCCATATGGACAAGCAAGCAGTAGTAAGCATATTTTTCCTGCAGGCCATGCATATCAGATAAGGTATCGATCATTTTGGCGGATATCGGATTGCCGGACAATAGCACATCAAAAAAGTCCTGTCTGATTTTCAGCTTCACTTCTTCAATTTCTCTTGCCTTAATGCGATCCAACGCCAAAATAGTCGATACATTTTCCAGCGCCAAATAATCAAATTCGACCAGCTTGCGTACGGTTTGAAAAACAACGATAAACCCATATACAAAGCTCGACACCGCCACGGGCATAATGCGGCATTTGAATTCCTGTCCATTATGAAAATAACTGCGTTTAATGGATCGTTTGATTTCACTCATATAGTTAGGAATACGATCGGTAAAATCTGCACCGAACACAGGCTTGCTAATGACTAGCGGTATCATTTGCTCAAGCGGAGTAATGGCTTCCGCATGCTCCTTATAGCAGAGTAAATTCCAGTCGCGATCCAATATGACGACCGGATTATGAATCGTAGCGGACAGCTCCGCCGTAATTTGCTCAATCCCGCCTCCTTCAAGTGCGATCTTGAATAAGGCGTTGTGCAGATCCAGCGAACGCCGGTTCAAGCTATCATAGCCCGCATTCGTTTTTTCATTAATAATTGCGATAACCTGCGATAACGTATATTGGAAGGGCAGCTCTAAAAGCGGAAAGCCCAGCTTGTCAGCCAGATCAATCATATTTTGCGGAAGCTTATCGAAATATCGTTTCATCTTGATGACCAAACCTGCACAATTGCTTTCTGCAAGCTCTTGAATGACTCTATCTTGCAGCTCTGCGCTGTCTTTAAAAATATAGCCTGTCGATAAAATCAGCTCGTTAGGAGACAGCCAGTCAAACACATCAGGATTCTCGATAATATTAACGATCGAAATTTGATTGGTCATACCAGTATGACCTGCAGCCAGCTTAATACCTTCAATCGCCTTTATATGCAATAAATCATTGACGGTTAACATTACGACCCTCCCCTTCCTTTGCTGACCCATTATGCAATGTGCACAATAAGTAATATGTATTTTTAGTTTCGGTGAATGATGACCGCTTCATAGCAGCAGAATTATAATTAAGGTAATGGGCGGATATTACCAATAAATGTGAAGTATTTCACAAAATTCTCACGTTTTTAGGTTCACCATTCCAGGGACTTTCATTCCATCAACTTCACTAGTGTAGCATCTAAGAATTGGAATGCCAAGGATAAGCGACTTTACGGTCTAGGTGAAATGAGCACCCTCATTAGTATCCGTCCAGTACAGTTATGCAACTCATCACATCATGTAAGGAGGAGATTCTCTGACTGATCATGACGAACAAATCAAACCAAAAGGCAGCCTATGCTTGTAACGCGATTTCCGGCGATCTCGAATTTCTTCGGCTTCTTGGGAAAGGATCTTTTCAAGGAATCATTCACAGCAGCTTTGAGCGTACATTTAACGTAACTTGCTTGGAAAATGGCGAGCTCTATACAATAGCAGCTCGGCATTTGGATAATGGACCCAATACTTTGATAACCGATCTCGACAGTTGTTCCACACTGGAGCTAGCCGTTGGCGATCGGATTTTTGTCAGCAACAAGTGTATAAAAGTAGAAAATAAGTTGAATATATCCATCAGGCAAACGGAACCTTGGCAATGCCTCTTGCCTGCTTATCCTGCCGATACTGCGCTTTTGAAACAAAATATTTTCGAAGCAAAATTATTTATTCAGGAGCATGGCCAAGCAGGCGGAATGAAAAAGTCAATAACAACTGATAATATCATTCAAACCGAATTTGCAAGAATGCTCGAGGAACGATCGCGAAACCTGCTTGGGCAGCTATCCCTGGTCAGATGGGAAAGCGCAGCTCAACAAGCTGTTTCATTGATAGGACTTGGTCCAGGCCTCACCCCTTCAGGTGATGACTATTTAACAGGATTGTTTACGGTATTCAATATGCCAGATAGTCCGCTTTGGCCCTATCGGTCTTTTTGCATGGATGTCGTTTTGCATGCATCGAAACTCACAAATCAGATCAGTTGCATAACTATGAAAAAAGCTGCCGCCGGACAAGTTAGAGAGAAAATTGTTCAATTTATGCAAGCTGTGATTCATAGCACCTCAGAAGAAACAAAAGACAGGCTTGCTGCCGTATTGAGCATCGGTTCCTCTTCTGGAACGGATATCGCTCTCGGACTTATTCACGGATTGGAGCTTCACTTAAATTAATGCTGGAGGTAGAATATGGCAACCAAAGTAGTCATTAAAAAGAACACATATTTCGATTCCGTCTCCCTTATGTCATTAACGACTAAAGCGAATCAGATCGAAGGCATCGAACAAGCCTTTATTGCAATGGGAACTAAAATGAACAAAGAAGTGCTGCAAAATGTCGGCCTTATGACTGCCGAGCTGGAAGAAGCGAAAAACAGTGATCTTATGATTGTTATCAAGGCTGCAACAGATGATTTGGCTGAGCAAAGCTACGAGGCTGTTGAAGAGCTGTTTATCAAAAAGGACGAGGCTATCGGCGCAAGCGATATCAAATATCCAACTATTGATTCCGCAGCTAAAAGCATTCCAGGTGCCAATCTGGCTGTCATTTCAGTAAACGGCGCTTTTGCAGCGAGAGAAGCTAAAAAAGCGTTGGAAAATGATCTTCACGTCATGCTGTTCAGCGATAATGTCAGCGTTGAGGAAGAAATTGAATTGAAGCAGATGGCTCATGAGCGAGGACTGTTCTTGATGGGTCCAGACTGTGGTACTGCCATTATTAATAATATCGGCTTGTGCTTTGCTAACAAGGTTCGTAAGGGAAGCATCGGTATTGTTGGCGCTTCTGGTACAGGCAGTCAAGAAGTTAGTGTACGCATCCATGACTTTGGCGGCGGCATAACCCAGCTTATCGGTACAGGCGGACGCGACCTAAGTGAAAAAGTTGGCGGAATCATGATGTTAGATGGAATGAAAGCACTAAATGAGGATGATGCAACGAAGGTTATCGTTCTTATTTCGAAGCCGCCAGCAAAAAGCGTTGAGCAAAAAGTGCTTGCCGAAATTAAAAATATGAATAAGCCCGTTGTCGTTTGCTTTATTGGCGGCTCCGAAGAAGCGGTTGTAGCTGCAGGCGGACATTTTGCCAAAACAACAAAAGAAGCTGCGCTTAAAGCTGTCATTTTATCTGGCGTTGATGAAAGTAAAATTGACAAGCATCCGCTTAATTTGCCGCTTATTGAAGAAGTTAAAGCTAAGCTTACACCAGAGCAAAAATATATTCGCGGTCTATTTTGCGGCGGCACACTTTGTGACGAATCCATGTATTTGGCAATGGAAAAGTATGATGACGTTTATAGCAATATCCCTAAAGATCCAGAAAAGCGCCTGATAAACATTCAAGTCAGCGAAGCTCATACCTTTATCGATTTCGGTGATGACGAATTTACGAATGGCAAGCCGCATCCAATGATTGACCCTTCTACTCGCATAGATCGCTTCAAGCAAGAAGCTAAAGATCCGTCTGTAGGCGTTATTTTGATGGATTTTGTACTCGGCTACGGCTCCCATGAAGACCCTGTAGGCGTTATGGTTCCTGCCATTATTGAAGCTAAGCAGCTTGCAGAGCAAGAAGGAAGACATCTTGAAATTGTCGGTTATGTGCTAGGTACGGATTTGGATACACCTTCCGTAGATGAGCAGTTGAAAAAACTGGTTGATGCAGGCGTTACTTATGCGAGCAGCAGCACGAACGCTGGACTATTGGCTAGAGGCTTTGTGGAGAAAGGGGTTTAAATAGATATGAGCAAAACGAATACGCTTTTCAACAGTGATCTGCATGTTATCAATGTCGGTCTTGAAATGTTTAAAGATGATCTATTAAAACAAAAAACAAGCGTCAGCCACTTGGAATGGAAGCCGCCAGGCGGCGGCAAGCCTGAGCTGATTGCTGCTCTAGATAAACTGGAACAACCAGAAATATTGGAAAAGATTGAAGCAGCCAACAAGCTGGCGGTTGAACGCATTATTAATTCACAGCCTGTGCTGATTGGCTTCGATCAAGCGATTAACGTCGTTCCTGGCATGACCAAAACGACTATTTTACATGCAGGTTCTCCAATAACTTGGGAGAAAATGAGCGGTCCAATGAAAGGCGCAGTTACGGGCGCACTTGTTTTTGAAGGCTTGGCCAAGGATTTGGAAGATGCTGAAAGAGTAGCGGCATCCGGTGAAATCACCTTCTCTCCATGCCACGAGCATAACTGTGTTGGATCCATGGCAGGCGTAACTTCAGCTTCCATGTTTATGCATATTGTCGAAAATAAAACTTACGGAAATATCGCATTCACAAACTTAAGTGAACAGCTTTCCAAAATTCTTCGTATGGGCGCTAACGATGAAACAGTTATCGCGCGTCTTAACTGGATGAGAGACGTGCTTGGACCGATGCTGCGCGACGCCATGAAATTCTCTACGAATGGTATCGATCTGCGTCTCATGCTGGCTCAAGCGCTTCACATGGGTGATGAGTGTCATAACCGTAACAACGCCGGTACAACAATGCTGATTCAAGCACTTACACCTTTGATTTTGCAAACGGACTTTACAACGGAACAAAAAATCGAAGTATTTAATTTCGTAGCAAGCAGTGACTACTTTTCTGGCCCGACTTGGATGGCAATGTGTAAATGCGCGCTTGATGCAGCACACGGCATCGAGAACAGCACGATCGTTACGACAATGGCGCGCAACGGCGTAGAATTTGGTATTCGCGTAAGCGGCATGCCTGGAAATACTTGGTTTACAGGCCCCTCACAAAAAGTTATCGGACCGATGTTTGCCGGCTACAAACCTGAAGATGCAGGACTGGATATCGGCGACAGCGCGATAACAGAAACTTACGGAATCGGCGGCTTCGCAATGGCTACTGCGCCAGCTATCGTTGCTTTAGTCGGCGGTACGGTGGATGAAGCATTAGGCTATTCAACAAAGATGAGAGAAATTACTACGACTGAAAATCCTAATGTGACGATTCCATTGTTGAATTTCCACGGCATTCCAACAGGCATAGATATTCGCAAAGTGATACAAACTGGAATTATGCCGGTTATCAATACTGCGATTGCCCACAAAGAAGCTGGAATCGGTATGATCGGCGCAGGGATTACCAATCCGCCAGTTGATTGCTTCGAGAAAGCCTTGCTTGCGCTAAGCTCCGGAGACAATCTATGAGCGAGAATTTGATCAGTCAAGAGCTTATAAATGCTTGTGACCGCGAGGATGCAGCTGCTGTTGAGCAGCTGCTTTCGGGCGGCGCAGATGTTCATTTTAAGGATGCCAATGGCCGTACAGCTCTAATGGCCGCTACCCAAAAGAACAATATGGCAATAGCCAAGCGTTTAATTGACGCTGGCAGCGATGTAAATGCAAGAGATATTACACAGCTCACGCCTTACCTTTGTGCGGGAGCGAATGGCTTTTATCATATTTTGCGCCTCACGATTCAAGCGGGTGCAGATATAAAAAGCGTGAATCGATTTGGCGGCACGGCGCTGCTTCCTTCCAGCGAGAAGGGCTACCTGAAAACCGTTCAAGTTTGTTTGGATGCAGGCGTTGCAGTTAATCATATCAACAATCTAGGCTGGTCCGCTTTATTGGAATCAGTCATCCTGGGCAACGGCGGCCGGTTGTATTCGGATATTATCCAGCTGCTAGTTAAGGCTGGCGCTGATATTCATCTGAAAGACCGTGACGGCAAATCTTCCCTTCAGCATGCCGAACAAATGGAGCAGCAAAATGTCATCCGGATATTAAACAATGAGAACGTTGACAGCCACCCGAATATTACTGAAGCCAAGGAACTGGCTCGCCAGGACAAGTATAAGGAAGCCATCCAGCTTATTGACGCAGCGCTAAGCGAAAATAAGCAAAACACAGACTTGTACTACTATAAGGGCTATTTCCTTGGAGAGCTTGGCGAATATGGGAATGCAATTGCGTTGTACAATCAAGCATTGTCGTTACAGCCTGACGATCTCGACTTTTATTTCTATACAGCCAATAGCTGGCGGATGCTGAAAAAGCCTGAGGAAGCGCTCTCTGAGTACAATAAAGCGATCGAGCTTAATCCTGACGAGACATTTTATCGGTATCACAAATCCAATTATTTAAGAGAATTGGGCAGGCATGAAGAAGCTGTAGCCGAGATGGATAAGCTGCTTGAGCAGCAGCCTCATCGTTATGATTTCTCGTTCCACAAAGCTAACAGCTTGCGTTCGTTGGGCAGGCATCAGGAGGCTATTGACGCTATAGAAAATGCAATTGCCAGTGATCCTTCCAATCCGCTTTATCACCAGCATAAAAATCAGTCGCTGCATTTGTTAGAAGAACAGCAAAAATCATGATGTTAATTGGCAAGTGAATCGTTATCCAATTAAAACGCCCATAAGGGAGATTGGGGAACTCACAATGAGTGACGATAATAAAATGATCGAGGAATTTAAATCCTACGGCTATGCAGATGATATTTTGCCAATTCCGCAAGAAAAGCGCGATTGGGGCATGTTCAACTATATCACCGTTTGGATGGGTCCTGTACACAACATTATGTCGTATATGACCGTAGCAGGATTTTTTGTTCTCGGTTTAAATGTAACACAAGTGTTTTGGGCAGTTATGCTGTCAGCTCTAATCGTTTCTGCCGGCTATGCCCTTAACGGTATTGCTGCAGCTAAATATGGTATTCCTTTTGCCATGCTGCTCAGAGATTCCTTTGGCGTCAAAGGCTCCATTATTCCAGCTCTTAGCAGAGGCTTGATCTCTGGCCTTGTTTTTTTCGGAACAACAACAGTCGTCGGTGCACAGGCGTTCAACGTCATATTCACCCGCATATTCCCGGATTATATGTCCTGGGGCGGTGGCTTCAACCTATTCGGTTTAGACTTTCCAACGATGCTTTCGTATATCATTCTATGGGTCATAACCGTACTGCTTTTCTTGACTGGCATGAAGGCGCTTAGCAAATTCAGCGCATACTCATCGCCTATCGTATACGTGTTTATTATCGGCGCTGCTATTTGGGGCATTTACGTCGCAGGCGGCATCGGACCTATTATGGACTACGTGCCTTCGCAGCCTATGGATAACCCGCTTGTCTTTATCGCTTGCGTAAGCGCATTAGTATCAAACTGGGCCGGCCCTATCGTCAATATTTCTGACTTTACACAGCGCGCCAAATCAATCAACGCTCCAAAATGGGGACTTCCGATCGGTTTTATCGCATCCTATATATTATTTGCGATTACAAGTATCGCTTTGATTGCAGGTGTAGAAATCGCATTTGGAGAGCCAATCTTCAACATCGTAGACGCTATTGGCAAAATGGGTAGCACCTTTGCTGTTATTATCTTGCTTTTGGCACTCAATTTGGGTGCGACTGCATTCGTCGTATTCGGTAATTTGCAGCCAGCAGGCTTGCAAATGACAGCGCTGTTCCCTAAGCTGTTTACCGTTAAAAGCGCAGGTATTCTCACAGCTGTAATCGGTACGATTATCCTGCCTTGGAAGCTTGTGTCCGATACAACAATGCTGTATCTGTTCTATAGCTTTATCGGCTCGATGTATGGTCCAATAGCAGGTATTATGCTTGCCAGCTTCTTCATTCAACGCAAGCAGGTGTTAGACCTTCGCCATATGTATGTAAAGCCGGGCTCTAACGGCGAATTCAAAGGCGGTTATAACAAAGTTGCTATGACCGTGCTGATCATAAGCTTCCTGATCCCAATGTCCGGTGTCGTATTTACTAATGTGCCATTGCTCGTCACATTCAAAGATTTTGCCTTCTTCACCGGGTTCATTATTTCGTTTATTCTTTACACTTTATTCTACAAAAAATCGAATGCCGTTACACAAGGATAAACGGCTCCGCCGTTCTTCGCGTAAACGAAGGAGGCACGTTAACCGATTCAATAGTTCAAGCTTCACACCTATTCTTGATGATTCAGTCAAACATGCAGGAGGAGACAATGGGGAAATATGTAGTAGTAGCTATTGGCGGCAACTCGCTCGTCAAGGACAATGACCGTGATTCTATTCAGGATCAATCCGAAGCCGTTCGCGAAATTGCTGCCAATATTGCAGATATGGTACAGGAAGGCACCGATGTGGTCGTTACTCATGGCAACGGGCCGCAGGTCGGCTTTGAGCTGAGACGCAGCGAGGTTGCCCACGAAGTAATCGGCATGAGCGCTGTTCCGCTCGTCAATTGCGTTGCCGATACACAAGGCGGAATCGGCTATTTGGTTCAGCAAGCGTTAACCAATGAGTTTATTAACCGCGGCATTACTAAAAAAGTCGCTACAGTAATTACGCAAGTAGAGGTTAGCAGCGATGATCCAAACTTCCAAAACCCAACGAAGCCGGTAGGCTCCTTCTTCACTGCCGAGCAAGCCGAAGAGCTGAAGAAATCTTATCCGGAATGGACAATGATTGAAGACTCCGGCCGCGGATATCGCAGAGTTGTGCCATCACCTGTACCGGTTGATATTGTAGAAAAGGATGTTATCAAATCGCTGATCGAATCCGGCTATGTCGTAATCGCAGTTGGCGGCGGCGGCATTCCGGTCGTGAAGACAGCCGAGCAAACGTATGAAGGTATTGATGCTGTAATCGATAAAGACTTTGCTACGAGCTTGCTCGCAGAGCAGATCGATGCAGAAGCGCTTGTCATTACAACTGGTGTTCCAAAAGTATTCGTCCACTTCGGCACGCCTGAGCAGAAAGCGCTGGATGAGGTGTCCGTTGAAGAAATCAAGCAATATGCAGCTGAAGGCCATTTCCCGAAAGGCAGCATGCTGCCAAAAATCGAAGCCAGCCTCAAATTCCTTGAGAAGCAAGGCCGCCGTGTTATTATTACAAATCCTGAAAGCTTACAGGATGCCATCAAGAAGCAAGCAGGAACCCATATCATTAACTAATTTTTAGGGAGGCTATTACAATGGATTACATGAAAATGGCAGCTGAAAAAACAATTGAAGGCATGAACGCAAAGGTAGGCGGCCCATTTGGCGCTACGATCGTGAAAGGCGACGAAATTATTGCAGTAGTCAGCAATACGATGATGCGCGACACAGATCCTTCAGCACATGCAGAGATGGTTGCCGTTCGCGAGGCATGCAAAAAATTGGGCACGATGAATTTGGAAGGCTGTACCGTGTATGCCACTTGCGAGCCTTGTCCAATGTGCGTTTCTGTTATGATCTGGGCAGGCATCAAAGAAGTATACTACTGCAATACTTCTGAAGATGCAGACAAGTTTGGCTTCAGCGACATGCATTTGCGCAAGTATTTGAAAGGCATTGATGACAGCGTAATTAATATGGTTAAAGTGCCGCAACGCGATGATTGCGACTACCTGTTCGAGCATTTCGATAAGCTTCAAGAAGAAAACAAGTAACAGCTTGACGCTTTCGCTGCAAATTACAATTTTCTGCTGCCCGTTCGGCGAACGGTTCTCAAAAAATAACGAGTCATTGTAGAGTCTTATTATTGCTTGCCAAAGGCTGCACACTATGTCTCGGCATGGTCACACGTTCCGTTATTTGCCTTAAAAGCGTCATTTTTGTAATTTCGCGGCCACACATTCCGCTATTCGGGTCTAGAAGAAGCTTTTTCTGCGATTTATGGATCAATAGCGGAACGTCTGTCACTTTGCAGCCTCAAAACTGCGATTTTGGGCGTAATAACGGAACGACTGACCAGCTAGGGATGTTGTTGATCATTGTGAATAGGGAAACAAGCAATGCGAAATGGCGGTCGCTGCAATCATGTTTAGGCGGGGACTGCAATCATGTTTAGGCGGGCACTGTATTCCAGTTTAGGCGGACGCAGCCGCTGCTTCATTCCCAATTGGCTAAGCATATGGAACAAACCTCTCCTTGCAGCTCATCTGCAAAGAGAGGTTTTTTTGCAACTTGCTAGGTTATAGCAATTTTCATTTGCTAGGTTATAGCAATTTTCATTTGCTACGTTCTAGCGATTTTCATCACTACGTTCTAGCAAGTTTCGATGTAAAGCTATAGGTGCCGGAGCCTGCATAATAAACGACTTCAGCATCGCTTTCCTCATAAAGTGACAGGTTTTCTGTCTCATTATTAACAGGCTGACCATTCTCTTCTATTTGACCAGAGTAAGCAGACGGAATATGGATATAAGCACGAGTGTTTGCAGGAATACAGACGGATAAATGGAAGGTATTGCCCTCAAGTTTCCACTCAGACTTTACTTTGCCATAAGGAGTTTCATAGCTTGCTTTCGAATAGGTTAAGCCGCCTAAAGGCTTGGGTGCTATAGTTATTTGCCGGCAGCCTGCTTCCTTGCCCCTAATTCCTCCGATCTGCTCATACAGCCACTCTCCAACAGAGCCAAAAGCGTAATGACAAAGGGAGTTCATTCCCGGTCGCTGAAACCCTTTCTCCTTCGTCCAGCCGTCCCAGCGTTCCCAAATCGTAGTAGCTCCATTCACTACAGAATATAGCCATGAAGGATAGCTTTCTTTTAATAATAGAGAAAATGCCAATTCATGATGACCATATCTGGACAGCACGCGCATCAAGGAGCGGGTGCCATGAAAGCCGGTAGTAGCCATGCCTGCCGAGGTCACTTTACGAATGAGCCGGTTCAATGCTTTCTCTTCCAGCTGTTTATTATGAATTAAATTGAAATCGAGCGCCATGGCATATACAGTCTGTGTATCCCCCTTGATCTCGCCATCACTAGTAATAAATTCAGCATGAAATGCTGCTACGATTTTTCGGTATAAGGCTTCATAGTGTGAAACCTCCTCCCTGCTTCCTATCAAGCTGGCGATCTTTATCATGATCTGAGCATCATAGGCCCAATACAAGGTAGAAAAAACGTCATACGGGGTAGAAGAATTTTCAGCGACGAGCCAGCCATATTGTTCTTTCATTTCCTCAAGCGGACGTTCATGGACAGATAACCAGTCCCCGTATTGCGGAGCGTCGCAGCGTATGCCGCTTGCATAGAGCTGATCGTTATAATCCATCCAGCGCTTCATGCTGTCATAGTGGCGCCTTAAAATCTCCCTGTCTCCATATACCTCATACATGAGCCAGCTAATGATAACCGGTGCATCCGCCCAGCCGGCAGAACCAATATGGGTATACGTAAAATCATTGTTATAGGCTGTTTTGGGCCCAAACACAAATGGTGCAAAGTCGCTGTAAGCGCCGGTTGGCTGCTGTCCGTCCGCCAGATCCGTCATCCACTTCGTCATAAAAGAAGCAATATCCATATTGTAAGCCGCTGTTCTTGCGAAAATTTGCGCATCCCCCGTCCAGCCATGCCGCTCATCACGCTGCGGGCAATCGGTTGGCACACTCATATAATTATTGCGCTGCGACCAAAGTATATTTTGGAACAATTTATTTATCAGCGGATTGGAGGTTGTAAGCTCCCCTGTTTCCGTAAGATTGGAATGAACAACCTTGCAGGTAAGCTGCTCCTTCGTCAATGGCTTCGTTAACCCGCTAATCTCAACGTATTGAAAGCCATGGCAAGTAAACGCAGTTTCAAATTGATAAGCACCCGCTTCTGCTGTTTTAAAACGATCCGTTTGCAGCGCTAAACGCAAATTATCCGTATATAAATTTCCTTCTGCATCTAGCGCCTCAGCATAACGAAGCGTGATGGTTTGCTGCGCTTCCTCCTCCAGCTGCAGCGCCAGCCAGCCGGTCAGATTTTGACCGATATCGACTAACCAGCTTCCATTTGGCAATTGTCTAATAGAACGGATTGAATGCTCGCGGGTTTGGGCAACAGGCGGAACCATCTGAGCAACCAGCTTGCCGCGATAGTCGTACATCCGCTCTGCCGGATACCAAGTATGTTCTTCAAAAGACGGCAGCATCCATCCCTCCATTGCTTTATTCGCATCATAGGTTTCGCCCATTTGCAGGTCTGATGCGGTAATCGGGCCGAAAGACGCTTTCCAGCTCTCATCGCTGGAAACGGACATGCCTGTTCCATCTTCAAACTCAATATTGCACTGCATGAAGAAGGAGGGCTCCATGCCGTATTTTTGAAAGCCATACATGCCAAGATAGCCTGTATACCAGCCATGGCCCAGCATAACGCTTAATGCAATTTCACCGCTGCTTTGCTGAAATGCTGAAGTAGCGTCATAAGTTTGATACTGCGTGCGAACATGATAATCTGTCCATTCTGGTGCAAAAAGATGTCTGCCCAGCTTTTCACCGTTAACATGAAGGCGGTATACGCCAAGCGCGGTTGCATATATCGTTGCACGGCGAACGGCCTGCTGCAAATTCAACGATTTGCGGAAATAAACAACCGGATTAGGCCTCTCCCTAGTCGGGCGAAGACCGCTTTTTAGACCGATCCAGCAGCCATGCCATTCATCGCGCCGGAGCAGCCCCATACTGAAAAAGGCAGGCTCACTATATGAGGTCACTTCATTTTTCTCATCCCAAATGCGTACTTTCCAATATACCTGCTGCTCAGAAGAAAGGGGATCGCCTTCGTACTTTACATGCAATGAATTGTCGGAGAACACCTTGCCTGTGTCCCATAAATCGCCTGTATCAGCATGCAGTAATCCTTCATTGGATGAGGCGATAATTTGAAAGGCGGATTGCATAACCCCGCGGCGGTTAGCAGAATCAATGATCCAGCTGAAGCGGGGCCGGGGGCTATCAATACCCAGCGGATTGATTAAATATTCGGTACGTAAAGAAGTCAATTGTATGGAATTCAACGGAAAGCCTCCTCCTCTATCCTTTTACTCCGCCGGATGCCATGCCTTCCATCACTTTGCCGGAGAAGAAAAAGAATAAAATCAATAATGGAATGGTAGCCATAACGGAACCAGCCAGCGCCAGATCAAAGTTATACATCATATTATTCGTGAATTTAACGATCATAAGCGGCAATGTTTTATTGCTTTCACTTTGCAGAAAAATAATCGGAATAAAAAATTGATTCCATATTTGCACGGACATAATGATACATACGCTGAAAACAACCGGGCTCGCGAGTGGAAACATTATTTTATAAAAGGTTGTCCATTCATTCGCTCCGTCTATTTTGGCAGATTCGTACATATCCTTTGGCAGCTTTTCAAAAAAAATAGTTAGCAGAAAGACGGGCATGGACAGTCCAGCCGCCAATACAAGCACTACCGCCCAAGGAGTATTAATTAAGCCCAGCTGCCGGATAAGCAGAAAGACGGGAACGATCCCGAGCTGAACAGGAAACATTAATCCGACAAGAAAATAAAGCAGCACGCCTTGCTTGCCTTTAAATTGAAATCTGCCGATCCCGTATGCAGCCATTGTAGATAAAATAACAACCAGAAGCAGTGCGGCGATGAGAATGAATACACTATTGAAAAAATAGACGAAAAATTTCGCCTCGGCAAATAGCTTGATATAGTTGGCAAAGCTCAAAGCATCCGGGATGCCGAATGTGTTGGACAGCAAATCCTTTTTGTCCCTTAAAGACTGAAAAGACATATAGCCTAGCAGAAAGAGGGTGAAAAGCGATGTCCCCCATAATAAAATGGAGCTCGTAATCATCTTTTTTGGACGCAGTATGTTCATATCAGTCCTCCGATTTCCGATACGTTAAGGAAAGCTGCAGCAAGGCAACGACAAAAATAATGACAAACATGACACAGGCTATCGTAGTGCCCATTCCCATTGCATTTACGTTTGTAGTGCCGCCTACCGCACTATTTTCACCGAAAGCGATACGATAGAAAAACAGCGACATCACATCGACACTTCGGTTTATGCCGCCGGACACACCGCCTAGCATAAAGCTGAAATCAAAGGTGGTCATAGCGAATATATAGGTCAATATCAACATATTGAATATAGTCGTTTTAATTTGCGGAACGATAATGGACCAAAAGCGTCTCCAATAGCTCGCCCCCTCAAGCAAGGCAGCCTCCATAATTTCATGCGAAATCATTTTCATAGCCCCTAAAAAGAAAACCATCCCTACTCCAATTCCCGACCATGCAATGAGCAGCCACACAATATAGATGCCGAACTCCGGAACTCCCATCCACGGTCTTGTATACTCGCCCATCCCAATCGCTTCAAGCAGCTTATTAAATACGCCAATATTGCCGTCAAAAATAAGGACACCCATAAACACAATAACTGGCGTGGAAATAAATTGCGGCGAAAAGATCATCGCTTGAAAAAAGCGGTGCCCTTTAATTTGTGAAAATAAAATATAGGCGATAATAATCTGCAAAGGTAAAACGACGACTGTATTTAGTAAAAAAATCGTTCCGCTATTTTTCAACGCATTTACTAATTGGCTGGATAGTTCGGGATTGCTGAATAGTTCCATATAGTTCTGAAACCCGATAAATTGTTTTACGCCAATGCCATCCCACTTCGTTAAGCTTAGCTGTGCTGCTGAAAAAATAGGATAAATAGAAAATAACGAATAGAGAAGTAAACCGGGCAATATAAACCAAATAAAAGGACGTTTTTTAAGCCAGGTTCCCATAGCTGCAAGCACCTCATTTCATTCCTTCACAACAATAAAACGGCTTCCTCTTTAACAACAAGCAGCGTGCCCAAGGAACGCTGCCTGTATTGGCCAAGAGTATTTGTAAAACTGTACAGCTGCCTGCTTTTTCACCATATAAGCCGGTTAAGGTTTACTTTGTTGGATAAGAAGCGGCCTTATCTAAGATTTGCACCGCTTCCTCTCCTGAAATGGATAGAGATAGCAGCTTCGGAATAACATCCTTCATCATAATATCTGCTGCGTTGGACTCTGGAGTTGATAGAGCTGTCAGGACGGAGTATATATTTAATCCTGCCTCGTCAAATTGCGCTAATTCCTTAACTCCCTCATCTTTAGCTGTTATATCTTTGAGCGTTGGAACGAGGCCAGTATAGTTCTCCATAATTTGCTGCGCCTCCACGCTATTCAAGAAGTTCAAATACTGTACTGCTGCGTCTGGATGCTTCGAGCCGGAGGAAATAGCATACGTCATAAAATTGCTATAGCTGGATTGAACTATACGCTTGCCATCATTATTCGGTACGGAGAATCGGCCCAGGTTGAGTCCCGACTCGCTATACGTGGAGTTGTTCCAGGTTCCGTCAATAATCATAGCGGCTTTGCCATTTGTAAAAGCAAACTGTGCGCCGGCACTATCCGTGGCTAAAAAGTCTTTATCAAAATAGCCCTTTTCTGAAAAATCTCGAATGAATTGGAACATATCCGCCAGATTTTTATCGTCCGTTAATTTGCCGTCCCCATTCATGGCAGCCTTCAATCCGTCATTAGCAAAGGCAGGAGCGAAGGCAAATACCGGCCAAGCGCGATCCCATTCGTTTTTGCCCGCTAATGCAATAGGGGTTACGCCTGCGCTTTTAAGCGTGCTCATAATGGACATAAATTCCTCCCAGTTAGCAGGAACACTCAAACTATTTTTAGCAAAAATATCTTTGTTATAGTAGACAACGTTCGTATCAAAAAATGCAGGCAAGGAGCAATAAATTTTGCCATCAATCATACAGTAAGACTTTTCGGATTCGGAGAAACGGCTGAGATCCATATTGTAAGAAGTCAGGTCCGTTATAAAACCGTTCTGCTGCATTTCTTTCATTTTTGATGTTTTATCGCCTTGAACCATAAATAAGTCCGGCAGCTCATTTGCTTGCAGCGCCACATTCAAGCTTTGATCGTTTTGAGCAAAATCAAACTCGATTTTGATGTTCGGATGTTTTGTAGCGAAGAGTGCGTTTATTTCTTTAAAAGGCTCTTCCAAAACAGCTTGATTACCCAGATCCCCCCATACCTTTAAAGATACATTTTCTGTATTAGGCTGTTTTGTAGCATTACTGCCGGTGTTATTCTTATCTTTTCCTCCGCCAGAGTTGCCCCCGCCACACGCTTGCAGCACTATTGCTGCCATGATGATTGAGGCAAGAAGTATGATTGATTTTTTTCTCATCCTTTTAATCCCCCTTCGTTATCGATCGTGCAAGCTGCTTTTATCAACGCTTTCGAATATATTGTAAGCGCTTCACGATAACTCGAGCCATCGTCAAATCGATGGTTTTTATTCCACTTTTCAATAACATGCGAACCCGCATGCCAAATTTATCGGTAAACCTTCCATTTTTTACGATGCTGCTTATTTTAATTTAAAATGTTTAATCGTTTGGCCTGTAACCTTTTTAAACACTTTTGTGAAATAGTTCGCATTCATGTACCCAACCTGCTCGGCAATCTCCTCAGTGGACAATGAGGTGCTTCTAAACAGCTTAATCGCTTCTTGAATACGAATTCTCGTCAAATAATCGATAAAGGCTTCTCCAGTTTCTTGTCTGAATTTTTGACTGAAATAATTGACGCTCAGATGAACATGCTCGGCAACATCTTCAAGCCGCAATGAAGCGTAATGATTGGCGACGTACTCATTAACTTTAGCAATCCAGACTGCTGTATTGGCGCCAGACTGGGTGTACTGCTCGGCAGCTGCTGTCATTTGGGAAAAATGCCGCAAAAGCTGCGTACTGGATTTCACTTTTGAAATATAGTCAGGCAGCGGCCATAATCCTTTAAAAAATGTTTCTATATATTCTGTTGCAATCCGGCAGTCATTCAGCAAATGATCGGATAATTGATGAGCGGCTTGCTTGTATAACCGCAGCCATTCCTCCGGCTCTATATGCTTGCCTTCATCCAAATGCTGCTGTAAATCTGCAGCCAGCTCATGAAATTGATAAAAGGCAATGCGTTTGCGAATAAGCTGATGGAGCTCCAGCCATTCTTCATGCTCAAAGGAGCGAGGCACCGGATATAGGTCCTCTATCATCCATGAAGCTTCTTTATGGAAAGTTAAGCGGCTCAATTGCAAAGCTGCCGATCTTGCTTCATGCCAGCCGTCCTTAATAGAGCGGGGCGAGCTCCAAAAGACAGCTATTTTTATATTTAACTTTTCATGACTGGTGGCGCACCACTCTGTAGTCATTTCTTCCAATACTTCTGTCGTGAACGGCGTTTCCGCAACAGCAAGCAGTCCGTGCAGCCTGCCTTTATCCTCGCCTAAAAAAATCGGGTTTTTAATACGTGCAAACATTTCGGCTATAAGCAAGGAAAGAACGCGTATTTCTCCGTTTTCATAGCCATCTTGGCGCTCTAGCGGCTCTATCATAATCCAGCGGCAGCTGCTGGCATGAAGCTTGTCCATCCACGCACTGAGCAGCGGGTATTCAAAGCAAGCATCCGGCTGCCTGCTTTCCACAAGCAGTCTGGCCTTTTCGGCTTCTAACGAAGACAGTGCGCCCGCAGCGTCAGGGCGGGAGACAGCGCCAGCCTCGTGATAAGAAACGTTCAAGCTGTCTAGTACCCGAAATAACTCTTCCGGCTCTATTTGATATTTTGAAATATAATCTTTGACGCCTAATTGAATTGCCTTTCTAGTGTATTCAAAGTCATTGTAGCTGCTAAGAATGATGACACTCGTGCTTGGGCTTACTTGCCGCAAATGGCTGATCAGCTCCAAGCCGCCCATGCCCGGCATTTTAATATCTGTCAAAACAATATCGTAATGTTCTCTTTTAGCTGCTTCGAGCGCTTCTGCCCCGTTTTTAAAAACACCTTCTATACGGTAACCGCGGCTTTCCCAGTCGATCATCGATTGAAGACCGATCCGCACAAGTGATTCGTCATCTACGATCATTACTTTACGCATACAGAGCTCCCTCCTGCTTCGGTATTTTTAATGTAACTATTGTCCCTTTCTGTTGTTCACTATTAATAAATACTCCATATTGTTCTCCATAATGAAGCTGCACACGTTCGACAACGCTATGAAAACCAAAATGCTTATCCTCACTATGCTTGCTCTGTTTTAATTTTAACAATTGCTCTTCGCTCATCCCAATCCCGTTATCTATCACATCCAGCCAAATATAATCTCGTTCCGCCCTAGCTTGAATCGTAATGACTCCAGGACGATCGGCATGAGCGAGCGCATGAATAAGCGAATTTTCAATTAACGGCTGCAATAAAAACTTTGGAATTCGTATATCCAGAAGCTCCTCTGGTATTTGGCAAATTAATTCGAAATGCTGATAGCGGACACGTTGTATTTTCACATAATCATCTAAAATAGCAAAATCTGTGCGCATCGGAACTAGCTTCTCATCTCCCCTTAGTCCATAGGTTAAAAGCCGGTTCAGTGCATCCAGCATATCTTTTATATGATCCTGCTTTTGAATAATAGCCATCCAGCGTATAGAGTTTAATGTGTTGTATAAAAAATGGGGGGACAATTGCTGCTGCAAAGCGCGCAGCTCTGCATTTTTCTTTTTATGCTCTTGCTTCGTCTTTTCTTCAATCAAATTTTCTATTTCATACATTAAGGAGATAAGCGTATCATTCATTTCAACAATCTCTACCGCGCCTGCGAAATGCTGCAGCTTCTCGGCTTTAACGCCGCGAATGCTTTGCTTCATGTTCCGCAATAGCTTGCGGATGGGGATAACAAGATCCTTTACTAGCAAATGAGTAACAAGCAAACCTATGACTGCGCAAATAGAAATTAAAATGACTGCGGTCTTTACAGTATCGTAGATTGAAGCATAGAGCTGCTGCAGGGGCAGCTCTGCCGACAGCGACCATCCTGTATACATCGGCTCTTGCGAGTAGGTGTCTGCTTGATATTTATTGGAGTCCAATACAATTTCATTAGATAACAGCACTTCGCCGTCAGCATCCAGCAGTTTAATAGGTATATCCTGCACGGTCGCATCAAATTGATCCGTAAATAACTTCGTATCGATGATTAACGTTAAGTGGCCTAAATGATGAAGCTTCGGGTCTTTTATCGCTCTGGCCAATCGAAATGACAGCGTTTCCGAAAAACCGTCCGAAAAAGCTTGCGGTTCGAACCAGACTGCCCCTCCCTTTTTCTGTTCAACCTTTTCTTGATACACTGGATCAAGCACATCGTAATTCAAGATAGAGCTTTTTCCATACGTGTATATTTGATCGTCCGTTGCAATAATAATGGCGCGAATGTAACTATTGTTGTCTGCGTTGAGCCAGATTGCATTCAGTTTATTGTTAATTGCACTTTCTATTAAAAAGCGGTCATATGTCGTTTCAGGCTGCTTCGTAGCCAATGTCATAATTTCAGTATCTGTCATAATTTGACGGGACAGCTTTTCAAAGGTATGCACCTGGTCATCTAATTTCTTGCCCAGCACATTTAACAGGTCTGTCATGTTAGAGATTCTGTTTACTTTTGCTTCATTCGCGTAATTATTCGTCAAATAATACATGCTTAGCAAGGCCGGACCGATAATAAGCGGAATATAAATAAGCATGAGCTTGTAAGGAACACGAATGCGATTCCAGCGGCTATTAAATTTACGAATGAGACGGAGCATGGCCGAACTCCCCTTCAGCGTTTTTTTGCTATCATAGTTCATCCGCCTCCTTTTCGTCTACATTATTCGAAAACCTTTACTTTTTTTTCATTTAAAAAAACCTTCCCGGCAGTACGTTATGGAAGGTTGATTCCATTGGCGCACGGCGTGGAGAAGGTTTTTTGCACTTCTATTTATTTTATAAAACTATAGGATCGATAAAATGACTTTCACGGCTTCCGCCCTAGTCGTTACTTCAATAGGAGCGAAGCGTTTATTTGTTTTTCCAAGCAAAACTCCTTTGCTTTGCAGCGCGGCTGCGTATCCCCTCGCCCAGTCAGGAATTTGGCTGTCATCGCTAAACTCTGTTGGCGCAGTTAATGGTTCAAGCTGGAGCGCACGGGCGACAATAACAGCGAGCTCCGCTCTTGTCAGCCCATCGTTAGGGCGCAGGCTGCCATCCTGATAGCCGGTTATCCACCCTTTGCCTGCCGCTGCTGCGATCGATGATTGCGCCCAACTGCCGATAGCAGCTTGGTCTGCAAAACTGAATGCCGAAGCTGATTGCGGCACTTTTAAAGCTTGCACCAGCATATGCACAAACTCAGCCCGGCTTACATGACGATCCGGCTGGAAGCTTCCATCCGGATACCCCTTCACGAAGCCTTTTTGCACCGCTTGCTCAATATCCCGCTTTGCCCAATGATTGCCTATGTCCTTCAGCTGATTTCCGGACTGCCCATTGCCATCTCCATCGGTTTTCCCATTCTCACCCGACTCCTCTTCCTCGTCCTCATCGGTTTCACTTGGCGGATTTGGATTTGGGGTTGGGTTTAGATTTGAATCAGGGTTAGGATTTGCCGGACCCGGCTCTTTCAAGGAATCAACTAAAGCATCATATGCAGGCTTCGCTCCATAATTCTCATCAAAAATAAGTCCATTTCCAAAGCTGCCGTAGGAATGATGCGGCTGCAGGGACGAGTAACGATCCGTAAAGCCCCACATCGACAGTGCATTGAACTTTATACCATTAACTTTGAATTTTTTAACCATATCGGTAATTTCACCGAAATAATCAGCTTGCTCTTGCAGTGTAGCCGCATTGACAGGTTTATGAATGTTCATATCCAGCTCCGAAACACGAACCTCGATGCCGATATTAGCGAATTTAGTCGCTGTTGCTTTAAACTCTGCTGCGCTGACAGGATCCCACTGATCCGTTAAATCCTCATGCATCTGAAAGCCTACGCCATGCACAGGCACACCGCGCTGCTTCAACCCTTTGACTAATTCAAACACAGCATTGCTTTTTATATTATCCTCTTCTATCCAATACTCATTTACATATAGCTTCGCTGCCGGATTAGCCGCATGTGCCGCTCTTAATGCGATTTCAATATATTCCTCGCCAAGCTTATCATACCAAATAGACGGACGAATATTGGGATCAACATTCAGGCCTGCCATCGGCTCATTAATAATATCCCAGCTCATAATTTTCGGGTATCGGCTCACAACAGTTGTAATATGCTCTTCCAATATCGTCTTTAACTCTTGCTTGCTGAAATTGCCGTCGGTTACCCATCGCGGTACAGCTTCGCTCCAAGCCATCGTATGGCCATGCACTTTCATATTATGAAGCTCAGCATATTCCATCAGCGCGTCCATTTCAGCAAAGGCATATTCATTGCGCTGCGGATGTATGAATTGGAATTTCATATCATTTTCCGGCGTAATCATATTGAATTCGCGCCCTAGTATTTCCGCATATTGAGGGTCGCTGATCAGCGCATTGACAGAAACGGCTGTACCGATAGACAAATGCGAATAATTTTTGGTCGCCAGGCTGCGCAGCGACTCAGCCTTGCTGCCCGATAAGCTAAATTGCTGATCCTGGACGTCCAGTGTTGAAGCTGGATCCAGCGGCTTCGCATAGATGGCTTGAATCATGAAGGATTTGCCGACAGCCGCATCTGCTCCGAAATAAACCTTATGGCTATCGAATACGCCTGGATCATCCAACTGCCCGACCTCATTCTGGTTCACATAAAATACAAGCTTGCCAGCATTGCTTGCTACGGAAACTCTGGTTTCGCTAGCTCCGTTATAACTGTACTCAGCTGTATCCGGATAAGCGGACAAGCCATCATAAACCTTTACATGCAGCTTGCCTCCATGCAGCTCCATGCTGACATATTTGCCTTCTTCCCGCCATTCATCCTGAATGATCGGCAAGGCGCCGTACAGCTGTACAGAAGGGCGCGCCTGCTGCGAAGCTAGAAGCTCAAAATCTATCATAAAATTACCAGATACATTCAGCTGCGGCCCGCGCAAATTTATAGGCGGATTGGCAACAGCAGGCTGACTTGGCTGGTTGCCTAGCGGAATGATCCCTCTTCCCAATCCTTTTACAATCAGCTCGCTGCCTACCATCGTTGCACCCGACATTTGATTCCAGTTATGCCCCTTCAGCACATTATACCCCTCAGTAGACGCCGTTATCGCAACTGCGCCAGACCGGTTGCCCGCCAGGTCAACAGCTTTAATCAAAAAATCATACGTCGTATTAGCCGTCAGGCCTTGCAATATAATTGCTGTATTTGCTGTAAAAACAGTGCGCTCTCCATAACTGATCTCATAGCCCGAAACGGCAATATTGTCCGTTGACGCCATCCAGGACAGTGCAATCGTATCGCTTGTCACCTCAGTAACCTGCGGTGAACCCGGTGCGGTTGGCGGCTCTGCATCCGTTCCTTCGTAAATCAAAACCTCCTCGAACATAATTTTGCTTAAAGAACTGCCGCCCGGGTTGCTGACAGCCAGCCCTGCATACGCATTGTCCGGCATCGCAATCTGCTTCTCGCCCACCTTCGTCCACTCGCTGCCGTCTGACGATACGAATCCAATAAACGTATCGCCTGTGCGCACAATTTTCACCCATGCAGGAAGCGTTCCCGGTCTGGTCGTGTCAGCTGTGCTGCCTTCCATTTGCTCACGGAATTGAAAGCTGGCCACATTCGGCGTCATCATCATATCGGCATGCGCAGCATTGGCAGCAATGGATTCACGGATCATGACACCCGCTTTTGCCCATTCGCTTACATCTGTCATTCCGGCAACCTTGGCCATTAAATGCCCGTCGCCATTAAGCGGCTGATAAATATAATGCATCGCATCGCTGGTGCCCCAAATATCTGTGCCTGTGCTCTTTACTGTAAAGCTATCATTTGCCGCATCATATTGAGAGCTGCTTGTGCCGGATCCAATACTGGCTGCTGTCCAAGGCTGAGGGATCTCTCCTCCGCCCGGATTAGGATTTGTTGGCGAATCTTCCTCTAACAGTTCCACATTTTCAATAACTGCTTGATTGGACTCGCTATCGTCCGGGTTGCTTAATGCGATGCCAACATACACCTGCTCATCCATTGGAATCGTAATACTGCCTACTGGCTCCCAAGAATCGCCATCGGCGGATATATAGCCAGTAAAATCATCACCGCTTCTGCTCAGCTTCAGCCATAACGGCGCTGCTGCATCAGCGGTTTGATCTGCCATGCCTCCTCTTGTATGTTGCCTATATTGAAAGGTTGCGCCATTCTCCGGCGTAAGCATCATGTCGGCATGCTTCGAGTCCCGATCGAGTGATTCGCGAATCATGACGCCCGCCTTGGCCCATCCGCTCATTTGCTCCATGGATTTGACCTTAACAATCATCGTCATATCGCCCGAAGCCTCTTTGTAGACATAGTTCAATTGATCCATATTGCCCCAGATGTCCGTTGAATGGCCGCTTAGTATAAATTGACCGTTTGCAGCTTCATACTTTGCAGCTCCCGGCTTAAGTCCAATATTTCTAGCCTTCCAGCCTTCCGGCAGCTCAGCCCCATAATCCTGCTCGACCGGCGGTGTCCAGCCAGCCATAGGCCATTCCTTGCGCTCTTTGATTTTAATCAACTCAGATTCTGGCCACTTTTGATAAGCAAAAAAGGACAGCCTTTTTACATCCGGATAATTTTCCCGTAAGCCCTTATAAATTTCCTGATATTCATCATCCGTCCAATCGTTATCCAGCGTAGCTACAATTTCGACGTTCGCTCCGCTGGTCAAATCCGATGTATCCTTCAAAATGCCATACTCATTGCTGTATACCCAATCGCTCTCAAAGCCCCAATCGTCGAAATAAGCCATGGGCGCTACAAAATCAATATGCTGCTTGAATTTGGACACATCCTGTCCTACCTCTACGAATTCAGGCGGCAAGATGTACACGCCCAGCTTCGTATTCGGTTTGGAGGATTGCGCAATATCACTGCGAATACCGCCTACATATTCACCAATCTGATCCGTTCTCCACTCATTCCACTGCGAACGCCGGGCAGATTCCGTACTGAAGTCGATTTCAAGCGGCGAGTAACCAAACTCTGTTTCATATTTGTCTACTGTATACTCACTTACATCCATATTGTAATCATCAAAGCGAATCCAATCGAGCACGACGCCATCGACATCATAATTTTCGATAACCTCTAATATAATAGAGCGCTCGTACGCCTGCACCTCATGATGAAGCGGGTTGACGAAATATTCGCTTCCATTCCAGCCAGTGAAAGGTGTCGGTACGCCGTCAACCAAAGCTTTCATTTGCCAATCACTATTTTCCAAAAAAGCTTCCTGATCGTGGAACTGGGGAATCCAGGCATGTACCTTAATGTCCTTTTCATGAGCAGCATCAATAACAGCCTGTAGGGCATCGAAATCTTCATAGCCTTCAGCTATCCGGGCAATGCTGCTGTTGTAAAACACCTGCCCGGAACGAACCTCGTCATCTTCATCCTGCTTCACATTCATACTGATGACATTAACGCCATATTGCTCAGCCATATTCACAAAGCTTTGCACATCAGCGTTATTTTTAAATTGATTGACCGTCCTTACGATAACCTCTGTTTCAAACGGCGTGTTCGCCGCTTCATCAGCTGAAGCCGGTTCTGCATGGCCTAATTGCAGGCCAATTGAGCTGAACAACAAGGATGCCGCAGCAATTGAAGCGAGCCGCTTCTTTAGCCTTAATTTCATTAATTACCCCTCCTGTTTCGTCTATTAGTGCTGCCAATACAGCTTTTTTGGCAAAAAAAATCACCTGGTATATACTTCGCTCCATAGTTAAACAAACTTATTAAAAAAATAAGTGATAACAATTGTGCAAAATACATACTCAGGTGTATCGTCCTCGTTTTGTCTGCGTTATACGAATAAACTAATGGCCTGCATTAATTTTTTGTACGTTCTCCTGCCACTTTTCAGTGCGGAATTGCAGCAGCTTATCAAGGCCTGCCTTGTTTGAATCTTTTTTCGCCTGCTCCAGCACAGCAAGCACTTCCTCATCCGACTTTGCATGTACCATTTTGGCAAAGGCTACTGTATAGATATCATTCACATTTTGTAAAATGACGCCAATTTCTGTTTCAGGAATCGGCTCCGTATTCACATATTCCGTCACGTCCTTGCTAGTCGCCCATGTTACAGTAGATTGCGCGATCGTCTCCCATGAACGCTGATTTTCGGAGAGTGCCATCTCCAGGCTCATTTTGGCTGTATCAATAAATGTCGTATTGCCCGCCCAGTTGAAGTCCTCGAATTTTCTCATCTTCTCTGTACGTTCGTTGACATCGCCCGTTTTGTACGCTTCATTCGGAATTGGCGAGCCGTCCGCATTTTCCTCATCCCAGAACAAGCCTTTAGGTCCGAAGAACAGTACCTTTTGCCCTTCAGGTCCGGTGATCCAATCATAGTAAGCAAAAATCGCTTCCGGATCTTTTGCTTCAGTAGTAATGACATTTACGTTCCAGCCCAAGCTCTCAAAGCCGCTAACAAAAATTTTATCCTTATCTAATCCCGCTTTGCGGATCGGCCAAATAATTTCATAGCCGCTGTCTGGATTCGCATTGGTCAGTGCACGATGACCCTCAGCGCCGTAAGTCGTAATATTGGATTCGATCATGACGGCTACACGGCCCGTATTCACCTTTTCCTTCACGGCATCCTGTGTTTGCTGCAGCGCGTCCTGCGTAATTAGTCTTTCTCGGAACAGCTTGTTAATGTAGAGCACCAGCTCTTTATATGCTTGATCCTCAAAGATGGATACCAGCTTGTCGCCGTCCGGATACCCTTTGAGACCGATATCATGACTGGTCGCATTTTCTTTAAAGCCGCCATACATAATGTCCAGTCCGGCACCCTTCTCGCCAACCTCCAAAGGCACAACATTCGGATACTTGTCCCGAACCTGCAATAAATAATCATATAAGTCATCAAAGGTTTCCAGCTTAGGTCCGCCAAGCTCATTGTAAATATCTTTATTTACCATCCAGCCCCCGTTGCCAAAGGTGCCGGCTGTGTACCAGTTCGGAATTTGATAGATTTTACCGTCTTCGGAACGAAGCAGGTTAAAGGTAGATTCCTTCACATACTTTTTGAAATTCGGGTATTTATCGTAATATTCGTCGAGTGCAACAAGCTTGCCGGCCTTTATCAGGCGTTCGACTACCGCTCCGCGATCTGTAAAAATGACATCCGGCAAATCGTTGCCGACGATCATCGTGTTGAGCTTCTCTTCAGGCGCTCCGCCTGCCTGTACGGGATTCACATTCACTTTTAAATTTTCCTGTATCCATTTCGTCGCCTCATTGTCTCCCCAGGGTGCCGTCGTCATCCAGTCATAATGGCCGTAGAAGCTGAAGGTTACAGGCTTAACGCCTAAATTGTTTTCCACATCTCCGGCATCGCTCGTAGGCCCGCCAGTTGCCGGCGGCGCTGCGCTCGGCTCCTTGCCTCCCCCATTGTTGGAGCAAGCAGCAAGGAAAACAAGCAAGGCAGCAATAACAAATGACACCCACTTTAATTTTTTAGTCATCTTTTCCCCTACTTTCCATTAATTTATTGAAGCTACTCCTTCATCGACCCGATCAATACCCCTTTGACAAAATATTTCTGTAAAAACGGATAGGTCAAAATAATCGGAATAGTAGC
Source organism: Paenibacillus sp. GXUN7292 (assembly GCF_050864975.1). NCBI lineage: Bacteria > Bacillati > Bacillota > Bacilli > Caryophanales > Paenibacillaceae > Paenibacillus > Paenibacillus sp. GXUN7292. Next base: position 7,638 of record NZ_JBOZWO010000013.1, on the reverse strand, counting down.
AACCATCATAGTAGCCATCGTCAATGACTTGGTCGTAACCGTTCGATTACGGTTCATATGATCGAGCGCAATTGCATTGGACGAGGATATTTCAGTCATAATATTCGAATTCATAATTTGCCGGAGCAGCGTCTGAATAGGCAGCAAATGATCCTTGGACACATAGATCGCCCCTGTAAACCAGTCATTCCAGTGCCCAACCGCCGTAAACAGCGAGATGGTCGCCAGCACAGGGCCTGAGATCGGCACTACGATACGAAAGAAAATGCCGTAGTTGCTGCAGCCGTCTATTTTTGCAGACTCCTCCAATCCATCAGGCAATGCCGAGAAAAAGGTGCGAATCACGATCATATGATACACGCTGATTAGAGCAGGAATAATAAAAACCCAAAATGTGTTCAGCATGCCAAGTGAACGGACAAGCATAAAGGTAGGAATAAGGCCGCCGCTGAAAAACATCGTAACGATAAAGAAAACCATGTAGTATTTGCGCAAATAGAGCACTTTTTTGGACATGCCATAAGCAAGCAGCGCAGTGAAAAATACGGATAATACCGTCCCGGCTAATGTTCTTGCAATGGAAATCCAGAAGGAATTCAGCAGCCTCTGATCGCGAAAAACGATATAGTAGTTTTCCAGCGTGAATGCCCTTGGCCATAGCGTAACTCCGCCAAGCGATGTGTCGCTTCCCAGATTGAAGGAAATGACGAGCGAGTTCCAGAACGGATAGAGCATGACGATGGCGAGCAGCGTGAGAAAAACGTAGATTGTTCTTTGCAGCATTCTGTCTCCGAGACTAAGCCGCATCATGAATCACTCCCCTAAGAATACAGACTTCTACCAAAGGCTGACGTCTGCTCTGCGTGCTATTTTGTTGGCAATAATGAGCAGGCTAACGCTAATAACCGCTTTAAATAACCCCACTGCTGTGGCATACGAGAAGCGCGAATTCAATATGCCGACACGGTATACGTAAGTATCAATAACATCGGAGTATTCCCGCAAAATAGGATTGTTGGCAAGCAGCAATATATCCTCAAAGCCAGCGCTTAAAATATTGCCGATAGCTAAAATCATAAAAATAATAATGATAGGCGCTATGCTGGGCAGCGTAATTAAATAAATTTGCTTCAATCGGCTTGCGCCGTCGATGGAAGCAGCCTCATACAGCGTCGGATCTACGCCTGCAATAGCTGCAAGATAGACAATGCTGGCAAAGCCGACTTCCTTCCAAACATTTACGCTTACTAATATGGTCCAAAAATATTCCGGAATCGCTAAGAAGTTAATTGGATGCTCAATCAGATTGAGCTTCTGAAGAAGAATGTTGATTGTGCCATTATCAACCGAGAGGAGAGAGAACACGAAGCCAGACACAATAACCCACGACAAAAAATATGGCAGATAGCTTATTGTTTGAATCATTCTCTTAAACGCCATATGCCTTACTTCATTGAGCATGAGCGCAAGAATGATAGGCGCAGGGAAAGAGATAACGAGCTTGAACAAGCTGATCGCAATTGTATTGCGCATAATGTTAAGAAACTCCGGCGCATTGAAAAACATCCGAAAATTGGCCAGCCCCGTCCATTCGCTCTTCCATATTCCTGCAAAAATATCGTACTGCTGAAAAGCCATTACAATCCCGTACATCGGAATGTAGCTGAAAATGAATATAAAGATAACGCCTGGCAAAACCATAGATTGCAAATCCCACTGCTTCCAAAACTTGTTCAGTTTACTCGGCTTAGGGGCTGCCTTCATCAGCTTTCGTCCTCCCTGCCTTGTGCGGCCCATTGAAATTTCGGCAAATATTGCTTATTTTGCTTGAGCATCTCATCGAGCAATTGCTCCGCTATTTCGACAGAAGGCACCAGCGGATGATGAACCATCGCCTGCAAGGCTATTTTCCGGTCGCCGTGTACAGCTGCTTCAATCGCCAAGCTTTCATATTGCTTAACAGCAGCCAGCAAGCCTTTGACGGATGGCGGAATTTTACGCAGAGGCAGCGGGATAGGCCCTTGCTTTGTAACGATGCAATTGACTTCGATTGAAGCATCCTCCGGCAAAAAATCGATAATACGGCCATTTCTTACGTTGAGCGTTTGAATATCTCTGGCATCGTTATAAATCGAACGCATGAGCAGCACTGCCGCCTCAGAATAGTAAGCGCCGCCGCGCTGCTCCAGCTGCTTCGGCTTTTCCTCCAGCTCGACATTGCGGTACAGCTCAAACAGCTCTTCCTCTACTTTTTTGACAACCTCAGCCCGCGAGCCGCTTTGCTTCGCTGCTTCCTGCTGCTCCTTCAGCAGCTTATCTGTCATATAGAAGTAGCTCAAATAATAAGATGGAATCGCTTGCAAGGAATCAAGAAAGCGGTGGCTCCAAGCTTCAAAAGGTACATTGGCGGCTTTATAGCTTTGTGGATAATCGATCAGCTCCTGCAGCTTGCTTTGCCCGTCAATTACGACATCCGACACCCAGTGCAAATGGTTGATGCCTACAAACTCAGCATAAATGCGCTCGGCTGGAAGCTTGAAAAATTCCATCAGCCACTTATTGAAGCCGATCGGCGAGTTGCATAAGCCTACACTTTTAATCGATGAGTACTTGTGCACAGCCTCGGTTACCATCCCTGCCGGATTCGTGAAATTAAGCAGCCAGGCGTCCGGCGCCAGCTCCTCCATATCCTTGCAAATATCAAGGATGACCGGAATCGTGCGCAGTCCTTTCATCATGCCGCCGGGGCCTGTCGTTTCCTGGCCAATGACATTATACTTAATAGGAATCCGTTCATCCCATTTGCGTGCCTCCAGCATACCAACTCTGATTTGTGTACAAACAAAATCAGCACCGGCAATCGCTTCCCTGCGGTTCGTTGTGCCGTACACTTTAATCGGCAGCTGTGACTTTGCAACCATGCGTTTACTCAGCTCCGTAATAATATGAAGCTTCTCGATTCCTTCCTCAATATCAACCAGCCATATTTCCTCTACGGGCAACTCCTTGTAGTGCTGTATGACACCTTCCATCAGCTCCGGCGTATAGGAGGAACCGCCGCCAATAACGACCAGCTTCAACGCTTTCTTCATGCCAAACCATTCCTTTATTGAATATTTTGAATTTTTCGAATATAACCAAGCTGCGTTTGCGAAAGCCTTTCTATTCGCTCCCGGTCCAGCTGCAAGCCACTGCTCTCCATGGCCAAAATGACCGCTCCGATAACCGGCTCCTTATCCAAAGCCTTGAGTTTACAGTCAGGGGCTGCCAGCTTGACCTTTTTCTCAATAGCTGAACGGATAATTCCTGCTCGATCGCCTTTTGCAAGCAAGCTGCCTGCGAGCACAATATCAAACGCTTCCCCGCTCATATTCAAGCGGTTAATCGTAGCTAATGCTGCAAGCCCAAGCTCCTCCCCCTGTTTAATGAGCAGCTTGGTTGCTGTTGCATCCCCTTCCTCCGCAGCCTGAAACAGCAGCCTTGCTGCACTGACCGGCAAGCTTCTGGAATGATCGAGAAAATCGTCCCTTAGCTCTGCAACGCTGGCGTACCCGAGCAGCTTGATAAGCTTATCTGATAGATGCGTCTCAGCTTCCCTGCCTTCAAATGCGCGAATAACACTGCGGAACACTTCTACGCTAAGATCATATCCGCCGCCGAAATCGCCGAATTGATAGCCAAAGCCTCCGCATTGGAACGTCTCGCCAGCCCGGTTTACTCCTGAGCAATTAACTGCAGAGCCGCAAATAAGCACAATGCCGTACGGATGCTCTGTCCCTGCCCGCAAAGCAATCGTTGTATCACATGATATTTCGGTTTTCGGAAGCTTCAGCCCCGCAATAATCGGCCGAAGAATACGGAAATCGCTTTCACGATCTGCTCCGGCAAGGCCAAACCAGGCAAGGGCAATTTGCTGGGCGGTTAAGCCTGCTTCATCAAGCGCGCCGGCCACCGCTTCGTTCAAGCTAATTTCCGCCTGCTTGCGATTCGTTTGATGATTGCCATTCCCTCCTTTTCCCATTCCGACTACTTGGCCCAGCTCATCGGCAATTACTGCGTAAGTCTTGCTGCCACCCGCATCGACTCCCAAATAATATTTCACAGGCTCAGTCACTCCTAAATATTTATTTCTGTCGTTCTCTTTCGCGGACTCATAATTTCTTCAAACATTATATTTTCAGATAAGCGCTAGACTCTCTAACAAGCAGCTGAGGGCTAAGCTTAGTTACCGTCGGCTTCTCGAGCTGGCCATTAATTTGCTTCAGCAGCAAATCTACACCTATGCTCGCCATTTGCGCCTCTGGCTGCCGCACCGTTGTCAGCCGCGGAAAAAACTCTGCGGCGAGCTGCTGATCATCAAAACCGACTACTGATATATCATGCGGCACCTTGATGCCTTCCTCACGCAGTGCATGGACGACGCCCAGCGCGATAAAGTCATCCCCTGCAAAAATGGCTGTAGGCAAGGCATCCTCCCTTATCCATTTTTTCGCGACCTCATAGCCATTGCTTACGGTAAAACCGCTATATTCAATGGCAAATGGCGCCAGTCCTGCATCGGCAAGAGCCTGCACATAGCCTTTCTTTCTCTCTGTAACGCTTAGAAAAATAGTTGGGCCCCCAATATGCGCGATTTTTGTATGTCCCAGTTCAATCAAATGCTTCGTCGCATCATAGCCCCCTTTGAAATTGTCTACAACAACACTGGATACATCGTCGTGCTCAAATTGGTTATCCAGCAAAATAAACGGGATTTTTTTCTTTTTCAGCTCGGCAACGTACTGCTCCTCTTCGATAGGCGACAGCAATATAATGCCGTCCACGCGGTCTCTTTGAAACAAAAAATTGTTGATATCGCCTTCTCCTTCATTTTCCAAAATAGACAATGCTAAAAAGTAGCCTTGATCCGCCAGCTTGCGATTGGCGACTTTAATAACCCGGTCATAAAAGGAGTCATTCAAATTTGTGATCGACATGCCGATGATTCCTGTCTTGCCGCGCACTAAGCTCTGTGCTGCCGAGTTGGGCTGATAATTCAGCTCTTCCATCGCCTTTAGTACTTTTTGTCTATTTCCTTCACGCACAGTTGGGGAATTGTTAATGACCCTGGAAACCGTTACAACGGATAATCCTGATTTTTTTGCTACATCATAAATGTTCATCTATACAGCCTTCTCCTTTAATCCGAATTAAAGTTAAAAGGTTTTAACTTTAATTGTGATGCTAGCATCCATCCCGAATGTTGTCAATTCGGGAATGGATGCGTTTTGAATCCTAATTTTTAATAGATTTGGACCTGGCTGAACATGGCTTTGTTCGAGGATGAGCTGCCTGGGTTGCTCAGCGCAATGCCTACGTACACGGAACTGTTCATCGCAATCGTTTTTCTGCTCACCTCGGTCCAGCTCGTGCCGTTGGACGATATATAACCGATAAACTGATTGCCCGATCTCTCCAGCTTTACCCAGCGCGGCACACTGGCAGATGAAAGGACATCCGTCATGCTGCCGCCGGTTGCAGAGCGATACTGGAACGTCGCGCCATTGCTAGGCGTCATAAGCATATCTGCATGCTTTGCAGATGGATTCAGCGTATCTCTCATCATGACTCCAGCTTTAGCCCAGCTGTTCATATTGCTCATAGCATTCACTTTGGCAACAATCGTTCCATCGCCCGTCATCGTCTGATAAATAAAATTAAGCTTATCCTGTGTGCCCCAAATGTCGGAGCTCTTGCTCGTAAGCGTAAAATCTCCGCTGCTGTAGGAAGCTGTGCCCGCTGTTAAACCGATATTTCTTGCTTTCCAGCCGGCAGGAAGCGCAGCATCATACTCTCCATTATCCGGCCAGGTTCTTCGCGTGTTTATTTGACTCAGCGTCGTATCGCTCCATGCCCCATAAGAGAAAAATGATAAATGTGTAACATTCGGATAGTTATCTCGAATGCCGCCGTACACCTGATTGTACTGAGCAGTCGTCCAATCATCATCGAGCGCCGGGACGATGCGCACGGCCGAACCCGCTAAATCCGCTGTATCCGCCAAAATCCCGTTTGTACCGTACACCCAATCCGGAGTAAAGCCCCAATCATCGAAATAAGCCATCGGAGCAACAAAATCTATCGATTCATGAAATTTCGATACATCCTGCCCTACCTCAGTAAATTCAGGCGGCAAAATATATACGCCTAGCTCCAGCCCCGGCTTCACCGCTTCGATATCATCCCGCACATCGGCGACATACTGTCCGATTTTATCTGTTCGCCATGCGTTCCACTCCTGTCTGCGGGTAGAATCTGTCGCAAAATTGATCGTGAGCGGCGAATAGCCATACAGGCTCTGATACAAATTTACCGTGTAGCTGCTCACATCCATGTTGTAATCATCAAATCGCAGCCAATCCAGTACAACCCCGTCGACATCATAATTGCTTACAACCTCCGAAATGATGGAGCGCTGATAGGCCTGCACATCGGGATGGATCGGATTGACAAAATATTCGTCGCCTCCCGACCCTTTGAACGGTTTGGCGACACCGCCGACTAGCGAATACATTTGCCAGCCGGGGTTAAAATTGAAGGCAGCCTGATCATGAAATTGCGGTATCCATGCCCTGACCTTAATGTTGTTGGCATGCGCTGCCGTAATAACGTGCTGCAGAGCATCGAATGTGGCATAGCCAGGGGCGATCGGCGCAATATCGCTGTCGTAAAATACATAGCCTGAAGGCACCTCGTCATCCTCATCCTGCTTCACATTCAAATTAATAACGTCGACATTATACTGTACGGCCTTGTTGATAAACGTTGTGACGTCTGCCGCATTTTTAAACTGATTGACTGTCCTCACAATAACTTCTGTTTCGAATGGTGTATTAGCTGCACTTGCAGCTGGAGCGTACATTGGCATTACAAAACAGATTACAAGCAGAATAAGACCGAACCTCATCAGCTTTCCTTTTCTAATCGCCATAAGCATCTCACCCTTCACAAAAGTTTAAAGGCTTTAACTTTCAAGTTAAAAAAAATGCTTGATACGAATTGCTTGATCAATGTAATAGGCATAATTGTTGCAAGTAACAACATATTTCTACACATTAATCAATAAGAGAACAGCTTTCTTCGTTTGATTGGTCTTGTTGGTCATTTACGTTATAAAAGTTTAAAGGTTTAAACTTTAGTTAGATATTACCATCGCTCGCGCTATCCGTCAATTAAAATTTGTAGTGGAACTGTGGAGGGTACCGATTAATTGTGAATAGGGCAACAAGAAGCAATAGAATGGATGTTACTGCTTGGAATACTACTGCGATCAAGTTTGGGATTCCGGCCACTGTTGTTTAGCTGTTTTGAAGTAGCACCGACCGATTCTGTATGATATTTCATATACATTTCTGTTTTTCAAGGCATTTCAGCGTATTGTATATGATATTTCATATACATTTAACTGTTTTGAGGTAGCACCGACCGATTCTGTATGATATTTCATATACATTTGTGTTTTTTGGGGCATTTCAGCCTATTGTATATGAAATTTCATATACATTTAGCTATTTCGAGGTAGCACCGACCGATTCTGTATGATATTTCATATACATTTGTGTTTTTTGGGGCATTTCAGCGTATTGTATATGAAATTTC
>NZ_JBOZWO010000012.1:0-166020 GCF_050864975.1 Paenibacillus sp. GXUN7292 | reverse complement strand
CATGTGCTTTACTTGAACATTGTGCTGATGTAATTCTAGAAAGACTGGATTTATTCCAATGAGCTGGATCGTCGCCAGATAAAGATATTTTCTTAACCTGGAGTCCCCTCGTTTGGAGACAACGATCTGGCCTTTCCTTCTCCCCGATGTGCTTTCGGCCAAATTTAGACCGGCTTTGCGTAGTAACTGACGTCCATGTGCGTACTGTCTGAGGTCACCTGCACCTGCTAAGATAGCCGAAACGAAGATAGGACCCATGCCTTTTAGGGAACGCATCTGAACGGCCATGGGGATCTCCTCTAGCAATACGTGAAGCTGCTTTTCAATGTCCGCTAACATCCCCGTAATTTCTATGGTGTTGCTAAATGATAGATGCCGATTCGTCAGTACGATCCCACGATAATTCGTAATCTGTGCCACATGAGTTTCCTTGGCCCATGTCGATCCCTACAATTAAATGCGAGGTCGTAATTCGTTCGATACGTTGATTTTGTGCTTCCGATTGTTTAAACTTCATGATAAGAGCGCCTCCTTGATGGTGTTGGGTTATTTACCCTTGGACAAACCCATCATACCGAGGCGCTCCTTTTTTGACAAAGGCGATTTCTAAGCCTTAACAGGAATGTTTAACGTAATGAAGCTACCGATCAGGGCCGGCAGATTTAAGCAGTCTCATCCAATATACGCTATGAAGTTCGTGTTCCTCAGACCTTAGATTTGCCGCCGAATTCCTTCAGATTCCACCTCGCAGTGAACACCCTTGCCTTAAGCTATGGCTACTACTGCCTTTGCCATTTGGAACTTGAACCTTAGAGATAGCGCCATGCTAAATACTTCACACCACTACCACATGGACAACATTCGTTATTTGAAATTCTTATATTATTTAATAGCAAATATACAGCACCCCCAGTCAATGGCTCAATTATTTGCTTATATTGTAATACATTTTGTAAAAATCAGTTTTGAATCTTACCAATTCTTCCAAACATTCAACGAATCACAGAAGATACAAACAATTAAAGCTCATGCTACTTCTGCATGAGCTCATTCGATATCGTAATCATTTGGCTTTCTTTAATTGGTTTAGGCGTCCCCGATTATTTGTCAACACGGTATGTTGACACTACACACTCCACATGTGTCGTCTGGGGAATAGGAACACAATCCACTCCTTTCATTTTTTAAGGACTTTTTTTGAATCTGCTTGTGCATTTTACTTCTGCCTTGAACGCTATTATGAAAACCTGTCTTGTAAACGAAGGTCAATTGATACGGATCGGATGGGTCTCCAACAATTACTTTATCTATGATGCTTTCAAATACATTTCGATCAAATGAGGGAAGAATCTCGTTCGACTGAAGCACTTTGCGAAAACATCACAATCTATATTATAAGCAGATGATTGTAACCAGAATTCCATGAAGGATTTGATAATATAGACGCTCTTTTGCATCGTAATTGCAATATACTGCACATTTGCTTGAGGTGCAGCTATCGGGGGAACGTGTGGAGGAGGAAACGAGAGGTTGAGAACATGGAGGAAGGAAGTGTCGGTACTTACCAAAATGGAAATTCTATCATTAGATTTTTCGTGAATAAATATAAAAGCACTTCTTGATTCGCACATTTGTCGGATCCCCCCATTCTAAAAAAAGCTCCTGAAACGTCCAAGGACGAATTCAAGAGCTTGTTTTTTGTTATGATGTTGTGGACGGGAGGACCGCCTGCTCCACTACCATCGACAAATTTTAATGGAGCAAAGTTAATACGTCTTGAACTTGAAAGTGCAAGGCAGTGCAGCACTACTGGGTAACACGGTATGGCTTGGTTAACTCAAAGACAGATTCTCTAGATATGAACGAACGAGATTTGTTTCGTATTCTGATCTCTATCGAATTTGCTTGCCTGTTCACATTTAGTAGGGGAACGTCAGAATATCGTGAATTAATGCGTGCAAGCAGCATCCCCGTGTGCGCATAAGCATGGACCGGCCGTATCTGCCCTTCAATGTACGCCGTAAGCTGGCTGTACGCCTCCAGAGCAATCGCTGTATTCCGTTTGATAAAATGCCGTTCAATACGTCCTTTTGTTCAGTGAAAAAGCGCAACAAACTAAGAAACAAAGCAAGATGGCATGAAACCCAGTTAGCCCCACTTCCCATTTCGCTAGTATAAGGGTGACTTGTTACAGGGCAAGACATTTACCGTCGATCCGATTTCCAAGAGAAGATTGGAGAACTACGGTGAGGAAGATCAGTATTATGTAAAAAATCATCATGAGCCGATTGTCAGTGAAGACGTATTCAACATGGCGCAGGATATCTTGCATAAAAGAGGCAAGAATCGTCGCCGCGGTACAAGTTCAGTATAATAGGCACTTTACTCCGCCCTTTATAAACGGCTCCGCAAACCTTGATATGGACTTCGTAATAATCATATCAATCCGTCGTTGCTCGCCATTCTCAACAGCCATCACTTTCGGCGCATGCTTGGCGCCCCATTGGGTAAACAGATGCGAGTATTCGAAATATTGGACGCCCAGCCGATCGCACAGCATAGTCCAACGCTCAAGCTTGCCAAAGTCAAACCGGTACCGATCCCCGTCCTTTATTACATCAACAAGCTAAACAGTCGGCCGCTCCCCCCCTACCTCCGTATCCAGCGGCGGTGTAAACAGCGGCGTCAAGATCATATTCATACCGTGTCTGACCGCAGTGTCTATATAACGCTCGATCAGTTGCCAATGCGCTTCGCCGAACATCTCTACTTCGTAGTGAACAGCCAAACAATCGGTATGGAACCATTCGGTATGGATAAGCTCCTGATCCGGCAAATACGCGTCGATAAGCTCCAGTTCAAAGCTGGCGCGGCCAAGCTCGCTTCCTTCAGACGCCTCCAGAATAATTCGGATCGGGTAGCTCCCCGGAACGATACCTTCGGCAGGCTCGACGGACACCCACAATGCCCGCCATTGTCCCGGGGGCACGTCTATCCGACCTTTCTCCAGCGGCAGTAGCGGATCGGGATACAGACCCGGCGTCGTTCGAAGCGTCCAGCCGTCGCGGCTCTCTTGACGCAAAGTCGGCAATTCGGACGGAACAAGTCCGACACTTCGCACTGTCACAATATCTTCAAGCGGCGATTCCACTTTGACCCGAACAGCTTTAAGAGGCTCATTCGACCGATAAGCAACCTGAAAAGCAAACGTCTCGTTCAGAAGCGATGTCGCCCGCCCGTACGACTGCTCCCGCTGCTCCTCATCGGCAAATATTTTGGTCAGCGAGTTGACACACATCAGTTCCAGCACTTGCTTCACTTCCTTATTCATAATTGCAAACGCAGCACCGCCTGCGGCGGGACAAAGCTTGTTTGTCCCACCGCGCGCAAGCGGGGCTGCGTACCTTAACGAATCAAGTGAGTTGGCCTGTTAGCGGACCTCTAGCTTCCGTATCCGAGAGCGTTAAGCTGCTCAATGGCCGAATCCACATACAGCTTGTAGTTCATCGTATTTTCCATCGTTTCAAGGAAGGCATCATATTCTTCCAGCGGGCGAAGTCCGTATACAAATTTCGTAAACTCCTCCTCGAGGTAACGATCGGCATCAGCCGGATTGTAACCTTCCGGATAACTAAGGAAGCCGTTCAACACCTCGATCCGCGGCAATGTGCTGGCAAATTCAATATATTCCGCTTGACTTGCAAACTTCACTTTCAAGTATTCAACCTCAGGACGGCCTGTGAACTGGTACAGCCAGCTATATCCCGCTTCTTGCGCCATCAGCTCGGTTGCGACAACCTGGTCGCCTTCCATATTGAAATGCTTGCCTTCAATCCCAAATTGCACAAGCCTGGAACCTTCACCTTCCGAGACATAATTCAATAATTCGAACACTTTATTCAGTTTGTCCTTGTCCTTCTCCAACGACTTCGGAATGGCAAACATCGTGCCGGCATTTCCGATATCGACCGAGTTGGCGTAATTCCCGCCAGGACCTTCCGGCGAATGGATCTGAATCCATTCCGCATTCGGATTCACTGTTTTAATTTGCTCGACAAATTCATTTTTGGTCATATTCGCCCAATCAATAAAAATGATGCCCGCTTGCCCTTTAATCGCTTTTTCCTGATGCACCAGCCCCGTGTTGGCCATAATTTCCGGGTCGACTACGCCGGCCTCGTTCAGTTTGCGGAAATAAGCAAGCGCATCGCGAATTTCCGGATCGTACAATGAGTTGACAACGTTGCCGTCCTTCACATAGAACTCGCCAGGATTCACGGTGCCGAACGAACCGTAAAATGGCGCAAAGGTGCTAAGCGATGTGCCTGTAAGACCAATGGTATCATTCGCATTATTGCCATCCGGATCTTGCTCGACGAAGGCTTTGGCGACCTCGAAAAAGTCGTCCAGCGTTTTAGGAACTTCCAGATTCAGATTATCCAACCAGTCCTTACGGATCCACAAGCTCATGCTCGGGATGCCCGGAGCTTTCGGAATCGCATACAGCTTGCCGTCAATCATCCCTTTCTTCAACGTATCTTCGCCCAGAAATTGCTTGACGACTTGAAGCTCGTTGTCAATGTACGGTGTAAGATCGAGCAAAATATCTTGTGCTTGATATTGCCGCACTTGCGCCTTGTTTACACTGAACAGATCAGGCAAATTCGTCGAAGACATCCGGATATTCAATTGACTTTGGTAATCGTCCGGACTGCCGTATGCTGTCATGTTGATATCGACATTCAAAGCTTCATTCAGTGCAGCAAGAATAAAATCCTTGTCGGGAGACGGCAACCCGCTGGCGCTTTGCATAATGTCCAGCTTCACGACCTTCTCCGTCCCGTTGCTGCCCTGATCGTTGCCGTTGTTGCCGGCGCCAGGAGTTGGGTCATTGCCATTGCCTTGCGAGCATGCTGTCAACACCGAAGTAAGCAGCAGCGCCAATGCCAATAAAAGTCTTACGGAATAAGTCTTCTTCACAATCGAACACCCCTTAAATGATTTTTGTATTGAATCGGGCTTGGGGCAGCGTGCTGTACAAAAATCTTATGTTCCCCCGAGGCCCGCGTCAACCTTTAATTGAGCCAAGCAGCATGCCTTTTGTAAAATATTTTTGCAGAAACGGATACACGACGATAACCGGCAAGGACGCCATAACAACTGCCGCCATTTTCAATGTCTGCGCTGGAGTTGTGGCCTCAAAATTTTCCAACTGCTGGGATTGCATCAAAATTTCTCTTACGACCACTTGCAGCGGAAACATGGTTCGGTCCGTAATATACATAATCGCCTGGAAAAAGTCATTCCAATGTCCTACCGCGTAGAACAAACCGATAGTGGCGATAACCGATGTCGACAACGGCACCGTCATTTGCGCCAAAATCCGAAACTCGCCCGCCCCGTCCATCTTGGCGGATTCGAAAATTTCCTCCGGCAGCTGCTCGAAGAAGCTTTTGACAATGAGTACATTAAAGCTTCCGACAAGCCCCGGCAGAATGAGCGCCCAATACGTATTCAGCAATCCCAACGATTTCACAATCAAATATGTGGGCACCATCCCGCCGGAGAACAGCATCGTGATCAAGATCATCATCAGAACCAAACTGCGTCCCGGCAATTTCTTGCGGCTCAGCGGGTAGGCCAGCAGAATCGTCACCAGCAAATTCAGCACGGTGCCCACAATCGTAACCAACACGGTCACACCGAAAGCTTGAACCATACCGGAATATTCCCATATCGTTCGATAGGCGCTGAAGGTAATTTCCCGAGGAATAATCGGGAACGAACCGCTCTGGTGTACGACGCTTAGCGGCGTCAGCGATACCGAAATGACATATAGCAGCGGGAAAACAGCTACCAGACCGGCCAAGAACAGAATCGTATATACAATGCCATTAATAACCCGATCCTCGACGCCTCTTACCATATCCCTTCACCCCATTTCTTGGCGATACGGTTCGAGGTCAATACCAACACGAGACCAATCACCGATTTGAACAGTCCCACCGCAGAGGCAAGGCTGAAATTCATTTGCTGCAGGCCTGTCCGGAACACCCAGGTATCAATAATATCTGCTACAGAATAAACCTGCAGATTGTACAAGACGTAGATTTGTCCGAATCCGGCATCCATAATGTAGCCTAAGTTCAGAATAAACAGCATCACAATTACACTGCGAATTCCCGGCAATGTAATATGCCAAATCATGCGCAAGCGACTTGCGCCATCTACACGAGCCGCTTCATACAAGGTCGTATCAATACCGGACATCGCGGCCAAATAAATAATGGCCCCCCATCCAAGGTTTTGCCATATTTCAGATGTGACGAGCAAAGAGCGGAAGTAGCTCGGTGATGTCAGGAACGGAATCGTGCTGCCCGTTATATCTTTAATCCAGGTGTTGACCAAACCGGACGTTTGCGACAACAAGGCAATCAAGATGCCGTATATGATGACCCAGGATAGAAAATGGGGCATATATGTGAGCGTTTGCACCAATGACTTAAACCAGCGAACCCGGCATTCGTTCAATAAAATCGCCATTAGGATTGGCGGAACAATTCCAAATATTAATTTGTACACACTGATCAAAATCGTATTGCGCAGCAGCTGATAAAAATACGGCGATTCAAAAAAGGTCAGGAAGTGCTTATTCCACGGATCCGCCCAGGGACTGGCCATAATGCCATCCATAATGCGAAAGTCCTTAAATGAAATAATGACGCCGTACATCGGCAAATATTTGAACAGAATATAATAAACAATTCCGGGCAACAGCATCAAATACAACGCTCTATACTGCCATATTCGCCTGCCGAAATCCCCCTTCAACAGTCCCTTTCCAGGTTTCTCGAGAACCGGTGTAGCCATTGCATTCCCCCATCTCAGATGTGTGTTAAGTTTCGTCTTTCTACGTGTTGCCTTCAACTTGTTTAACATTATTGTAACAACGGATGAAATCCGGCTATATACAGTAAAATTGTCAATTTAGGCTGTATGCTAATGGCGCCGCTTCTCTGCCAACGAAAAAGAACTCCGCACCCGCGCCAAGGCGCAGTTGCAGGAGTTCTATGACATCGGCGTTTCATCAGTTGCTACGTTTCTTAGCTATAGATAAAATGCGCGCTCGCTTTGCAATTGCCTTGCGGAATAATCCGTACCCAATGAGCGCTGAACCCGGTCGGGAATACGTGATGTTCATAACCGCCTGCCGCAACTTCAATGCGTGTATATTTCCTCCATGTTCCATTGCCGAGGAAATCAACTTCAATATCAAACGCAACCGGCTGCGACGACTCATGGGTCAAATGCAGAACCTTGTGCTCGAAACCTGTCATCAAGTACGGGTCCGAAGCTACGCCAGCCTCCACTTCTTGTTCCCACCAAGGACCGCCCCAGCCGGATGGCTTGCCGAATTGCCACAAGTCATCCGTCTTGCCGAACCATAAGTTCGATTGCGGTTCACCAGCCAGCAGGTTCGTATCGAAAATGGGTGTAACCTGGTTCCCGGCAAGAACAAGCAGTCCTCTCCAGGAGCAAAAGTCGGGAATCATCCGCAAATGGGTAGAGATGGGGCGAATTCCCCATACCTTGCCGCCATATGCATTATGAGACATTTCATAGAACATGCCATGGAAGTTCATAAGCAACCGCTCTGTCTCCACCTCGCGAATTCGCGGCCACTCGGTGAACCACATATGATCCATCGCTTGAGTCGCTTTCGGCAACCGATACGTGCTCCATTCCCCATTGACAAAAACTTTGAGAATGGCGGATGCGCGGTCGAATCCTGTAGCGAACAGCGGACTGCTGCCGGATGAAGCCACCTCGCAGTATGGGCTCTCCTCCAGAATCGTCCAGGTCTTGCCATCCCACTCGGCCAATCGTCCGTCGCTTTTGCTTCCCAGATACTCGCGTTCATCATACGTATTGTTGGCAACGACGATCTTGCCGTCCTTCGTCCAGCCCCCCTTGAAATGCGACCAGCAGTTCGGGGACACCTTCAATTCCACCAGCAGATCAAACAATTGTTCCGTCTCCAGCGTATGCACGTTGATTTCGAACAATTTGCCTTCCATGGTCAATACATACAGCTTGTTATCCGGGTCTGTCAGATGAGGGAAGCAGGCGGTCAACCGATGTTCGACCAGTGTCTCTGCCGTCCGCACATTGCCGCTCGTATCAATAAAATGCGGCCCAATCATCAATTGGCTGGATTTCGGGTGAATAATGCGGTTGGCGTACGTACCGACGACGCTTTGCGGATGTTTGCGAACCTCCAGCTTGTCATTGACCTCGAACAGTCCGGTTCCGGTTCCGGTTCCAACACTGTGCGCCACATAAGAAATATACCAGAGCCGGTTGGCCCAAGGCATCACCGCTCCGATTCCCGTCTCCGAACGTTGACCGTCAATGCCTGCTACTGCAGTAAGATGCGGATATACACCGCCGACTTGAACGTGATTGCTCATGAAATGATAACCTCCAAGTAGTTGTTAATTGTTAATCGTAACGGAATACCAATCAGCCGCTAACGAGCTTCCCTTGCGGCAGCAAATCTTCCTTGAACATCGGACGTATTTTCACTTCGAACGAAAAGTGTTTCTCCTCCAGACGATATTTCGGCAGCAGCTCCGGTCCGCACGAATTGGATCCCGAACCGCTCATCTTATAATCCAGATGAACAATCGTTTGGGGCCTTTTCCGCTCCCGAAGCTTGAAGTCATGCGTAGCGGACGCAAGATCCTCCGGCTTGTAATGACTGGCGCAGAAGGAAAATGGCTTGGCCGCGGCGAACCATAAGCCCATTCCTTGCCAATTGGTGACCGCCGCCCATTCTGTGCCATAACGCGAGCCATTCTCCTGCGGGCGAATATAATGCTCCATCATGCCGTCCACCGTGGTCAAATAACGCGCCAGGCGATTGCTATGATGGCGATCCATATAGCTGGCATGCGGCCCATAGCCGAAATATTCGACTTCCTCATTCCCGGCAGGCATCGCTAGCTGTAAGCCGAAACGCGGCAAAAATGGCAAATGCTCCGTCACATTCGCCTCTACTCGCAATGCGGCTTCACCTGATCCGTGTATTTGCCAATGCATGATTCCCCGTACAATCGGTCCTTTGCTGTAGCCTGCCAGCAAGTAGTGAACGGTGATTTCTACCGTATTGTTTTCACGATCGAAGGCCCAGCTTGTCTCGTATGTTTTTTGTACCGCGCAGGCATAGCCTTCCCGTTCCCAGCTCTCCCGAATATAGCGATCGTTATCCATCGGAGCACGCCATAAAGCCAGTTCGGCCGGCTCGTCAAGCAGTGGAATGCCCTGCGCTTCTATGGCGGTCAGCTTGCCTTGCCTCAGGTCGAAGCGATAACGAAACTCCTCGCCGGTGATGATAAGCATCTCATGCTGCTGCGTGGCTTCCAGCTTGGATACGGGAAAAGAATGCATACCGACTCCTGCTGCTGTCGGCTTATCACCCAACTCCGGTTGTTCCTTCCGCTCGCATAATCTGAATTGAGCAAATGCCAGTTCATGTCCGGCATCGCTCCACCAGCAGTCCTGCGCGGTCACAGCCCGCAGCAGCAGACACGCCCTTGCCGGGGCGGCAGCGTATATACTCGGCCATGAATCGTCGAGAGCAACGGTCGTCTTGCAGCCGGGGGCCAGTTCTGCCAGTTCCAACTCGCCTTGTCCCAGAATATCCCCTTCGCATTCAAGCCGGTACCGGATTCTGACTTGCGCGAGATTGCTGAAATCGAACCGATTATGGATGATGAATACGCCTTGCTTCAGATCGGCCGCCTCAAATCCGACCGGCGCTATAGCTTGCTTCAATTCCAGCAATGCGGAATGCGGCGTGCGATCCGGCGCTACAAGACCGTCAATGCAGAAGTTCCCGTCATGCGGCTGCTCGCCAAAATCTCCTCCATAGGCGAAGTGCTCCGGGTCGCCGTCTCCCAGTTCGTTGGCTCTCCGCATAATGCCATGGTCGCACCATTCCCACACACAGCCCCCCATCATCTGGGGGTAGCGGTAGATCACTTCCCAATAGTCATGCAAGTCGCCCGGGCCATTCCCCATGGCATGGCTATACTCGCATTGAAAGAACGGCTTTGTTTGCCCGGGATCGGATGCGTAAGCCTCCATTTCCTCTATGGAAGCATACATTCGGCTCTCCACATCCAGACAAGACCTGTCGCTGTCTCCCAAATTAATCGGAGCCGCCCCTTCGTAGTGAACCGGGCGGGAAGCATCTCTCTCCTTGACCCACCGAGCCATTGCCTGATGGTTCGGGCCATACCCCGCTTCATTGCCAATCGACCACATGATGATGCATGGATGGTTTTTGTCGCGTTCCACCATACGCACCGCTCGATCGAGAAACGCGTTTGTCCAGGAGGGATCTCGTCCCAGGCGGTGGAAGGAATCGGGGCTGCCCGTCACTTCTCTTCCCATGCCATGGCATTCCAGATCCGCTTCATCGATAACATAAAAGCCGTAACGATCGCACAAATCAAGGAAACGTGGATCATTAGGATAATGCGCTGTGCGAATAGTATTAATGTTATGCCGCTTCATCAGCTTCAAGTCCTGCATCATGCTATTCACCGGAACGGCATGCCCCAGCACCGGATGAGACTCGTGACGATTGACGCCCTTAAGCTTCACCGGTCGACGATTGATCATAAAGACGCCTTGATCGATCTCGATTAGGCGGAAGCCGACAGCCAGCGCTATGGCTTCCGTCCCCGCTTGCAGCACCAAGGTGTACAAGTACGGGTCTTCGGCATGCCAAAGCTTCGGACGTTCAACCTCAAGCGTCAGCTGACCGGCACCGGCAATGATGTCGGTTGTCGCGGCGACAAGTTTGCCTTCCTTATCGAGCAGTTCCGCCCGAACAGTCAATTCCCCCGTGACCGTAAGCTCACTGATCAACGTAGCCCGGCCGAAATCCTCGGTCAATTGCGGTCTGTTGTATATGTCCCTGATATGCTCCTTATCGCGCGCCAGTACATATACATCGCGGTAGATGCCGGAATACCGCCACATATCCTGTCCTTCCAGATAGGTGCCGTCACACCACTTCAGCACGAGTACGGCAATGGTGTTCTTCCCCGCTTTCACATAAGGGGCAATGTGAAACTCTGCCTGCATCCTGCTGCCCTGGCTGTAACCTGCCAAGCAGCCGTTGATCCAGACGTAGAAGCAGGCGTTCACTCCCTCGAAGACAACATATGCCTCCTTGTCCGACCAAACGTCGGGTACCGCAAATTCGCGGACGTACAGACCCGCGGGGTTATTGTCCGGAACAAAGGGCGGATCGCACGGAATCGGATAATTCACATTCGTGTACTGCATCTGGTCGTAGCCGTTCCGCTGCCAGCAGGAAGGGACGATGAGCCCGTCCCAGTCCGATGCATCATAACCGGGAAGATAGAAGTCTTCCGGTGCGTCCGCCAGCGATGGACAATAGCGAAACCTCCACTGCCCGTTCAATGAACGATAGTAGGCAGAACCGCCCCGCTTGCCTGCAACAGCCCGTCTGCCGCTCTGGTACGGAATATAGCTGGCGCGTTGCGCCTCTCGATTGACTTGCACGATATGGGGGTTCTCCCAATATCGAGGAATACTTATCATCTCTACTTAGCTCCTCCATCACGTTCAATCCGGTCGCCGTGGCGCTCATGAAATGGAATCGCCGGCAATGTCACGCGAATACATGTACCTTTGCCCAACGTACTTCGTATGCGCAAGCCGCAAGGGGCGCCAAAATGCAACCGCAACCGTTCATGCACATTGGATATGCCAATTCCGGTCAGCCGATCCTTGGTTTTCCCATGCATGCCCGGTTGGAGCAATGCCGTCTGCCGGGCTTGGGCCATGCCGATTCCATCGTCGCATATTAGAAAGGTTATGCTGCTCCCATGCCGCTTCCCCCTGACCACAATCGTTCCGGGGTAATCCTTGCGCGGCAAAATGCCGTGAAAGATCGCATTCTCCACCAACGGCTGCAGCGTCAGCTTCAGAATCGAGCAATGTTCAATGCCCGGATCAGCTTCGCAGCGGAACTCAAATTTGCCTATATAGCGAATTTTCTGAATTTGAATATATTGCTTCAGCGCCCGAATCTCATCGGCGACCGTCACTTCCGCCCTTGTCTTGTCAAACGTCAATTCAAGAATACAGACAAGCGAACGGATCGTTTCCCCTACTTCTCCCAGCCGCTGCTGGCGGGCCAAACTCCCGATACAAGCGAGTGTATTGTATAGGAAATGCGGCGAAATTTGGCTCTGCAGCACTTTCAGCTCCAGCTCCTTCTTCCGCTCTTCCATCTCCCTGGTCTTGACAATGAGCTGCTGTATTCGTTCTAGCATCGCATAGAAGCTGCGCGTCAGCCTGCCGATCTCGTCCTGCCTCGTGATCGTAACCTGAGGGACGATGATCGAATCCTGAACCCGGTCCAGCTTCAAAGCGAGTATGCGAATCGGCCTTGTGAGGAAGCGCGACATAATGAGTGCCATCACAAGCAATACAACAAGCATAATGGCGCCCGCCGTCAGGAAGGTTTCGAATAACACGGCAATGCTTTTGTAGAAAAACTCTTCCTTAATAAAAAGAATAAGACTCCAGCCGAGTCGATTCTGACCCGAGCGCAGCGTAACCAGCTGCCCTTGCGGACCTGAATAGCTGTCCATTCCGGTTTTTAACCGTCCCGCCTCCGCAATAAATTGATCCGGCAGCTCGGTCAAGTACGCGTTCGGCAACGAAGGCAGCAGGTTGGTCTCCCTGTCATACAGGACAAGACGGTCCTCATTGGACAACAGCATAAACGTTTGGGTCGCAGAGGAAATATCAATCATTTTCTGATGCAGCTTCTTCAAATCCAGCTCCACAATCGCAACAGCAAAGGGCTGCTCGCGCAGATCGGAAATCGGACGCGCGATCGCAACCGTCTGTCCCGATTGCGGCGAATAATAAGGCTGGGTGACCATCGCCGCATAGTTCTGCCTGGCCTGTTCATAAATACGGGGCAATGAGGGATTGTTCATCACATCGCACACGAATTGCGCGTTGCAGAACACCTTCCCATCCTCTCGAACGATATACAGCGTTTTGACAATATGGCTGTTCACGGTCGCTATGGATCGCAAAAATTCCGATATCCCCCGCTCTTCTCCGCGCTTCAGAAACTCAGCCTGGGTCGTGAGCAGCAGCAAAATATTTTGCCCATTGTCAAGATAAGAATCGAGAAACTGATTTGTTCTAACCATTAACGTCTGGGCATCATTCATAATTTGCGTCTTGAACAGCTTGGAGGTCTGAGTGTAATTATTGACAGCGAGAAACGCAAACAAAGATACCGTAACAAGGAACAACAGCAAGAACTGCTTCGTTGCCACACTCCAGTTTTGTATCCGCCAACCGTCCGTTCGGCCGGCCCCTCCGCCAGAAGCAAGACGACGTCCATTGTTGGGGTCCCTGTTCATATATCCGGACTCGCCCCAATATCAATTCCCAATCGTTCGCTGCGAACGGCTTCCATTCGAAGATTCCGCAGATGCCGAAGCATCGGCAGATCGCCATCAACGATGCGCACCTTAACCGTATTCTCTTGCATGGCTTATCCTCCTGTTCTTACTCCATCCATTCGCCTCCATTATACTCTGATGTTATGAAAGCCTGTATGGTTGTCCACGAAAAAACGCTTTCATATTTTTCATTGTAGCATTCATGATTTCTCCCCCAATATACAGTAATGTTGTAAAAATAGGAGTAGACGTCAACGAGCCTGAGATCATGATCGCTGCCTCCTGTACTCGGTCGGAGACAAGCCGGCATATTCACGAAAAACAGATGAAAAATAGCGATAGCTTGGCACACCGACTTGACAGGCAATCTCATAGATGCGCAAGCTTGTGGTACGAAGCAGGCGAGCCGCCATCTCCATTCGCTGCTGCTTAATATACTCCTGGAAGGAAATGCCCCGCTCTTCCGGGAACAGCCGGCACAAATAATGGGCGCTAAGCCCAACTTGCTCCGCTACAATCGACAACGTCAGCGGCTTCTCCAGATTGGATTTTATATAGCGCATCGCATCGTCAATCTCCCGGCGCGGCTTGCGCTCGTTGTTCTGGACGAATTCCATTTCATGAATGAGCAGGGCGGCAAGCTCCTCTGCCGTCTCGGCATTCATCACCGCTTTGGACATTTGAGAAAATTCAGGCCATTCCCTCGCATCCTGCAGCCACTCCCGCCTCCATTCGTTCACCAGCTCTTTGAACGCATCCGGATGCAATCTGTGCTGAAACGCCCATGTAACAAGCGAGCTTCTAAGCTGCGCCGCTCCCGTATTCAGGGGATTGATATGCGCAGCCAACAGTTCGTAAAATTCCGCTTTCTGATGCTCGTCGGGCCACTGCGTCGGCTCATCCTGGACGCTCCACACCAGTTGGGTCCGGTCGTAGAACCGGAGCTGCTGTTCCCGCATGACCGCTGCCATAGCCGCCTCCACTTGCTCGGGCGCAGCAGCAGACGAGCCGGTTACACCACAAATGGCCAGCTCATCTTGCAACAATCCGGCTTGTTCTTCCAGCAGGCTGCGAAGCTGCTCTACAATGGACGCTAATTTCTCGCTTGTCATTGAGGATCTGAAGGAACCGGCATGATCGGCAAATACCAAATAGACGCCTTCCATAGCGGGCAAATACAGAAATGACATCTGCTCCTCCAGAATGCCCAGTTGCCGCTCGAGAGCACGCTTTGCCAGCATCCACACATCCGCTTTGGCGTCGACGTGCAAGGAGGCAAACTGAAGCGGCAACTTGCAATTCATTTCACGAGTCAGAAATTGATATACGGCCGAATGAGCGACTGCTGCTTCGGCACCGTTTCTTTTGCCGCTTAGCAGCATCGACAATTGACGCGCGCGCTCCCAACGCTTCTCTTCTATCGCATCACGCCTTCGCATACCGTTCTTCTGCAAGACTTGCCGGGCTTTGTCAAGCGCCTGGACAAGCTCCGACGGCGTAAGCGTAACCTTCAGTAAATAATCAATGGCGCCGTAGCCGATAGATTTCTTGGCATAGGCAAAGTCAGAATGACAGGTCAGCAAAATAATTTGCGTATCCGGCAGCTCCTGGCGCATTTCCCGCATAAATTTAATGCCATCCATGACGGGCATCGTGATATCCGTAATTACGATGTCCGGTCGATGCCTTCGGCAAAAAGCGAGCGCCTCCAAACCGTTGTCCGCCTCCCCAACACACTCGAAACCATGGACGCTCCAATCGAAGGAACGCAGTTCCTCACGCAATGGAGCTTCGTCGTCGACGACCAGTACCCTCAAAGCATCCTTGGTCATGAGAACACCTCCTCGAGTTGACATTTCTTCAGTTGCCTTCACGACGCCCTTGCCTCGGCTCTACATAGATTTACCGCTATCCGCTTCATCCATACGGCTGCATACATCGGCAAGCCAGGATGACACGGCTTGTACAATAGCTTCCATATACCGTCTCCCGTGCGCCGCTGTTGCAGCTCCGGCTGAATCGGTGAAGCCGTCCACACCGGTCAGTTCCATATGGCGACCGACGAATGTCCCCGGCATGAGGCCTTTTATCCAATCCCGCTCCTGGTGGTGCTTGCCTATTTGCGACCGGTCAATACGATGGCGGTCCTGCGCCATCACAAGCGATGTTTCGAATCCGCCTGCATGTCCGGGGAAAGGGCCTGTCTCAGCCGCTCCGGCCGCTTCAAGCGCCTCCCGTGCAATGCTCCAATACGAAGCCGAGGCAGTCCATATCGGATGCTGTACGGCAAGATCCGTCGCGGCCTGATGCATCAGATGCTCATTGCCTCCGTGCGCATTCAGGAAAATGATGCGCCGAAAGCCGCTGTCTATTAAGCTGCCGCCGATATCCTTAAGTATACTAAGATACGTATTCGACGCAAATGACAATGTTCCGCCAAAAGCAAGATGATGCGCCGAGCAGCCAATCGGCAATACCGGACATAATACCAGCTTTATCCCTTTATCCGCTGCGGTCTGCACCGATCTTCTGCTCATCTCGCGGCAGACGAACGTGTCGGTTCCTGTCGGCAAATGGGGGCCGTGCTGCTCAATCGCTCCGAGCGGAATGACGGCCGCATACCCGTCTTTGGCTCTATGCTTCAACTGTTCCCGCGTTAACTGCTCAAAGTCGATCGTCACGGCGTTCGTCGCCCTCCTCCCTGTTCACAACTGCAATCGCATCAATCTCGACTAACAAATCATAGTTCAGATCGCAATAAACGAGAGTTCGGCTGGGATAGGGAGAACGGAAATAACGCCGGTACACTTCATTAAATTCCTTATAGTGGCTGCGATCCTTCAAGTACACATTTACTTTAACTATATGTTGCAAGGTTAAATCGGCTTTAGCCAGAATAAGCCGAATATTCTCCAACGTCTGAACCGTCTGCGATTCCAGATCCTGACCTGCAATTTCTCCCGTTTCGGGAGACAACCCGCCTTGTCCGGACACAAACACCAAATCCCCGAAAGCAGTAGCCGATGAGAAGGGCAATGATGGATTCTCACTTGCTCCGATTTCTCTAATCATGGATAAAACTCCTCCTGAAAACATAAAGTTTATTGGATTTCATAATGAATATCGAGCTCCGGTGTCGCAACATATCGACCTTTATGCAGCGATTCCATCGCACGATTAATCAGACAACTGGATATTAAGATGCGCTCCGCCGGAAACGGGGGCTGGCTCGATATGATAAATTGCTCAATCGCATTCGTCATTCGATCAAAATGGCGGAACGGCCAATTGTTGTCGCTTAAGCATACCGACTCAAAAATGTTGCCGTTGCCGTCACGCAATGCGAAGCTCCACTGCTCGGCCAATCGGGTTTGCTGAATCACATAACCTCTGCTTCCATCCTTGTAATGAACAGTCAACAAATACGTCGTATCCGAAGACTCCCTTGGATGAGAAGTATCAGCCGCCCGGACCGGCTTCAGTGCGGCAAGCAGCAAATCTTCCGGCCACTGCCGACGCTCCATCGCTTCCCATACAGCGCCGCCGTGCATGACATCAATGCCCGCAATGCCGCTTTCCCCGCCTTCTCTGCGCTCGGCCAGCGATTGCAGCACCTCCAGCGCATGATAGCCGTATGCTTCGAACTCAGACGAAAAGCTGACGACCAGCCATTCCCTTGCACTGTCCAGATGATGGTCGGCCGGCATATTCCGTCTTGGCGCAAGCGGAATAGACGAGCCGCCCATGAATGGAATCGCGCGATTGCTAAGGTTTTCGAACATGCGCACGGACTGATCGGCACGATACGACAGAAATTTGTCGGAGAAAATCGGCACACGCAAGTCAAGCTCTGCCAGCGCGTCCAATGTTTCGTTCATAAAGCGATATCTCGGATATTGCTTCCGTCCCCATTCGTCAAGCGGGTAGTCGCCATGCTCGCCTATCATGATTACACCTTGCAATCCGCCCCGGCGCTCCGCGTGAAGTATCGTCTCTCGAATGCTGGGCAGCAGCGGGACGCTCAGGCGGGCGGCGGTTTCTCTGCCCGAATCGTTAGCCGGGTATTGATCCAAATATAGAGAAGCTACCTCAAGCTGGGGACGGTAGCCCGGGAATTCACCCAGCAATCGGCCAACAATCATATGCGCATGAGAATTGTGGCGGTATTCGGTTGCAATGGCCGCTATTCTCATAATCCGAACCCTCCTGTGATCGGATAAAGCGCGCCGGTCGCGTAAGAGGCCGCATCGGACAGCAAAAATGCCGAAAGCTCATTCACCTCATGAGGAAGTCCGCTCCGTCCGATCAACGTCTTCTGTCCGATCGCCTCCTTCTGCCGCTCCGTATAGCCGGCCAGCCGTTCCTCGGATTTGAAATCGCCCGGAACGATGGCGTTGACGCGGATGCTCCAAGGGGCAAGCTCGACGGCAGCTACCCGAGTCAATTGCTCCACGGCTGCTTTGCTTGCGCCGTAAGCCGCGTTCTCTGGCACGGGGATGGTGCCAAGAACGGAAGACGTATTCACGATGGCTCCGCCTCCGTTCGTACGCATCAGTCCGGCAGCGTGTTTATTCATGAGAAAAGTGCTGGTCAATGTTCCTCTAACGGTGTCCTCCCAGTCCAGCAAGTCTTGATTGACTATCTTGGCTGTTCTGTTGACATAGACATTATGATAGAGACCGTCCAGGCGGCCGAATCGCTCTCGGATCGTTGACATCAGATTTATAATATGAATCTCGCTAGTCATGTTGGCTTCGGCGAAGAGAAACCGTTGCGCCTTGTCCCCTCCCGGCATCTTGCCTTCCGGAATCGGTCTCGCGTCGCATGCTGCCACAACTGCGCCTCGCTCCAGAAACATGTGCACGGCCGACAAGCCCAGCATGCCGGCCGCTCCGGTAATGAGTATCACTTTGTCCCTCAATTGAGCCACGAGCTTCAGTCTCCTTATTCCATATGTGATTGCGGCATTCGTTTTCTGTAATGCGGCAGTCTGCCCAGCGGCACCGGAACAGCTTGCTTCGTCGGACCATGCACGACGCTTCCGTCATCGCCATCCCATATGCCGGCAGGGAAAACAACCTCTCTCACCCGCATTCCCTTCTTCAAGGCAGGCGCAACCAGCCAATCGCTACCCAGCATGAATTGATCCTGAACCGTCTCCATGCCCTCGTTCGGGAATTCGTATGCCATATGTCTCATAATCGGCTCACCTGTGCGAGCCGCATGTTCCGCCAGCGCAACAATCTCCCCGCCCATTCGCGCATGAAGTTTCGCCGCGTCGACACAATAGCCCAAATGCTCCTTGTCCAGTATTCGCCAGGGCGCGGCAGAAAATTGCATCATCGGAAACAGCGCCGAGCATTGCGCATAACGGACGAACAGTTCTGCATCCAGCCGAGAAGTAGTGAAGCTAAGAAACTCCCCTCCGCCGATCATATCCGGACAGTTGTATGCATAACCCATCAAGCCTTGCGCCAGACCGTCCGGAATTAACGCATCAAGTCCGTTGCCGCTCCATTCGTGGCTCTTGTCCTTCAGTCGCTGCACCAGCGGCTGACCGGCGAGCCTCCAGCACGCGCGATACTCATTAAGCGGGTACTTTAACCCGACTCTTGCCCAGGCTTCACATTGTCCGTTAGGCGTAGAGGCCGCATAACTTTGGTCTCCAGCCTCATAGAACTCATTGTCGCCGGCGTCCAGCTTGAACCCGTCAATCCCGTAATCGGCCTGCAGCCTGTCCAACTGCGCATGGAGCCAGTTGACCGTGTCGGGATTCGTGCAGTCCAATACAGCGCTGTAACCGTTCCACCACTGGCGAATGGCCGTCTGGCCGTCGCTGCCCTTCAGCAGGAGCCCGGAAGGCTCCAACTCGCGGAATGCAGGCGAATCCGGACTTACAAACGGACATACCCACAGCATCACCTTAAAACCCATCCGATGCAACTCTCGCACCATGGCCTTCGGGTCCGGAAACCTTCCCGAGTGGAAACGCCAATTGCCGTATGGCTCGTGCCAGTTATCGTCGATCATAATGACGCCCGGCGGCATTCCGCTCGCCAGCACATCCTGAGCATATTGAAGCACCTTCTCCTGGGTCGGTTCATAGAGCAGTTCGATCCATAAATTGTATTGCGGCGCCGTGAACAACAGCGGCTCCGGTATGGCCGGAGCTGGCGGAAAGAAGGTACGGGACACATGCCGGAACACCCCTTTTAACGTGCCGTATCCTTCCCCTGTTATAAGCTCGTCTCCGTGAGATTGAAGCGACAACCAACCGTCTTCGAAGCGGAACTCAAACGATGTCTCGCTCCATACAAATCTGCCTTTGCTGGAAATCAGCAGCGGACAAGCCTGATTCCCTAAATGAGCTGATGATAAATCGACTCGATGCAAGGCGTGCCCGAAGGGCATGCTCCGGCCATCCGCCACCCTTCCTCCCCACCAATACTCGTCAGCCAGCAGTTTGACTGCAAGCTCATGTTTGGACATTTGTATACCGCCCCCTCATTTCTGATCCTCTCGAATGGCTTGCCCAGGGCGTCAACACCACATTCCCCGGCATCTGCCCGGACAATCGACCTCAAAACACTGTATATTTCCTGTATCCGCAACTGTAACGTAACAAGTCCGGCCGTCCGGGCCTCCAAACGTCAAATTTGTCACATTTTTGCCCTTCAGCATAATTTCGCCCAATTCCTTCCCGTCCGGCGAAAGCTTGGCAACGGTTCCCTTCCCGTAACGGGTCACATAGAGATTGCCTTCCGTATCGCAGCGCATACCGTCAAGCAAATGGTCATCGTATTGGATGAGCAGCCGCTTATTGGCGATCGCCCCGTCGGCAGTCAAGTCATATGCCCATATGCGCCTTTGCAACGACTCGTTAACGTACAAAATACGCTCATCCGGGCTGATCTCAATGCCATTCGTCGTCCCGCATTCGCCATCGAGCAATGTGACCGTCCGGTCAGGAGCAATCAGCCAGATATTCCCCGTTCCATGATCCCAATCCGGGTCGCTCGCCAGCAATGCGCCGTTCTTCATAATGGCAAGATCGTTCGGCTGATTCATGGACGGCTCATGCGCCCACACCGAAATTTCTTTCGTCCTTCGATCAATATGAAGGACTTGATGGCGAACGTAGTCGGCCACCAGCAAATTGCCGCCGGCATCGCAGCGGATGCCACTGCCAATACTCCCTTCCGGCAGCTCGACCCAAACCTCGGCATCTCCCTGCGGGGAAATTTGGCCGATGGTTCCTTGCCGGTCATAATTGACGGCATAAATGAAGCCTTCCGGATCGCATGCGGGGCCTTCAATCCCGGCCGTAAATCCGCCGGGCGGCGTCAAATGCCGGCTCGTCTTATCCATCATAAGTCTCTCCTCCCAATAGCACGGCCAATGGAGCAGGAGACTTTCGCTCCTGCTCCATGCTTCCGCCCGCGAAACAGCCATCCATGCTCCGGCTGCCGGCTGCCCGGTTCCGTGAATGAGCACTTACTGCCACGTCGGGCCGAACATATGATAAAGCATTGTCGCGATTTCCGCTCGGGACGTTGGATCCTTCGGCGCAAGCCGGTTCATGCCCTTGCCCTGTACCCATCCGTGCTGAACGGCGACTCGCCAAGCGGTTGCTGCCCAATCGCTCACTTGGTCCGCATCCTTGTACTCTGCTAGCGGATCGATACGGTCAGTCCCCGCAGCAGTTGCCTGGCTGGCGCGAACAAGCATAACGATCATTTGCTCGCGGGTGACGGCCGCATCCGGTTCGAATCGGTTATGGCCCGTACCGTTCACAACGCCGGCCGCCGATGCGGCATGGACGGCGTCGGCATACCATGCATCCCGACTCACGTCGTCGAACGACTGCCCTTGCTCTTCCGCTGCCGATGTAAGGTTGAATGCACGGACGATGACGGTGGCCAACTGCGCGCGCGTCAGCTTTGACGATGGCGCAAATTCCACTGCAGATACACCATTGACGATATGCTTGGCGCTTAGAGCTGTTATCGCTTCGCGAGCCCAATGCCCGTCTGGAATATCGTCATAGGATTGCCGCCATTCCAGCAGCACATAATCGCCCGGCAGCGTAACCTCGATGGCCAGCCGGTCCCCGTCCCGTTCTCCGCCGGCATACTCCAGCGATCCGTCATGATTAATCTTATAAATGCCGAGCAGCGATGCGTCTTGACCCGCCAGATTAACGAGCAGCTTGATCGGGATTTCAAAGGACTGCAGCTCGTGTCTCTCATTCTTGTTGTCTGTAACCGCAAGTCTCAGCTTCACGATATCTCCTGCCGGCTTAATCGCCACTCTTGCTCCGGCAGGCGTAGCATCCGCAAGGTCGATATCGCTCGCAGCTTCGGTCCCTATAGAAACTTCAATCCAGGAAGAGGGGCCCGTTGCCATGCCGGCGGACTCGAGTCCTTGCTTCATGAGAATTCCCGGGAGCTCAATCGTTGCGGAAGAATGACGAATCGACAAGACTCCATCCTTCAGATACGCTGGCGCATCCAGAGGCAGCAGCAACGTATCCTTGCCTTCGGCAAGATCGACGACAGCTTTTCCTTCAAGCGTTTGAAGCTGTTCCTTGCTTACGATCTGCTCATTCGGTTTAGGCTGCCCGCTGACCGGAGGCGTGAAGATCGCTCCGCCACCCGGCTCCGGTTCGGAATGAGCGTCAACCAGAATAATCGGTTTGAATTCGCCCGTATTCCACACTGCTCCGCCGTCCCAGCCGTACAATCCGAGTCCTGATCCAGTCCGATGATAATTTCGGAAATAATGTCCCATCACCACCGTTCCCGTTCGAGGCGAGGCGACATTAATCGTACGGAACGGAATCGCTTGAATAACGACCCAACGGTCGTTTTTTACAACAGCCGCCGACTCCCATTCGCCATTCCACGCCGCGCTCACTTCAGGTCCGCTATAATCAATATTGACGCCAAGCGAATTCGACATCAGCGCGTAGTATCCGGTGCCCATCCCGTCGAGCAGATAGGTTTCAACGGAATCGTCGTCCCCGTTCAGCCACCACTCGTTCGGCGCCTCCGGATTCGCCCTGATTTGTGAAACATCGTGATCAAAGTTCTCGTATCCGATATACAAATAGTCATCGTCCCACAGTGTATACACTTTCGTATCCACCAGCGGCGCTTCTCCGGTCTGCATTTGTCTGAAATCCGTAACCGGGTTCTCGACACTGGACCAGGGGGCGGCACTGAAATCAAATGTCGACAAAATTTGCTCCTTCGTATAGGTCGTTCTAATGGCGTTGGTGGAGACGTCGATGTTGTCGCCAACAGCCAGCGCCATGCGCTCGAACGCTTCTTTGATCGGCCGAATTCTGGACTTGGCCCGCTCATCCGCGAGGTTGAACGCTTCATCAAGCGCCGCCCGCGCCGCCTCCCTTATGCCGGGTCTGACAACGTATTGACGGAACAATGTTTTGCCGCTCGTCGCCCATGTTTGCTGCGCATCGTCATATTGCCAGCCTTCTTCTAGCAAATCATAATAAACCCTCATCGATGCGGAAGCCGCTCCGTACGCTTTGTCGAGAAATTGCGTTTTCAGTTGCTCAATATCCTCATCAGGATTCCAGAAGAGCTTGTTCATCAGCCAGAATTGCATGGCATTGACGCCCCAGCCTTCATGAGCGGAATCGATCGTTCCCTCCGGCAACACGCCCAGAATGCCCAGCTCCCGGTAATATTGCATATCCGCTTGCACTTTCTCGGCAATCGGCCGTTCGAAATCGGTGTAAGGGAAGCTTCCGTAATAATTGTATACAATGACATTTTTCGTTTTCTCGGACCACGCTTCCAACTGCTGCTTGTATCTGTAGTTCGCGCTTCTGGTGTCGTCCGTATTAATCGGTGTACGCGCATCCTCGTACAACGGCGCATATACGACTACAATATTATCCTCCAACGCTGTCTTCGGCGGCTCCTCCGTTAATGTATAGGCATACGCCACTACTTTCGCATCCGGGTAAGCGGCATTGACTTCTCTTGCCATCTTGTTCAGGAACGTGAAGAAGACAGTCGACACGTAGGCCGGGTCTTCCGGCTGCACTATGATCCCTTCCTCGGTTACGAAAGGTTGATCGGACAAGCCTTTCTGGTAAAAGTTAGAGTTGTCATTCAGCCCGACACCGACATACTCTGTGCCTGTGGCAGCGATCAACCCTTTAGCTTTTTCTGCGAAAACGCCGGGCAAATCAGGATGATAAAAGTTAAACTGCGCCTTGGCCGAAAGCCCGATATAGTTTCCTTCCCGATCCGTATTGTAATAATCCGGATGATCCTCGAAAAATTCGGAATTGGGCAGCCAATAATTCAGATTGTGACCCAGCATAATGGGCTCAAGCCCCGTCGCTTTAAACCGTTCCCAATATTGTTGATTCGCGCCATGCGCCGACATCCTGGCATTGTTCTTATTGCGGGCCAGCATCATATCAGTAGCATAGTCGCCCTGAATTTCGTTATTGGCGCTTACGCCAAGCGTCAGCCAACCGCGCACCTGCAGAGGGGATCCCTCCCAATAATCCGCCTTCAGCACGGCCAGATTCTCTTGCGGTTCGAACAGTGTGCCTGTCTCCGACGAACGTGTCCAAAGCACGCCCGCGTTCTCTTCAAGGAAATCGTAGACACCGTTCAGAACTCCCCGCGGCTCATCTCCCACGATAAAGACACGATTGACCTCGCTGTGCACGGCAAAACCGTCCGACCCTTCGAGCTGCTCGGCGTACTTCTCCCCAATAGCTGTAAATTCCGATAGCCGATCCATCGTTCCAAGCACAATCTGGAACCGTCCCTGCGTAATCGCCCCCGGTGCCGGCGGACCGCTCGGCTCATCCGGCCCGTCCGGAACTTCGATGAGGGTTACATCGTCTATCCACAGCCGTCCGGGGCCGTTAGCCCGATTGAACGAGAATACAACCCAGTTGGTATCGAATTGATGCTCCGGATCGCGAGTATAATGTACTTCGAACGGTTGCCACTCTGTCGTAATCGCTGCGTCAACGGAAAAAACCTGCTTCTGAGCGAAGCCGACAACTTCGCTAATCTGCATCCTGGCATTCCCCGCTTGCTCACCCTTCATCCACGCTTTCAACACATACGACGAGCCAGGCTTCGTCTGAATGTTCTGAGTGGAGCGTACATTGAAGGAATTGCCGCTATCGGCCCCCAGACGATACGACATGTTGCCACTGCGCTTCGTTTCACTGTCCAACGCCCCCGTCCCGTCGAGCGCATACCAGCCGCTGCTTGTGCCGGACTCAAATCCGCCATTGCTTAGCAGACTTTGTTGTACCCGAACCGTCAATTCAAGCTCCGGGCCGTAAGCTGCACCGTCTACATAGGGCTGGAAGCGTACGGCATATACGCCGTCCTCTGTCGATGACGGCACAAACAGAGAGGCCGTTACCGCGCCTGTCTGCCCCGATTCAAGCGAAAAGCCTTCATTTATGGCAATATCAAACAGGTTCCTATCATGGAGCGCATCGATTGACACCGCTTTCAAAACGCTGTCGCCATTGTAAAAGCTAATTGACAGGTCGTAATTCCCCCCCTTGTCAACTTCAAGCAGCCTTTCATCGAGCGACACACTTACGGTCTGATCCAGCAACTCTTCGCGTTCATATATCGGCAATGTCGCGCCGCTGACAAGCTCAATCGTGCTTTGCAATTCTTTAGCCGCATAACGTTCCATCTCGGCAGCGTTGGCATTTATGATAATTTCGGCGAGAGGTTGACCGTTCTCAACAAGCAGCGGCGCGTCCTCCGGGATTTCGTTATCGGCTGCCGCCGCACTTACCTTGCCGCCAGCGCCCACTAAAGGCTGGCTTGCAGGGATAACAAGAATCGCGACAAACAAACATACAATTGTCTTACGCAACCAAAATCGGGCAGTTTTCATACGCTTACCCTCCTCGTATGCTAAGAGCAGTTACCAATTCTTTCGTGAATTGGACATAGTCTTTGGAATTTTAATGTTCACTGAAAATTGAATTTGGTCCTTCTGGAGGACGTGGCCCAATCAAAGTGCGGGAACCTCATAGTTACAAGATCATTGAAGGCTTAATGATTTAGGGATGTCTTCGGGAAATGCAAGTGCCACCACCAACGGAAGCGCCCCTTTTGCTCCTATTAATAATTGAGAGATTGTTCCATTGGCCTCTTCCGTAGTTTCCTACGCGCTAATTTGTCCATGTAGGCAACCAGTTGTTATTCGAGCCTCCACATCGGTATCTGGAGAATGTGCCCGACCTAACCCTGTATGAACACAGATTAAGATATTCATGAGAACTCACTTTCACTTTCTTGACGCCTCCAAAAACTATAGGGTAGAAGTCTGATTCATCGCCGAGAAGCTCCGAGCCGGCATCTACCCTGGCATACACATGCGGCTAGTCATTGCCCGCCCTTCTGCGCTTGACACGGGAGATCATTTCCCTACTGACCAAATTGTTTTCAGGAAATATCCAATGAATTCTGGTTGAGCAGGTTCCCAACTCCTGGAATTCTCGTAAAGGCGGAGGGGGTATGAAACTAACATTTTGCTCTTTACCCATGAAGTATAGCGAGGAGCCTATTTTACCGCTACTCTCATTTTGAAAAAACAACTTCTCCCTACATTAATTCCCCATATTGTCGCAACTCTTCAAAATTGATTAGCTTGAAGCTGACAGCAATCACCTCCATTTTTCTGCAAGAATTAACCTCCCATACCTTGTAGTACGATATATAATTAAAATTTTAGCACCTCTACATACCGACAAACTATGCATAGAAGTTGCAAAAATGTACACTGGTACATTTCTCTGTTCGCATGAACTCATCTTTCCCGATCGTATTCTGGCACAGCTAAAAGCAACATCACTGAACGAGAGTTCGCTCATTAATAGGAGTGGACTTGGGAGATCAGGTTATGATAATTGCACACTGCTATAGTTTAGCATCATGATTCGTTCCCCTAATGGATACAATGCAATTTGTGGACAAGAAGATTGTGGTTCGACGACCTGAGACTGTGAATACTGCTGTTATCGTCATGGATCCGGTTGTAGGTGAGGCCACTACCTAAGGCTTTATATCCTCGCAAACGCTAAACATAGGTTCCACACAAATCGAATCTTCCGACTGGAACCCGAATTTGATCGTAAAAACGAGTGAAGCAACCGAGGGCAGGACTTGTTTTCCGCAGACGTATGCGTACCACCACTGATGACGAAGCCAGTTAAGCCGAAGCATTCGAATCGCGTTCGAGTGTCTAAGTACATGTAGTAGAATGATAATAGCATAAGAACGACTACCAAGCGTCGCTGGATCTGTTCGAATTTGAGGCGGCTAACGTGGCCCGACCGCTTCGACTTTGTTTAACCATTCGTCCTGCAAGGTAAGCGTCAATTTCCCAAACCATCTAGAATTTAATTAACTCTGACGTAGACCCCAATGCCGCTGATACGGTTGTTATTACATTCCAGAAGAAAATTGCTGAACGCAAATTCCGATCAACTTCTGGCGATTAAGAGCAGATTATTGGCACCGAAGTTACATCCATAGACAAAGCTATATAATCATTAATGAAATAATTAATGTAACAAATGCGACAGTCTAGGAACATTAATCCTTCTCCCATTTATCCGAAGGTACAATTCGCAACTATATTTCTTCCGCTTCCAATCTTCAAGTTGCTGGACGTTTCGGGAACAGTTGAACAAGCAATAACAAAGGACTAATCTGGTTGATTGGCTAAACTAAGACGGACGGTAACCAAATCATGATAGTTTATCCGTTTATTCAGATTACAAGGCTTCCCCTGGCTTCGTTGTCATCAGGTTATACAACTTCGTGTGTCGCGGGAACTTGTCGAAAAACGGAACAATAGAGCTTCCGATCTTCAATAGCCCGTTTCCGGCATCTACGTTTGTCATGTAAGAAAGCTGCAGATCCGAGATGTTCAACAACTCCGCAAGCTCCATGCGATCCGTGCTCGCTTGATTCAACATGACGATAAATTCGCTATTGGCGAGCATCGTCCGTGCGATATGGCTTTGCAACAGATCATCCACATTTTGCGTAATGCCCGTACAAAAAGCGCCATACTTTCGTACCCGCTTCCAGAGCGTGAACAGAAAGTTGGCGCTATATTCGTGCTGGAATAGAAGATAGATTTCATCAATAAAGATAAAGGTATTTTTTCCCCTGGCGCGATTTTGCGTAATTCGATTCAAGATGTTGTCGAGTACAACCAGCATGCCGATGGGAAGAAGCTGCTTACCAAGATCGAGAATATCGTAGCAGATAAGCCGATTGTGAACGTTGACGTTGGTTGGCTTAGCGAACGTGTTCAGACTGCCGGAAGTAAACAGTTCAATGGCCAGCGCAATGTCATGGGCCTCCGGTTCTGTCTGCTTGAGAAGTTCCGCACGAAAATCCTGTAAGGTTGGTGGCTGCCCCTTATAGTTGCTCTGTAAATACTTGCGGCACACAGCCGCAGTGCAACGGTCGATGAGCGATTTCTCCTTCGCGCCAAGCTGATGTCCACCTATCAATTGCTCGCACAGCGACAGGACAAATTCCGATTTAAGAATGATCGGATTGGCTCCGTCGCCATAATCCCGGTTCATATCCATCGCATTGATATGGTTTGGCGAAGTTGCTGATATATGAATCGTCTCGCCGCCCAGCGCATTTACCAGAGCAGAATACTCCCGCTCCGGATCAATCAGGATAATATCGTCATCGCTCGCCAGTATCTGGTTGACGATTTCTCGCTTTGCAGTAAAGCTCTTGCCGGAACCGGAAACGCCGAGAATAAAACTGTTTCCGTTCAGTAGTTGCTTGCGATTGGCAACGATCATATTTTTGCTGATGACGTTCTGCCCATAGTAAATACCGGATGTGTGCATGATCTCCTGCGCTCGGAACGGGATAAAGACAGCCGTACTTTCAGTCGTAAGCGTCCGTAAGGCATGAACCTTTCGCAGCCCGTACGGCAGCACCGTATTCAAACCGTCCATTTGCTGATAGAAGAGCGTGGAAAACTGGCATAGATGCTTGCGGGCCGTCGTGAGCAATGTCTCCGTGTCGCTATCGAGTTGTTCCTTGCTGTCTGCGATATGCACCATCGTAAGTAGTCCGAACATCATCCGCTGGTCGCGTGTGGTCAGGTCGCTAAGAAACTCCTTGCTCTCCTTCCGCTGCTGCTCCATGTCGTAGGGGACAACAGCCGAAAAGTTGTTGTTGCGATTTTGCCGCCGCTGCCAGTTCGTAATGTTCGTCTCCACACCGAGCAGACGGTTCTCTACTTCACGTACAGCTTCATCGGTCGGAATCGGGATGACATCGAGCGACAACAGCAAGTTGCGGTTCAAGTCGCACAATTCGGCTACCATGCTGTCTTGATATAGCTGGCATAATCTCGCAGAAAGATGACCCGTCCGTAATGGTTCCCCATCCGAAAATGGTCTTTCGCAAACTCGAACGAATCCGGGGAAATATAATCCTTGAAATCATGACCCTTACGCATCATTTCCTGCATATCAAAATGAAAATCCGCTTCTTCGCCAATTCGGAAGAAGTCGTGCAAGATGTGCAAACGATCCGTCGCATCAAGTTCCGTACACTTTGAGCCGAGGCGAGAGAAATGGGCGGTCAACTCCGTAGCGACCCGCGTGAAGTATTGGCGGGCTTCGTCCACGTTCTTTTTCACAACGGAGATGGTGATGTATTTGTCTTGAATCGTCCCATTGGTGTTGCCGTCCGTCGCTTTGCCTAGCAGCATGTCGTTGTACTCCTGCCGATACACATCCAACTCGTCGTGCTGAAGCGGAATGAAAACCGAACGTTCCACCTCTGCCTGATTAAGCCGCCGATTATGAATCGTTATCTTCGTCGTCGCACCGCTGTCAAACGAATTAAGCAATTCGGAGTAAGAAAGGAATATCGTCTCTTTATCCTCTCGCGAAGCGACGGCGTAATTGATGTCCGCAAAACGGAACGACTTCGAAAATTTGTTGCCGACAGCAAAAATCCCGTCCGGCCAGATTGCACGGATCGGGATCGCTTGTTGTACGCTTTTAGGAATAGCAGACCGTTCCTTGTCCTGTTTCAGAGTGCGCCTGAGCGTCTTAATCATTGCGCTTCATCCTTTCTTGCTCATGCTTGTGCAAGCTTCCTTTCAGCGCTTCGTAGTACATGTTGGTTGAGCAGAATACAAGCCGTCTTGGTATCAAGAACTCCGACTTCACGTATGTCCACAGTAGTTGCTCCGCTGTCATACCGTGATAACGAATAAAACCGAATGCAGCGCAGGGAGCCGCTCCCAATATGCACATCCAACTGAGTGTTTCGAGTCCGAAGTGATTGCGCAAACCGAAGTACAACCCAATCGCCGCAGCGACTGCCAGAATAGAAAAAAAGAACTGCCGCAAGGACAGTCCAAAGTACAAACTTTCTGTATAGTCCCGGATTTCCCGGTTAATCTTCACTTCCATTTCACCCCATCCTCCTTCGCTTCTGCCTTATCGCTGATGCTGCCCGCGATGAACATAATAAAAATCCATATCCTTCATATAGTCCGACCCGCGCAATATCGTCCATTCGATGATGTCCGAATAAAACAACAAATTAACAACTTCGACCTGCTCATCGCCAGACAAAATATAAGTATGCTCTTCGTCGGGATTAATAATGAATATATCTCCTTTACTTAACTCACTTTCGTACACCTTGGAATTTCTAGACTTAAATTTGTGTCCGGCTTTTCCATTCACAATAAATACGATTTCGATAAATTCATGACTGTGCATGGGAATCTCCGACTTTGAATCGTGAATCCAATGAGAAACAACAAAAGGAAAATCGTCGCGAATATTATGCTCAGAAGACTTAAAGATGTATTTTTTTCCTTCCATTAACAACACCAACTTACTTTTTGAAATAAGAGGAGATTTCTCCCCCTTTACATCTTGTTAGATTTCCGCGACTTGTTGATCACAACGACTGCGACAACGATCAGAATCAGCGCACCCAGAATATAATATATGAAAGATTTGTTATAGATTGTTCACCATCGGCACTTGCAGGCGTCTTCGCGTCCGAAGAAGCTTCGGCACTCGCCGATGCTGACGGCTCAACACTTGCTGCCGCTGATTCAGAAGGCTCGGGACTTGGTGATGCTTCAGTTGATTACGCTGGTTGATCAAATACAGTATCGTTAATTTACTCCAAAGTAAATTGAGCCATTTTCGCCCCCGTTTGTCCCGATACAGCGATATAGGCATGATCAGGGAATACCGGATCAATCGTTGGCAGTTGATCGTTATTGAAGGTATCGAGCGGAATTTCAACGCCATTGACGGTAGCAGCAACCGTTTTATCTGCCCATTTGATATTGACATTCATTTTAGTGCCGACACTCAGGTCAATCGTTGCCAACCAGTTCGCCTGGAAAAATCCCCCTGCAAACGTACGATAGGCATGCACATACGCTCGATTGTCGCTAATAGGGGATATTGCCAATGTAAAAGGATTTCACATCATCGTTAGCCGTCGTCCAGAAATCCGGCTTGTCCAACAGACTTACAGCATACCAGCTGTCTCTTTCCTGGGACCATTGCGCCCCTTGTACCGGGTTCAGTGTCGAAATTTTATCGATCGTGAACTCAACAGTTACATCCTTGGGATCTATAGGTTTTTTATAAATGATTCCTGCAGCTTGCCTGTCTGGTGTATAGGAACCTTCTGTGGATACGATAATGCCGTGATCCGTCGCTTCGATTTTTTGTGTTTCCGGCTTTGATCCACCGCCTAATCCCAAAAAATCCTCCGGTATATCTGCAAACACAGTGCTTACCGACATCATCAAAAGGAGGAACGATATCGAAATTGTTGATTCTATGATTTCATCAATGTGCTCCTCAATCACATAGCCTTCCACTTCTATTTTAAGCAAGCTATGTTGATTCAATAGCCACTCGACATCCCTCTCATCTATTCCAACTGTGTCATAAGTGCCTTGGGCATTTGAATTTGATTATCCCGATATAGTTCTTTGGTCTTCCGTGGAACCACCGGCACGGTTATCGCCATCGAATCATCTTCCTTACAAACCGACGCGGTCACCCACATTCCGTCCGACTTGAGCGTGACAGCAGGCAATGCCTGATCTTCTCCCAGCGACAAGATCAAGATCCATACGGCCTTATCCAGTGCGTGGAAATCAAAATCCCGTTCCTCTCCCGACGCAATTACATAATCGAGGTTTACCCCGTCAGCCGTACGCTCCGCTTCAACGGAGAGCGAGCCGTACCCAGAGTTGTCCAGCACCGATTCCACTTGCAGGGTCGTTTCTCCAAGTTGCGCCGCGAGTCGCACGCCATCTTGAGCGATAGGTATATCCAGCGCTGCAGTATCGCCGCCGATTAGCAATCGAATGCGTAGATCCTCGGCTCTGAATCTGCCGTTAATGATATCGAGATCCTGATGCCAGCCTCCATTATCTGTCGCCAGGTTAAAGCTGAATAACACTTGCTTGCGCAACTGCACACCAGTAAATATGGCGGAGCAGAAGTCCTTGCCGTCCTTAAGAAACTGCAACTGGACCGACACGGTCTTTCCGTCTCCGACGTTGACGTAGCCGATCAAATTGCGGCGCTGGTTCCACATGCTTCCGCTACTGAAACTGCCAAGCGTCAGCGCCTCATTCTGGTAGGTGGTTGCATAATTTTGATAGCCGGTCTCCG
Source organism: Paenibacillus sp. GXUN7292 (assembly GCF_050864975.1). NCBI lineage: Bacteria > Bacillati > Bacillota > Bacilli > Caryophanales > Paenibacillaceae > Paenibacillus > Paenibacillus sp. GXUN7292. Next base: position 133,734 of record NZ_JBOZWO010000012.1, on the reverse strand, counting down.
CCGCCAGAACCGTCTGCTCTGTGAAATAACGCTCCTCTGTTGAGTCGAATAAGTAGCGATACTTCTCGGGACAACGGGGACCAGATGATTCTATCGCCAGTCCGTTTGTCAGAAACTCCCGTTCAATTGGACGAAGTGCCGTTCTGTACGTACGGCTATGCGGTCCTCCCCACGCGCCCGTCGCCGCATGATAATGCCTCCCGATCATATGCCACGCAATGTCCAGTAGTTGCCCGGCAATCTCCAAGGCGTCTGCCGAGCTCGATTGCGAATAAATGACCTGTAGTTCTTCAATCGCAATAGGCGTATAGCACGGGCTGTTATATTCCGAGAACGTGCCAATCCCCATTGTATAGGCATGAAACCTTCTGAGACGCTGCTCTCCATAACTTCTAAACTCTTCATTCCCCAGCACTTCGCCGCCAAGAAGCGTCACCACCGCCCCCATGATGGCAATGTTCGTATAATGAGGCCCAACATCCCGAATCATGATAGCTTTGCAAGCGTGATACACAGCTTCCCGGAGTTTCGACAGAAGCGGTTGCGGAAGGAGCTGCGCATTATTTTTTAGAATCAGCAGCAGCTTCTTACCGTGAAAGTCGGCCATATTCCAGTCGGGACGATCCATCTCATCTAACGTCTCCTCATAGAAGTACGGCCAAATCCCATAAGTCGCCCGTGTCGAATCCTGATCCTGAAAGGACATCACCACCTCCAGAATGCCTGCAGCCTTCCGTGTATAGTCCTCGCCCCCATACTGAAGCAAATCATACGCATAACAAGTAGACGGATACAGCGCGTAGACAAAAGGATGCGCATCCGGTCTCAGTGCCGTATGATAAGTTGCCGTCAACGGAGTGCGGACGAGCTTGGCCCGATCGTCATAGTTTGTTTCCGTTTCTTTAATCTTGACCGCCAGTTCGGCGCTACTCATCATCGATCTCTCCTTCTCTGTTATCTTTTAATGCGATATTCACCTTCAGAAAGCTCCCTTGTCGCATCCCCATGCACGAACGTCGCAGATACCCCTTGCGGAAGAATAACATTCATATATTCCCGATCCCACGAAATTTCCAATCTGCCGTAAGGGGTTTGATGCCATGCTCGGAACTCGCCGATGTCCGCCGGGATATGAGGGGTTAATCTGATGTGCTTAAATCCCGGGTTGTTGTCGTCAATATTGAATCCCGCGAGCGCTTTGTAGTACCACGCGCCAATTTCGGCGAACATAAAATGATTCATCGATGAACCACCGTACCAGTTCTCGCCCAACGTTCCCGCGCATAAGCCTGCCAGGTGCCCCCATCCCGGAAAATCCACTTGTGACGCAATTTTATAGGCAAGGTCAAACCGGTCATTGTCTGTAAGTACGTCCAAAATCATTTTCGAACAAAACATTCCTCCCATAATATGATCATCCGCTAATTCCACTGTTCTGATCAGGTTATCCAGCGTTGCGGACACGTCCTCTGCAAGCCCAAAATAAAGCATCATCGCATAAAAAACCTGACTGTCTGTCTGAATAGCGGCAAATTGCTTTATAAATGCTGATTTTATACCATCCGAAAGCTCTGCGGCCTGCCGCTCGCTTTCTTCCTCGTGCAGAATCCCGGATATCTTCCCGAAAATATCCGTCATGTAATAGGAATAGGCGGTTAGCAGCGATTCTACCGGAAATGCTGGCGCAACCGAAGGCGCAGACCAATCGCCGAGACCGATGCGGCAAATGCCATTGTCGAGAATGGATTGCAGGTAGCCGATATATTTTCCCATTGGCTCATAGTACCTGCGTATATATTCAACCTTCCCTGTGTATCGATACAACTCCCAGGGAATAACGAATAAAGCGGCATCCCATGTAGGCCCGCACAACATGTGATCATATCCCCAACTGCTTGTCGGAGCGATGCAAGGAATACGGCCACTTGGACGTTGGCAATCTACAATATCATCCAGCCATTTGATATAGGCTTCATCTATTTGAAAGTTGAACAGCGCTTGTTCGCAAGCCAGATGCGCATCTCCGGTCCAGCCGTTTTTTTCGCGATGCGGACAATCGGTTGGAATATGATGAAAATTAGTCAAAGTAGACCGACGCACAGCTGCCTGAATTTTCGTAACGAGGGGATTGTCGCATTGAAGGTCCCCTGCATCGGATAAATCGGTATGGAAACAACGAGCGACAACCTCGAGCGATTCATATTCTCCATAGACTCTTGCATAACGGAAGCCGTTATAATTGAATTCGCTATGCCAGGTCTCAACTCCCTCGCCTGATAATATATATTCGTCGCATTGAAACCTATCATCATAAACATGTTGTTTATATCTTTCCAAATCCGGAGTTGCCGTAGATCTCAGCAGTTCGAAATACTGAATCGTCACTTTGTTGCCTTTCCGTCCGATTACTTGAATTTCTACATTCCCCGAAAGATTGACGCCAAAATCATAGATGACAGGCAATGGGCTCGGCACAATAGCCACAGGCTTAATAAGCTCACTCACTCGTATAGGAGAAATCTGCTGCTCTTTCATCACGCCGCCAGGCGCGGGCGCGATGGTGGGTTTTTCCCATCTATCGATCTTGAATCCCGCATCGAACGTTTCGCCGCATCGTAAAGAGTTATAGCTGATGCCGCTCCGAGCGCATTCCCAAGTTGTATCCGATACCAGAAACAATTGCCCGTCCAAGTACAATTCCGCAATTAATTTCGGCTGTGCGCGCCATGCCGCATGTTCGAACTGCCATGCCGAAGGCTGCAATTCATTGTACCAGCCGTTGCCCAATGTAACCTCGATCTCATTGAGCCCTTCAGCCAAATAGTTGTCCACCTCGTAAACGTTAAACAAGACTGTTTTGTCGTAAGCGGTAAACGCTGGCTGCATAATATCGTCGCCAACACGCCGTCCATTTATGTTCAACACATAGAAACCTAGTCCGCATATACGAATTTGTGTTTTTTTTATGCCGCCAGGCATTTGAAACTTTTTTCTGAAGACAGGCGCTGCATGATCGGGACACCCGGTATACATGATCCATTTGGCTTTCCATGCTTGGTTGACATTCATTGCTTCACATTCTTTCATCGAGAATCACTCCTGTTGCTCCTGCCTCTGCTCCCGGTACTCCGAGGGGGTGAGCGCCGTAAGCTTCTTGAAGATGCGAATAAACGTATTGACGTTGCTGTAACCGACAGCTTCCGCAATCACCTTGATTTTCTCATCGGTTTCCATCAACAGCCGCTTGGCTTGATTAATTCGCAGATTCATCAGGTAATCAATAAAGTTGCTTTCCGTCTGCTCCTTGAACAGCCTGCTCAAGTGAGACACGCTCACGCGCAATTCGTCGGCCAACAAATTCAGCGACAGGTCGGCTCTGCCGATATCCTTGTTAATATAGTCCAGCACCTTGACAATCAGATCGCTTTTCTCCCGTTTGCCGCGTTTTGTTCGAATCAGATCCATGTACTCCCGAAGCATAGTCAAGATGAAACCTTTCATCTCATCCAGACTGTCGTATTGATTCAGAGCATCTCTCATTTCCTGCGGCATACGGATTTGCTCCGGCTCGATGCCCGCTTCCCCAGCCACTACGGCAGCCTTCATCAAACATTGCAGATTCAATTGGCGAATCATCTCCGGAGGCACTCCGTATTGGGTGAAAGCCTCGAACCAGCGGTCTGTCTGCGCCTTCAGCTTCTCCCCATCCAAAAGCTTCAATGAATCCATCATCCCGTCGGTCATCGCCACCAATCGGTAATATTGGGCGGATTCGTCACTTTGCACATCATCCCGGGTGATCACCATATTCGAGCCCAGAATCAATCGATAAGCCAACACGTCGCATGCTTGCTTGAAGGACTGCCTGATCTCACCCACCGATTCCGCCAGCCCGCCCACGCCGATCGTAACCGTGCGTTTGAAGTTTTCTGCGACATAATTTTTGATTAAATCCGCCACAACGCTGGCTCGCAGTTCGGCTTCCATGCCGCTATCCTGGAAGCTCATCAGAATAGCGCAGCAGCCGTTTTCCAATTCAATTGACACGCCCTTGCCTTCCGCCTGAATCAACTCCTCGGCCACATTACACAGCGCATAATTGTACAGATGTGTATCTTGGGCGGTCAAATCGTTACGCTGGTCAAATTCCGCCACCATCACGACAAACCGGTTCAAATCCAGCTGAATCCCCAGCATACCCATATGTTGCCTTGTATTGGAGATGTTGATCTTAGAATCGGACAGCAACTCTATGACCAGCTGCCATTTTAGAATCGGCTTGGTCTCTCGAACCTGCTGCTGCAACTGCTCGCTGTTGACCAGGAAATCCTCAAATCGGGACTCCAGTATTCGGAATCCGTCTCCTCCCGCTTCCCCTGTGGGCTGGGGAGATACGGCATTCAATCTGGAGGAGATCGTTCCCAGGAATCGGTTCAACGGCTTGAACGTCCATCTGCCTACGGCAAGAGCCAGAACAGCTGCCGTTATCAAGATCATAACGGACAGAACAGCCAGCGTATTGCGAATCACCGTCAACGGTTTGTTCAGCTCGATCTCCGAAACAATTCTCGTAATTCTCCATCCGGTATACGGATTCACCTTGTAGAAGACGATAGAATCTTTGTTCTCAACCTTGGCATGGAAGTAACCTGCGCTCTTGCCCTCCGTAGCCATCTGCGCCACGAAAGGTGTGGAGCCCATGTTCTCCCCAAGCTTGGACTCGTCGGGATGGAGTACTACCAGTCCCCCTTTGTCCAGCACAAGATTCAGACCTTGAGCATCCCCCTCGTGATAGATCAGAGGCAGCAGCATCTCCTCCTTCAAATTAAAGGCGATGGCCCCCTTCCTCGTGCCCGTAGAATGAATAAGCGGATAGGTCCGAATGAACGACACCACATTACGGTAAATTGGAAAGTTGGAGTTGCTGATCAACAGCTTGCGACTTGCCAACCAGCTGGAATAACCGTCGAATTGAGCGAACTGTCCGATCCAGGCGTAATCCTTCAGCCTCATCTCCTCCGTCAAGATATCTCCCGACACCAGCCTGTCCTGGGAATACGAGTAGATGTCTATGGAGAACAGATATTCATTGCTTCGGATTAGTCTGTCGATGTGATTGCCGATCCGATAGTCGTTTTCGGTCCGCTCCCCTTGGGGCAGACTATCGTCAAAAAACGTTTTTATTTCATCGTACTGGACCAGTTGGATAGCTTCGTTGTCGATGCTCTTCAGCACCAAATCCAGCTTCTGCTCCATATGATCCAGGAGCTCCACATTCGTTCTGACGAGTTGGTCCTTCAGATCATTGGTGAAAATAAAATAAAACAACACGGCCGACACAGTTACAATCAGGAACAGGAACATGATCAGACCTGTAATTATTTTTTTCATCCATTGGCTCTGTACATTCTTCATTGTCCCGTTCCTTTCGTGCGGCAGCTATTTAAAGTCGACTTTGTTCGCCTCGTACCATTCCTGAGCCATAGCTTCTACATCTTCTCCGCCCAGGCGCTTCCATTCCTTACGAATTTGCTCCAGTCCCCATGCCGCCGTATACTGGCTACCCTGCATCGTTACTTTGGCGCGAATCTCTTCGATAAAAGGTTTCAGCGCCGTCTGGATATCGTTCAGCTCCATAAAGTTCGGCTGATACGGAATATCCCGGCGGAACTTGTTCTGGGCCGCCGTCTCCAAGCCCTGCTGACTCAATGCCGCCAGCCTCTGGGAGATCTCGTCAGGCGCCGCCTTTACCAGCAGATCCTCGGGCGAGAACTTCGCATCCCGCACAACCGCATATTCGCCCGCATACGACACTTCCTTCTTGTACTTTTCCGCATCCAGCATTTGAGCCACTCCGTTGACACCCTTGTAATGAACGCCCTCTTCTCCGTTGACCAGCGTCTTCCAGCCCTCTTCTACCATCCAGTCCAAATATTCCACTGCGGCCTTCGGATTTTTCATTTCCTTATTGAAAGCTACGAAGATATTCGGCGGTGTTTCTTGGTACAGACCGAATTTGCCGTTTTTGGTGGATACCGGCTTAAGCGGCACCGGATTCGCTAGCGGCTCGTTCTTCAGCATATTCCGGATATGGTCCTCCATCGCGCTCCCGCCCCAACTGCCGGCAAAGATGCCTGCTTTGCCGGTCGTCCACAGTTGGATAGCCCTCTGAAAGTTTTTGTCCGTCAAATATTCCTTGTCCACCAGCCCAGCTTCGTACATTTGCTTCTCTAGATCCATCGCATCCCCGAACCGGTTGAGCGTGGCGCCGTACTTCATACTGCCGTCCTCCAGATACCATTGATTACTGATCGCGGAATTCATCGCTGCATAGCTATCAAAGACCGTGCTGCCTACCAGCGCCGTTGTATCGTCCTGGTTGTTACCATCCGGGTCCTGCTCCTTGAATGCCTTCGCCACCTCGATCAATTCGTCCATCGTTGTCGGCGTCTTGAGACCTAGCTTATCTAGCCAATCTTGCCGGATCCACAGACCATGATTGGCGATGCCATCTATCGTCCGAGCAGTCGCGACTGCATACATTTGACCATCAAAGGTCAGATAAGGCAACAACTCGGGATGCTCCTGCAAATATTTTTTGTAGGTTGTGCTGTACTGCTCAATATAAGTGTCCACCGGCTGCAGTGCGCCTTGGGTAATCAATTTGCCAATGTAGGCCCTATCGTACTCCCAGATCAGATCCGGCGCCCGATTCGAGGCGATAAGCACGTTCAGCTTGTCCTGAGCCTGGTTACGGGGCACGGGTACCATCGTTACGTCAATTCCGGACTGCTCCCGGATCCACTTCACCCAACGATTGTTTTCATAGGTTCCCTCATCACTAGATACGCCCCCTCGGTCGAACGCGGAGATGCTGACTGCTTTCGGCAGATCGGCATACGGATCTGCTGCCGTCGCTGGCGACTCGCTTCCGGGCAATGCTAAGGGTTCATCCGCTCCTGGATTCGAACAGCCAGTCAACCCCGTTCCCGCAAACAAGCATACGGCGGCTGCAAAGGCAGTTATCAGCTTATGTCTTGTTTTCAAAGTAGCCCGACCTCCTGAATTATAGTTTATACCATGGCTGCCTGTGATGAGCCTGCGATATAGGCTTCTGCCGCGCATATGTGCCGAACCCACTCTAACGGTAACATGCTGCAATGGATTTCCGAAATCTCTACTTTTTGCGGAAGTATCTATTTTTTGAGGAAATGCCCTTGATCGGCATGCCATAAGGACTCCTCCCGCATTTACGTTGCGGAAGAAGTCCTTCACTTGGGGACAACATCGATTAACGAAGGACTGTCACCGTTGTTGTCTCGCTTGATGTGATCCCGGCACTATTAGACAATTCGCATCGATATTCATACGTGCCTGCCGGTCTGTCACGGATTGATGTTACAGCAAATTGCGCTTGCGGTGTCCGTTTGGACAGCGGTTGTGTATCGATCAGAACACTATTTTCGTACAATTGATAAGTTGTCCCGTTCGTTCCCCACCACATATTCATGGTAAGGGTGAAGTTCCCGTCTCCATCCCAATTATCATCTGACAACAACGGTTTCCCCGGCGACGCATCGTTGACGCGAACAACCCACTCGTCACTTCGCGTCGTACCGGATGCGTTAGTAAGCTTTGCGACATAACTATATATGCCGTTCGATCTATCGGTTAACGATGTAACCGCCGTCTGGGCATACGGCGGGTTCTCGGACAATAACTGACTATCGATCAAAACATCATTTTCATACAATTGGTACAACGAACCGTTATTTCCCCACCACATATTCATGGTGATCTCATAATTGCCGTCCAATAATCCTGTATCATGCCCGTTGTTGTCAGACAGAATCGGCTTCTTCGGAGCGGCCTGGCTTGTTATTTCCGCAGCAAGTGGAACTAGCAGCAAATCTCCGAAAGCACTACGGTCTTTGCCCGAGCCAATACCGCCCATATACTCCATCCAACCGCGTCTTCCGGAACCGTCATTATCATTGATGAGCATGGCAAATCCAAAATTCGAGCCCAGAGCTGCCGTCACACCAACCGGCAATAACGCGTCCCATGGAATCGCCATTTCATAGGTGGTCGTATTGCTGTTGTCGTCTCGTATGACCGAAGCTTGTACGTTGCTCAGGCTTGAAACTCCTGAGGCGGCGGTCCATCTCCAGACATTGACATTGGAGGTGTTAGGGTTCATAGCAATACCGATTTCATTATACCCGAGATTGGATGCCCCCGACTTTCTGCCGGGATCAATAGCGAATTGTATACTGTCTCCTCTCCAGATATTGCCGTCCGTATCGTTTTGAACATGGACATCGTCCTGTACTGCCACTGCAAAATAGAAATAATCATCATCCCATAGAATATAGCCTGTGCCGCTCAGATCGTCGACTCCCCCCCAATCGCCCATTTGGACCTGTGAGGTTTGATTGATCAGGATTGGCATTGTGTCGGACCATTCCCCTTGCGACAGCACCCCGTCGATGATCGGAGCTTCAGCGGCTTGCTTTGCGGCAAGGAAGCTGATTTTCCGATCTACGACAGTGCTCACTCCGCTGTCCAATGTTGTTGCAATTTGCAAATCATATAATCTTGGCTCCGGATTTCCCGGGAATGCGAACGATACGGTTGCCGATTGGTTGGCCGCAGCGGTAAACAACATCTCCTCGCTTCCCTGATTCCATGGCGACGAACCAACGATTCGTATCTCCCCGGATATGGCCGCGTTCGTATTGTTGTCGATGCCAATACGGACACTCCATTGCTCGCCCTGCGGCGTCTCCTGCAAATGCGGTTCTACGCGGATATGATATGGATCCTGAACCTCTATGTTCTGGGCAAAGTTTCCTTCCACATATATGGGCACTTCCGAAATTGGCAGGGTTATTATGCCATTGCTATTCGCGGTTTCATGGCTGCTATTGCCAAACAAATCATAGGATGTCGCAACGGTAGCGCCGAGATTTAACGCCAGATTTTTGGCATCGCCCTTGCTCCACAGAACAAGCACGTCTTTCTGATCCGAATTGCGGTAAAATCTGTAGGCCTGGACCTGATCGCCAGCGGCATAGGTTTGAACAAACTCCGCTCCTGAAAGCATGTTGGTAAGCCCACGATAAGCCACATAGTTCTCTTTCGCGGACCAAGTCGTACCTTCATGCTCCCCTCTGACCAGACCGAAATGACCTTCAAGACTTGTCGGCGGTTTAGGGTCATTCTTAAAATCATACCAGAAAACCTTATCTGCAAGGCCGCTGCTAAGTGCCAGAGTATACGTCTTAACGACATTAGCTCCCGACGTTAGCTCGCTTACGCCTCTGGTCAAACTTTCACTGGTTGGCCAGCCTATCTCGGTCACCCATATCGGCTTGGCAGGGCCATAGGCCAGAAACAGATTCTTTATCGACTGCAAGCTGGCTACGAATCCTCCGTCATCCGGGTTGATCGGATAGGTATAGGGATGAATGGATACGGCATCCATATCATCATATCCGCCTGCCGACAATACTCTGCTAATCCATCCTGCATCCGCCCCCGACGTGGCGCCGCCTATGACTACCGCATCGGGATTGACCGCCTTGATAGCGGCATATGCCGCTTTAAGCACTTTGGCATACGCCTCCGGCGAAAGGCGATCCGGGTTGCCTCCTCCGATATTCCATTCATTCCATATTTCAAAGTGGTCCACCCTGCCCAGAAAGTGTTCTGCCAGCTCGCCCGCATAACGGGCATAGGCTGCAATTCCTTCATCAGTATAAGGCGCCTTTCCATCATCGTAAAACGGATTGCCATAATCGACAATAAACAAAGGACTGATGCCTTTGGACAATGCAGTGTCTACAAACATATCCCAAGCAGGCGGAATGCTGATCTGCCCCTTCACCGTTTCGGCAACTGTCCATCTTGCATCATCCCTGATCCATTGGATTCCTGTCTGTGCGATCTGGGTAAGATAGGTGTCGACATAATTGACATCGGTTTTGTTAAGAAGATGAATCGCAGTACCGAATACACTGCCCGGCGTGCTTTCGCCCGGTGCCGGCGCCCTGCTGAACGGGAAGCTCTCCTGCTCGTTAATATTGCCATTGTCTCCTGTTGCCGTTACCTCCAAAGTATATACGCCGTAACGATCAATAGCCGAGAAGTCCAGCTCTTGATCCGCTACCCCGCGCATGCCGACATCCGTATCAAAGCTTCCGGTTATGATCAAGTTATCTTCGGAATCTTTTACACCGTAATCCACTTGAACCTGTTTGCTCCGGTTTGTGGAGTTTTTCAGTGACAGACTTAATATCGTCGGTTCATTAGCCGAAAAAATATTTCCCGTTGGTCCATCGACACCAATAACGAAGTCCTTTGGCTTGAATACAATGTCGTCAAACCAAACATCGCCGCCCGAATTACCGTCCAGCCTGACATATAGGCGGATATAGGCCGCCCCAACCGCAAATCGGCTTAGCTCTGTCGTATACTCCGTCCATTCCTGACTGCCTCCTGTCTGAATCAGCTTCATCGTATCGTGCCAGCCCAGTGAATTCATATTGGCATCAATCACTAAAGCGTTTATACTTACGGCATCCGTAACCGATATGCCAGATGTTTTGATCCAGCTCGACAGCGTATACACTTCATTCGATTGTATAGGAATCAACGCGCTTCCCCAATACTGTGTCGTCGTGGCCGCCGTCATCCTCGCGCTCTGGTTGCCATTTCGTTTAACGGTTGTATCTAGACTTCCCCCTTCTCTCGGCGACCACAACCCGGACTCAAAGCCGCTGTTGACCAGCATATTGTCGGATACCTTCAACTCCACGTCATCAAACCATACGGAACCGCTCACATTGCCATCCAACCTGACATATATGCGGATATAGGACGTCCCGGCTGCAAATTGGCTCAGCTCCGTCGTATATTCCGTCCAATCTTCACTGCCTCCGGTCCGGATCAGCTTCATCGTATTGTACCAGCCTATTGCATTCATGTTGGCATCAACCATTAAAGCGTTTACACTTGCTGCATCAGAAACGGAGATGCCGGATGTCTTGATCCAGGCCGACAGCTCATAGATACTGTTCGATTCTACAGGTATCAATGCGCTTCCCAGATACTGTGTCGTCGCAGTCGCAGTCATACTCGCGCTTTGGTTTCCGCTATGTTTAACCGTAGTATCCAAGCTTCCTCCCGCTCTGGTTGACCATAGACCTGTCTCAAAACCTCCGTTGGTAATGAGGTTGTCGATGGAATCGATTGATTCTGTCCCATTCAACGCAACCGCTTGCGTAGTCTCGGAAAAACCGACAGGAATTACAGTCTGAAATAACAAGAAGATAACCATAAACAAAGCTAAACGAATCGTTCTTGCATTTTCATTCCGCTTACTCGTCGACATCATGTATGCCCCTTTCAGTTATCGTTATTGAGGGAGAGACAGAACCTCTGCCTTTCTTGAAATCTATTCATGAAAGTCGAGGCCTGTCTCGCTTGGATGACCATCTCTACACCTTATTTAAAAGTTGGCTTTGTTCGCTTCGTACCATTCCTGCGCCTTGGCTTCTACCGCTTCTCCGCCCAGTCGCTTCCATTCCTTGCGAATTTCCTCCAGTCCCCATGCCGCCGTATACTGGCTGCCCTGCATCGTCACTTTGGCGCGAACCTCTTCGATAAAAGGTTTCAGCGCCGTCTGAATATCGTTCAGCTCCATAAAGTTTGGCTGATACGGAATATCCCGACGGAACTTGTTTTTGGTCGCCATCTCCAATCCCTGCTGACTCAATGCCGCCAGCTTCTGGGAGATCTCGTCAGAAGCCGCCTTCACGAGCAGATCTTCAGGGGAAAACTTTGCATCCCGCACAACTGCATATTCACCCGCGTATGACACTTCCTTCTTGTACTTCTCTGCATCCAGCATTTGAGCCACTCCGTTGACATCCTTATAATGAACACCTTCTTCACCGTTCACCAACGTCTTCCATCCCTCTTCTACCATCCAGTCTAAATATTCCACTGCGGCCTTCGGATTTTTCATTTCCTTATTGAAGGCTACGAAAATATTCGGCGGCGTTTCCTGATACAGACCGAATTTACCGTTTTTGGTGGATACCGGCTCAAGCGGCACCGGATTTGCTTCCGGTTCGTTCTTCAGCATATTCCGGATATGGTTCTCCATCGCGCTGCCGCCCCAACTGCCGGCGAAGATGCCCGCTTTGCCCGTCGTCCACAGTTGGATAGCCCTTTGGAAGTTTTTGTCCGTCAAATATTCCTTGTCCACCAGCCCTGCTTCGTACAATTGCTTCTCCAGATCCATCGCATCCCCGAAGCGGTCAAGTGTGGCCCCGTACTTCATGCTGCCGTCCTCAAGGTACCATTGATTGCTGATTGCCGCGTTCATCGCTGCATAACTATCAAAAACCGTACTGCCTACCAGCGCCGTAGTATCGTCCTGATTGTTGCCATCCGGATCCTGCTCCTTGAACGCCCTCGCCACTTCGATCAATTCCTCCATCGTTGTTGGCGTCTTGAGGCCCAGCTTGTCCAGCCAATCTTGCCGGATCCACAGACCATGATTGGCGATGCCATCTATCGTCCGAGCAGTCGCGACCGTATACATTTGACCATCGAAGGTCAGGTAAGGCAACAACTCGGGATGCTCCTGCAAATATTTTTTGTAGGATGTGCTGTATTGCTCAATATAAGCGTCAATCGGCTGCAGCGCGCCTTGAGTAATCAGCTTGCCGATGTAGGCCCGATCGTATTCCCAGATCAGATCCGGCGCCTGATTCGAAGCAATAAGCACATTCAGCTTGTCCTGAGCCTGGTTGCGGGGCACAGGCACCATCGTCACGTCAATCCCGGACTGTTCCCGGATCCATTTCACCCATCGATTGTTTTCATAAGTCCCTTCGTCACTGGATACAGCCCCCCGGTCAAACGCGGAGATGCTAACCGCTTTCGGCAGATCGGCATACGGATCCGCAATCGCCGTTGCCGTTGCAGACGCTTCAACCCCGGGCGATGCAGAAGGCGATGCGGAGGGGCTGTTCGCTCCTTTCCCCGAACATCCTGCCAATGCCGTTCCCGCCAGCATACATAAGGCAGCTGTTAAAACAACCCACTTTTTTTGTTGACTGATTTTCATGCATAGACCTCCTAAATAAATTATATATATCAAGACCGCTTGGCAGTCTACGATATCAACCTTTGACGGAGCCTAACAAAACTCCCTTTACAAAATACTTCTGCAAGAAGGGATATACACACAGAATGGGTATAATCGAAAACACAATAGCTGCCGCGCGGATCCCCTCCGGCGTCAAGGTCTGTTCGGTGACCCCCTCCCCGCTCCGTAGCATCTCGGGGCTGACCAAGTCAATCATCTGATAGAGCTTCACCATCAAAGACATCTTGTCGGTGCTTCGGATGTAAATCAGTACATTCATGTATGAGTTCCACCAGCCCACGGCATAGAATAGGGTCAGCGCCGCGATCACCGGCATAGACAACGGGATAATAATCTTCAGCAGCAGCACCCATTCATTAGCGCCATCGATAGATGCCGACTCCTCCAGTTCAGCAGGAATTCCCTCGAAGAAGGATTTCATGACGAACATGTTATAGACGCTAATCAAAGCGGGTAACCAGATCGCCCAATAGGTATTTACCAGTCCCAGACTGTTGACGAGCAAGAAATGAGGAATCATCCCGCCGCCGAATAACATGGTGAACAGCACGGCCTGCAGCATGATGTTCCTACCCCGAAGTCTGGATTTGGACAACGGGTACGCAGCCAGAATGGTAAACACCATATTCAGCAGAGTGCCCACAACCGTTATTAGAACCGTATTTTTCATAGCTACGACCAATTGTCCGTCGTCAATCAGATTGCGGTAAGCATCCCAATTAAATTCGATAGGCCACAAGAATACCTCCCCTGCCGAGATCGCTCTGCTGTCGCTGAAGGAGACCGCAATAATATTAAGGAAAGGAAATACAGTTGCAGCGGCGCATAACGCCAAAAAGATGTAGTTGAACCCACGGAAAAGGCTCTCTGAGCTAAAATGTTTTGTCCTCACGTGACAATCATCCCCTTTCTTTCTGATCGGTCTACCATAACCCTCGTTCGCCCATGATCTTAATTAGCTTGTTCACGCTGACGATCAAGATCAATGCAACAATCGACTGGAACAAACCAAGAGCTGTGGTATAGCTGTATTGGAGATTCTCAATGCCGCGAGTATACACAAAAGTGCTGATCACTTCGGCCACCTGGGTAACAGCAGGATTCTTCATCGTAAATACTTGCTCGAAGCCTACATCCATGATTCGCCCCACCTGAAGGATCAGAATAATCGCTGCGGTGCTGCGAATCCCGGGCAAAGTCACATGCCAGATCTGCCGAAGCTTATTGGCTCCGTCAATCTTGGCCGCTTCATACAGAGTAGGATCAATCCCCGCCATGGCGGCCATATAGAGGATGGTGCCGAAGCCCGCCTCTTTCCAGATCCCGGAGCCTACGAAGGATATCGGCCACCAGAACGGACTCGCCATAAAATAGATAGGCTCCATGCCAAACAACCCCAGAATCGTATTGACAATACCCGTCGACGGGGACAACATGGCAATAATGATGGTGCCCAGTACCACCCAGGATATAAAGTGGGGGATGTAGAGCAGATTTTGCAGCAACCGCTTGTATCCATTCCAGCGAACTTCATTTAGAAGGATCGCCAGCACAATAGGTACCGGGAAAGCAAATACCAAATTGTACAGATTAAGCAGAAGCGTATTACGCATAACAACATAAAACTCTTTGCTGGAAAACAGCTGACGGAAGTGATCCAGCCCTGCCCAACTGCTTCCCCAGATGCCATCCGTCAGACGGTAGTTCTTGAAGGCAATGATTTCCCCATAGAGGGGCGCATACTTGAATAGCAGAAAATAGAAGGCCACTGGCACAAGCATCAGGTACAAATATTTGTCCCGAATGATATGCTTCTTTAGGCCCCGTTTAGGGACGGCTGCGGCCAAAGAAGCTTCGGCTGGCTGCGGGTGCAGGCTTTCGGAATGTCGCATGGGAATTGCTCCTTTCATGTGATGACCATTTGTTGCCCTAACGGTAGCACATGGCAAAGGAGCCGCGAAATCGCTACAATTTTATCCGTAAACGATTTTTGCTCTTTTTTAATCTTTATTTTTTGCGGAAGTCTTTATTATTTGAGGAAAATAGGTTTTTGAGGCGCGGATACTGACCCGGCGATGTGAACATCAAATAGCCCCCGACTAGCGATGGGAGCGGACTTCAAGTATGCTGTTGCTAGCTCTTCTTCATGCGGCAACTGCTCGAAAAGATGCATCAAGTATTTATAGAAACGCAACTTCAACAATGGATGGCCGGTTTGCTGGTTCCATCAAGGATTACCTGCTGTACTCACGTCTCATAACATTCCGCCGACCTGCAGCAGGTGTCTTTCAATCATTCAACCCTTACTCATTTTAATGAGTTCAATATGTCTACACACTGGTAGGAGACTGCCCCACTGCTAATACAAGTTGATATTATTAACAACATACGAGAAGACGAAATTGTTGTATGAAATGCAGGAACTTGATGGGATTCTGAACTTTACGGTGGAACTGGTCATTTTGGCTGCTTGTTCCGTCAAAAAAACGAAAAGCCATCCCAAGCAGCTAACAAACAGCTGCTTTTGAGAGACGACTTTAAGCTTAAACCCAACTATTTTTTCCCGCTTTTTTTGCCTTTTTTGTCCGACGTTCGAGTTGTTGTATTTTGGACACCATGCCCTTGCTGTTTAGACAATCCAGTTCCCCCCTTTGCAGGTGATTGGTCATAGTATACACACTTTACATCTCAATAATGTTCGGTAGGAGCAGGTAACGCTGACTTATTTGGTGAAAGTAGTCTTCTTGCCCAACTAGACTCATTTCCAGAGAGACGTGATCCAGTGGAAACATGTTGCAAATTTTGCGGGCCTGAAAAGATCCTATTTTCATGAGCTGTTCCTTCGTGAAACAGGTATGACGCCAAAGTCATACCAACATAAGTTGCTGATGAAACGAGCCTCTCAACTTCTGCGGGAGAGCAATCTCGCCGTGACCGCGATCACTGATAAACTCGGCTATCTGACCTTCGATCCGTTCACCCAGCATTTCAGCGCGTATTATGGGGTGAGTCCGAAGCAGTACCGTTTGAATCCCAAAAGGCTTGAAAAACAAGCCCCTTCCTTGCCTCTTATCGGAAAAACAAAATCACCTATCGGTGACCTAACTTGCTAGCCGACGGTTACTCTTCAGACGGCTTTCCCTTTCTCACCAAGTCTCCGTTACATTCCGGACAGACAAACACAGGGCTCTCCCCCGGTTCTAACCCATAAGAACACTCTCCTACAATGAAGTCAGGCACAGGATCTAAGCAACCACAATCTACGCAGACATAATCAATAAATACTTCTTCCTCGTCATCATCAAAGGAGAATATCTCTATCTTTTTTCCCTCTTCACTATGCTGTTCTCTACCTTTTCTTTTGCCCATTCGTTCGCTCCCCCCCCCAGTTCTTCTTATACGCTCGTTCGCTTTCTTCATCATAATAATAAATTCGACCATAATCTGCATGCCAAATCACCATAAGAGCAGCAAAGAGCGGTTTTTTATCACATCAAATGTCCAACATAAAACAACTCGTTAGAGATAACAGGTTTCGGGTTTTCGCTTAAGCATTTTTATTCGTTATTATTTCTATGAATCTCCATAGTTCACGACTGAACATCTGCCGGTAAGTTCTGTTCATGTTAGCCTCTGAATAACAAATTATCAATCATTATTTTAAAATTTCAAACTTTGGTACATTTTGAGTTGGGTAATACTACTATAGCCTGTTTACCATATAGAAGCATATTATAACTCCAGCTAGGATATAGTTTTAACAATACTATTTCCAGGTGAAATGGAACTGCCCTTGATCGGGGAATATCGATCAAGGGCAGTTAATAAATAGTCTGTGCTAGTTATAATACTTATTGAAGGTTTAGCTTGGATTATCTGAGTGTTTCCAACGTATATTCGTTCCCTTGTCCGCCAACTTATCATGTGATAATGATCACGAAATACCTACTTTTGGAGTGCCACCTGTTGCTGTGAAATCGATCCAACACATGCAGCCTGTCTATGAAAATAATTAGCTACCGCACTATTTATATCCTGTTCCCCTGAACCATTGTGCTTTTTCTGAGCGTTTACTTTTCCCCATCTCTTATGTCTAGTAGTAGAATATACATTCCCATTTTTCGAAAATTCAGAGTGAGATCAACTGCCCAACCTATTCCTGCAGCAGGATTAAAGTTGTTATAACCAGTTTGAGTTACCCCTCCGCTAGTAGCACTTACAACTCCTCGTGCACTTTCTGCAACCGCTGTGTATGCATATTTTGATGTGTGAGTTAAAGGTTCCCAACCCCCACCCCATGCAACTCCAAATCTATCTGTCATCGTCCAAACAGGTATATAATCCCAATTGTAATATTAGCTTGAGAATGCCAATTTCAAAGCCCCGATCCTCATAAAATCGGGGCACACTTCCTCACATTTACATTTTTAATTGCCAGATTCGCTATTTAACTTAAGAACATACCATAATCTTAGCAGTAGCACAGCTGCTTCCGCTCTAGTCGTCGACTCTAACGGACTAAATCGATTGTCGCCGCGCCCATTCAATAAACCTCTCGCAACAGCTTCTTGGATATACCCTTTAGCCCAATGCGGTATATCGGCATCATCGTGGAAGGTTGTGTTTCCTAGTAAGTTCCCCCACTTCATTGCTCTCCCTATCATCGCCGCCATCTCTGCTCGACTCACATTATCCAACGGTCGAAGCGAATGATCCGGGTATCCTTGTAATAGGCCCTTCTCTACCGCAATATGAACTGTAGATGTCGCCCAAGCGGGAATTTGATCCTGGTCAACAAAGCCATGCCCGGACAATGAGGAGGCTGATGAAGTCATACCCAATGTTCGGAGCAAGATCGCTGCGAACTCGACTCGTGTGATGCCGCTTTGCGGACTAAACCTCGTTTCCGTATAACCATTTACAATTCCTCGCTCGAAGGCTTCACATATGAATGACTTTGCCCAGTGACCCGTCACGTCAGAAAATGTGCATCCTGGAGCTTCCGGTGTTGTTGGAGTACCCTCACTGTCCACTACACGATGAATCGTCAGACTATATGTCTTAAGCGTGCCGTTCTCTGCTTTCACGACAATCTCGAACACATTGTCGCCTTCTGCGAGAACAACTGTTTTCTCTCCATTTAACCTTTCGCCTTCCAAGGTAACCGTAGCCCATGCACTAGAAGGAGTCGCTTTAATTATTGCTTCACTAGACATTGTTTCAGCCTGATAACTAGTTTTCTCTGCCGAAAATTGTGGCGATAATGCGAGCTCCCCACCCCCTATAGTAACGATCAAATTAGCAAGATTGGCGTTGTCAGACTGCCATGATCCAGAACCACTGCTCACTCGCTTCCAAGTCGCATACAGCAGCAGATTACTATTCAATGGTCTCTCATCACCGATCTCATATGGCATACCACTGCCATCAGACTCTGTATTCCACCCTTGGAAGAGATGTCCTGTCCTCGTCCAATTGAAATCCTCTATAGTTACAGACGAGCCGATCCTATAAGACTTGCTTACATACATCCCGCTACCATCGTTTGAATCATTCCCCATGTAAGTTAAGAAGGCTTGCATTCCTGCTAAATAAGGATATCCATAATGATGCTGATCCATGTTCCATATGGTATCGAAGTACCAGCCATCATAGTTTGCAATATTTTTCATTTGTTCAGAAGTTAATCCTTGACCCTTGTTATCGGATTGCCCTGATAAATCCATATCATAATAACTGTTCGTGATGATTCCAGAGCTGCCATCACCTACTAAGCCGCCTACATCAGATATATTTCCTATTATTGATCCTATCGCAAAACTATTTTCAATTGTTCCAGATCTATTATCCCCAACAAGACCCCCGATTGAATTAGAGCCTGGATTGCATATACCTGTTACATTACCTGTGGCGTAACTATTGGACACTTTTCCGTCATCAGTGTCACCCACTAAACCTCCGATATCATCACAACCAGCCACAGTCCCGGTTGCAAAAGAAAAAGATAGGTCACCGTCCCTGTTTCCTCCGATTAAACCACCTGCATCTACACTACCTGTGACATTCCCTGTAGAATAGCTGGAGATGACGTGGCTCTTTACCAATTCACCGATCAAGCCACCCGTGTTTTTAAGACCACTTACTTCGCCTGTCGCATAACTTAGGGAAACGTCACCATTTTGGAAGCTGCCCACGAGACCCCCTTCATTACGATTGGCAGTGACACTCCCCATTGCGTAGCTTTCAGTCATCGTGCCTGTTTTATATTCGCCAACCAAACCGCCGACATTTTTATCGCCCTGAACATCTCCTGATGCAGAACTATTTGAGGTGTTTCCTTCCATAATTAATCCTGCGAGACCTCCTACATAGTTCCCACCAGTAACAGTTCCCTCTGCAAAGCTATTTGAAATATCACCATTTCTAAAATCACCGATCAAGCCTCCTACGTACTGTTCACCATTAACATGACCTGTCGCATAACTATTCGCAACACTTCCCACAGCATAACCGATTAAACCGCCAATATAATCACTATTAGCTGTTACATTACCTGTGGCAAAGCTGTCTTTCACTTCATCCCCGTCTGAATTACGACCAATCAAGCCGCCGACATACCCAAAGTTACCTGCTACAGGTCCAAAGTCACCGACAACTGCTCCCTTCGCATAACTATTAGTGACATCTCCCCCCCTATTGCGGCCAATTAAACCACCGATATAACGCAAGTTCGCCTTCACATCACCTACTGCAAAACTATCAGAAATTTCACTGTCTCGTGATTCTCCGACCAACCCGCCGACATAACCACCCTTACTTACGACCAGGCCTGATGCAGAGTTGTGTGATACGATACTTTCCAGAGCATGCCCAATTAAACCGCCAACATAGTCGCCCTCTCCTAGGACTGACCCTGCTGCAATGCTGTTGGAAATGTTGCTTTTATCAGAATCACCTATTAAACCGCCGACATAATTATCCCCATACACCGCTCCCGACACACTAACATTATTTATTAGACCCATATGACTTCCAACGAGTATACCCACATAATCCAAGCCCCTGACTTCAACTGCAACAATGACCAAATTTTCGATACGTCCTTCAGTGAGTACATTAGCAAACAAACCCACATTGTTCGAACTTTTATCAATTATTAAATTGCTAATTGTATTGCCTCTGCCATCCAAGCTGCCTGAAAAATTAATGATTGGCTCCCATGCGATCGTTGAAGCATCAGTACTTAAATCAATATCATTAATTAGAACAAAATGACTTGTCGGATGATTTCTTATCTCGTTTAATTGTTCTGCTGTCGTAATCTGAAACGGTTCATCCTCCGAACCATCACCGCCCACAAAACTAACCGCTGCATGTACGGTCCCTACTGACGATAACCATCCCGGGTAAGGTACGGATAACAACATACAAATGACTAAAACCAAAACACCTTGTTTTTTCCACTGATTCATAATTCTCCTCCTAGTGCTATAATGCCGCCTATTTTTCAGCGACATCATAACATGGGCCAATGAAAGAATAATGAAAGATTAAATACACGCTGTTCTTTTTCTAACCCTTCTCCTTTTTAATCTGTTTTTCATATACTCTATCGCCTTCATATGTTAACGTTGATGCATATTTATATTAATAATCTGTATCATGGATTAAACGCGATGATGCTAGTAAAATATAGTAGAATAAGATCGCTGCCGCCTGTTTGAATGGTCAAAATAGGTGAAGCTCTCATATTGAAAGGAATCGGTTTTGTGAAAAATAGAAAAACGCTCACTCTAATTATGATCGCTATCACTCTTTTAACAACTTACTTTGTCCTTCACTCCTTTCGTGTATTCAACTCCAATACATTCGTGGCGAAAAATGGTGTTCTTTCATTACAGCATTGGGATTGGCAAGATGAAAAAACGATTGCGCTTGATGGAGAATGGAGCTTCTATCCTGATGAATTAATTGTGCCAAGCCCGGATGAGGATATCTTTGAACGTTATAAGAACAAACGCCAATCCATACCAGTACCTGCAGCGTGGGATCGCCATAGAGCTGAGAGCGCTACTCCTTATGGGACAGGTACGTATCGCTTGCTTATTCATGTGCCGGAGGATGACCTTTACGGAATAAAGCTGAATACGATTCGAAATGCCAGTAAAGTGTATATTAACGGGGAGGAGCTTGGCTCAGCAGGCGTTCCTTCAAAAAGCACCGAAGAATATCGCTTTGATTTCAAAAAATATGTCGTTCTTGGAAACAGTAGTGAAAAACAAATAGAACTTGTTATACTAGTTGCCAATTATGACTATGCTGTCGGCGGGATTGTCAGTTCGCTCCAATTCGGTCCAGCCGATCAAATATTAGCAAAACAAAGCCGTGAAAAATTCATTGAAGCCTTTCTTATTTCCGGCTATTTTCTGTTTTCATTTATATACTTTACGATATATTTGCAACACAAACGGAAATTCCGGTATGAGCTCTATTTCAGTCTATTCAGTTTAGCGCAAGCTGTACATATATCTGCGATAAATGAAAGATGGAGCTACTTGCTATTTCCGGAGCTAAGCCCAGCCTCACAACTAGTCATTCAAGCCGTTTCACTTACGCTTTTCGTATTATTTTTCCTGCTATTTGTTTATCATTTCTTCAACATGTCTGCCAGCAAAAAGATCGTCACTGCATTAAGTGCAATCTTAGGATTTCAAGTCTTGGCAATATGTGTATTGAACATGACCATTGATCTAATGGCAAAGGTTCCGCTTCCGTTCACTCAACTCATTATTTCAGGGACTACCGCTATTAGTTATGTGTATATTTTTATTATGCTTCTAAAAGCCTATAAACAAAAAACAGATGAATCGGACTATGTACTGGTCGTTGTTTTTGCTTTTGCTGTTTATGGTATTCTGCTTGCAATTGTCCTGTTTTTTGAAGTGGATATCGAAGTGCCGTCACTTCTTTTATTTTTAATTATGGTAATGAGCTTGGCGCTGCTAATGAGTCACCGTTCACAGCAGGCATATAATAAAGTAGAGGAACTGTCTAATGAATTGCTTGAATTTGACCGCATGAAGGATGATTTTCTAGTCAAAACATCACACGAGCTCGGCACTCCGCTCCACGGTATTATGAATCTTTCTCAATCTCTGCTGGAAGGTGTAGAGGGGCCTTTAAAAAGAAAACAGCAAGAAAGTGTTATTTTGATACACTCGGTTAGTGCAAGATTGGCAGGTTTGGTTAAGGATCTTACATTTATTTCAAAAATAAAGCAAGGTGAGGTGTCTTTTACATCCAGACCGATCGAAATTCAAATTATTGAGGAAGTGCTCGCTGAAATTGCCTATGTTATGCCGCCCACTCTGCCTGTTCAATTGATTAATACGATCCCCAAAAATTTGCCGCTTGTCTACACCGATGAGCAAAAGCTAAAGCAAGTTTTTTTCAATCTGATCTACAATGCGATTAAATTCACCAAGCAGGGAACGATCACGATCTCAGCTCAAATCATAGAGGAACAGATGCACATATCGGTTGAGGATACGGGTCCGGGTATTGCTCCAGATTACCAAGAACTCATATTTACTACCTTTTATCAAGTTGAAAGCAGCCGGACTAGAAATTCAGAAGGACTTGGTCTGGGATTAAGCATTACCAAGAAAATTGTGGAGAGTGCAGGCGGGCGTATTTGGGTAACTTCTGAAATAGGTAAAGGCTCATGCTTCACCTTCACGATCCCGCTGGCTACTAATCAGCAGCTATTGCAGCATAATGTAATAAACAATCACGAAATGAACGAACAAGTTACATCTGACCAAATAAAAAATCAGGAAATGAAGCAGTCGCAGGTTATTCTGCCAACAAAAGTGAAAGGATCAAAACCGTATACGATATTAGTTGTAGATGACGAGCCTGCCAACTTGAAGGTGCTTATTAATTTGCTTCATTCGCTTCATTATAGTGTAATTGCAGTAGGCAGCGGACAAGAAGCACTCGACATCATCGAAACGGAAAAGGTGGATCTATTAATTTTAGATTTAATGATGCCCCATATGACGGGATATGAGGTTTGCAAAATGGTCAGACAGAAGCAAGACTTAGTAGATTTGCCTGTCATCATATTAACAGCAGCGGGACAATTGTCTGACTTAGTTGTATCCTTTCAATTAGGAGCCAATGATTACTTGCAAAAGCCTGTTAATTTAAAGGAATTAGAGATGCGAATCGAGTCCTTATTATTAATGAAAAAGTCAGCGCAAGATGCTGTGGAGCATGAACTCAGCTACTTTTACGCTCAGATTACACCGCATTTTTTATACAACACACTTAATGCGATTATTGCGCTAAGTTTGTCTGACCAGAAAAAAACCCAAACTGCATTAGAACATCTTTCTACCTATTTTCGAGGAAAGCTGGATTACCAGAAGCAGCGCTCACTCGTCCCTTTGCAGGAAGAATTACAATTGGTGATGGCTTACTTAGCGATAGAGCAATTGCGCTTCCAAGAAAGGCTTCATATCGAATATAATATCGACGAGACGATTAAAACCTATATCCCAGCAATGACACTGCAGCCGCTAGTGGAAAATGCTGTTACTCACGGAATAATCAAAAATCAAAAAGGTGGAACGCTGCGTCTTATTATTGAGCGGGAACAGCAGCATATCAAAATCACGATAGAGGATAACGGTGTCGGGATTCCTCTAGAAAAGCAGCAAGAGCTAATGCGCGGTCGAAATGAGCGATTGGGCTTCACAAATCCGTTTAGAAAGCTTTCACTTATTAAAGGAGCTCGTTTTCAATTGAACAGTGAAGTGGGCAAAGGGACAACGATCATCATTCATCTGCTTGATATGAAAGACTGTTACGACCGTAGTGAAGCAAGTCCACATGAAAGACAGGCGTAAAGTCGCTGACATCGAGTGAGTTCGACCCAACTGTCCAAAAGCAATTTTTTTGAATAGCCCCTTCCGCCAAAACGGTTGGCTTCAACCTCTCATCTGGCTTACTCGACTTGCACTTCCAAATATAAAAGCCCGAACGCATGCAACGTTTGGGCTTTCAAGCAGGTAAATGCGGCTCTTGAATGCTATTCTCTTACAAGCGACACACAGCACTCCGCATGTGTCGACTTGAGAAGCGTCTGCCCCTTTGCCATTCCCCGCATAAATTACCTCGTTTCTTTCTGAAATAACGACAAAAAAGGGGGAACCTATCGATTATCTTTGTATTCCAACATTCTGAGCAGCATGACGACCGCTTCCGCCCGCGTAGCCGTATCGTTTGGTGTGAAATAGTTGTTTCCTCGGCCGCTGACAATGCCAAGCTTGCGAATCGCTTCCACTGCGCCTTTCGCCCATTTCGGAATGTCTCTGTTATCGGCGAAGCCGGTTGGCACATCGTACTCAAGAGACAGCTTTAGCGCTTTGGCAATCATCAACGCCATCTCCGTGCGGGTAATCCGCGCATCCGGCCGGAAGCTGCCGTCCTCGTACCCACTGACGATCTCTTCCTGTACAGCGAGTGCAACCGCTCGTTTGGCCCAGGCGCCGATCTTATCCCGGTCCTTGAAGGGAAGCGCCGTACCCGTTCCGTCCAGTTTCAGCACTCCTGCCAACATGACCGTAAATTCAGCACGGGTAACCGGGTTGTTCGGTTTGAAAGCACCGTCCGGATAACCGCTCACCAGTTTTTGAGCTACCGCGCGAATGATGAAGTTCTCACCCCAGTGACCAGCAATATCTGTGAATGATGGAGAGGGCTGTTTCGGTGTTTCTCCGTCACCATCCTTATTCTCAGCAACCGTCAGAACGGCAAACTTAGTAAAATGGTCAACCTCAGCCGTGATCCATTCGCCGTCAACCGTGCCGCCCACTTCCATCCACGTTTTCTTGTCTTCGTCATAGTAGAAGATGGCGACTTTGTCGTTTTTACCGACTTTGGTTGGATCGAACTTGATGGAAAGTGTGACCGGCTTCTTGAAGTTGCCGCTGAAATTTTTCAAGACCTCATATACGTGGCTCCGGAATGTTTCCTGGTCTGTCAAAAGGTCGGACGTGTCGCTCAGCTTTTCAATCGTAATGCGCAGTTCTTGTTCTGCTGCCCCGTCAGGGATATCAATTATGATCTCGCCGTCCAGACTAACTTTTCCGGAGCTTCCAACTGGAATGGCGATAATGCCGTTAGTTGAAGTCACATGGATGGAGGTGCTAGCACCCCTGCCACCTCCACCACCAGAACCACCGTTCCCCCCAGATGTTCGCGGGGTCGCTGTTGCCACATTGGAGAAGTCACTGTCGTTTCCTGCAACGAAAGCCTTAACCGCAAACGTATAGCTCGTTCCGTTCGTTAAGCCAGTGGCGGTGAACGTTGTCCCCATTACATTCGTTTGAACAGGAACCCACTCGTTCGGATTTATCGGAGCAGCTG
Organism: Paenibacillus sp. GXUN7292; assembly: GCF_050864975.1. NCBI lineage: Bacteria > Bacillati > Bacillota > Bacilli > Caryophanales > Paenibacillaceae > Paenibacillus > Paenibacillus sp. GXUN7292. The sequence continues at coordinate 108,116 of NZ_JBOZWO010000012.1, read as the reverse complement.
ATCCTGCAACTTTGTACACCGTGTAGGTTACAGTATCTGTTGCTGCCACAGCCGTCCAATTCAATGTCACAAAACCATCGCCCGCTGTTACAGTCTGGATCGTGGGAGCCGCTATCGGTACAACTGTGTACTGCTCCGTCAGCACTTCGCTGTCGAGCATACCCGATTTCACAGCCACAGCCTTGAGCATCATCGCACCCGTAATTTCGATCGCTTTCGTATACAGCGTGCTAGCGCTCGTTGGTATAGTGCCATCCGTGGTGTAATAGATCATTGCGCCTTCTGTTGACGACGTTAAGGTGACCTCCGTTCCAGATGCAACCGCTCCGCCTGCTGGATTAGCTAGCGGTTTGGCCACTTGTTCCAAAGGCAAGATCGTATATTGCTCCGTCAGCACTTCGCTGTCAAGCATACCCGGCTTCGCGGCTATAGCCTTGAGCGTCATTGCGCTCGTGATTTCAATCGCTCCCGTATACAGCGTACTAGCACTTGTTGGCGTAGTGCCATCTGTAGTGTAGTAGATTACTGCGCCATCTGTCGTCGACGTTAAGGTGACCTTCGTTCCAGATACAACCTCTCCGCCCGCTGGGGTGGCTAGCGGCTTGACGACCTGCTCCAAAGGCAAGAGCGTGTACTGCTCCGTCAGCACTTCGCTGTCGAGCATACCCGGTTTCACAGCCATAGCCCTGAGCGTCATCGCACCCGTAATTTCAATCGGTCCTGTATACGACGTGCTGGCGCTCGTTGGCGTAGTGCCGTCCGTGGTGTAGTAGATCACGGCTCCGTCCGTCGTTGATGTCAAGGAGACCTTCGTGCCGGATACAACTGCACTGCTCGCTGGATTGGCTAGTGGTTTGGCCACTTGTTCCAGAGGCAAGAGCGTATATTGCTCCGTCAGCACTTCGCTGTCGCGCATACCCGGCTTCGCGGCTATGGCCTTGAGCATCATTCCATCCGTGATTTCAATTGGTCCCTTATACAGCGTGCTAGCGCTTGTGGGCGCAGTGCCATCCGTGGTGTAGTAGATCACGGCTCCGTCCGTCGCTGACGTCAAGGTAACCTTCGTGCCGGATAAAACTGCACCGCTCGCTGGGGTGGCTAGCGGCTTGACGACCTGCTCCAGAGGCAAGATCGTGTACTGCTCCGTCAGCACTTCACTGTCGAGCATCCACAGTTTCGTGGCCACAGCCTTGAGCGTCATCGTACCCGTGATTTCAATCGGTCCCGTATACAGTGTACTAGCGTTCGTTGGCGTAGTGCCATCCGTGGTGTAGTAGATCAACGCTCCTTCTGTCGCCGATGTTAAGGTGATCTTCGTGCCGGATATAACTGCACCACCCGCTGGATTGGCTAGCGGTATAGCAGCTTTATCTTCCACCTCAAAGCTGACTGCCGCATCAGCGGTCTTAAAGTCGTCGACTCCGTCTGTCTTGCCATCATCCTGTACGGTATAAGAAAACTTTGCTGTCCCGACAAATGCCGGATCCAGATCGAACTCTATATGCCCGTTTATGATTTCAACGGTTCCGCCAACAGCGTTCCCAACAGAAACAATGGTTAAGGATTGAAAGGATTCGTTAGCGGGACCCGCGGAATCATTCATGAGTAAATCTGCAAATTCAATAATGATTTTGCCTGCACCTTTCATAACTTTCGGTAACGTATCATCAGTTGCAACCGGCGCATCATTCACCTCGGTTACATGGATGGAGGCCGTGACTGGATTGCTTAGGAGCGTCCCGTCTGCCTTCGGTGCAGCCTGTACTTGAAAAGAAAACGTATCGCCAGCGGCAGAGTTTGCACGGGCCTCAGGTGTAAACTTTAAGCCGGCTCCACCTTCCGCAACGGTTATAAAATCTCCATTCGTGACTTGTGTCGTACCATCATGCTTGTACAACGTTCCTCCAACAATTGCGCTGATCTTATAGTACATCACATCGACGGGATCTGCCGGATCTGGCGTGATGACCAATCCGCTTGCGCTCTGTCTATTTTCTGCGGTAAAAGCGTCGGTAACAGCGGGCGTTTTAGCATTGTCCGGTACCCATTTGGCAAACAAGATGAGATCTTCTTCCTGGATGCTGACTTTACTATTAACCGCGTAATCTTCGCCGCTGCCATCAGAAGCCGTATTCCATCCGTCGAAACGATATCCCGGCTTTGTCAACAATCCTGTATTCCCTAACACCGTTGCCCGTTCCCATCTCTCATACAAATTATTATCGACGGGAACGCTCCCACCCGTATCGTCATTTCCATTGTAAACAACACGATTTTTAAACGGCACAAAATTATAGCCTTTGTATTTCGAATTGTATAGCACAAGCATTTGAGCAGACGAGTGTGCATGTCCATAAATCGTTAATTGGGATCCGACATCCGGGAAGGGTACAAAGTACAAAGCGGTTTTACTTGAAAGAACCCTTACTTCTGATAACTGCAGATTGCCCGTAAATGCATAGTCATCTACTAGGGTCACGCTTTTCGGAATCGTTATCGAAGTTAATTGGTTGTAACCAAATACATACTGGTTTAATTTGGTGATACTATCCGGAATGGATATGGCAGTAATGTTATTTTTATAAAATGCAAACTGACCAATACTTTTAATTCCGTCAGGCAGTGACAAGCTTGTTAGTTTATTATTGTTAAATGCCGAAAAACCAATATCTTGCAAGCTATCAGGCAAATCAATATGACTGATCTGATTGGTATCAAAAGCATAGTTGCCTATTGAAATTAATCCGCTTGGCAGTGTTACCGTTTGAAGATTGTAGCATCGTGCAAAAGCCCATTCCCCTATGCTAGTAACAGTGTCTGGTAGCGTTACTCCAATAATATAAGCATTATAAAAAGCCTCATTTCCAATTGCTGATACTATTTTACCCCCCAGTTGATCCGGAACCACCACATGATTATTATTCTTGTACACTTTATATTTCGTAATCGTGACCGTCCCGTCTGTGTTTTCAATCCAATTATAATCCGCTTCGCTTGCATAAACTTCATGTCCAGCCAATAGAACAGTAAAAAAAAGCAGCGCACTAAAGAAAACGAATCGCATGAGCCTCATCATAATGAGTTCCTTACATCCTTTCATAAAATAGTTAATTTTGAAATGAGATTCACTCATTCCTTCATCATCCCTTTTAACAATAAATCGGCGACCTGGGCCGCCAAGCGATCCGCATCACTTAAACCCGGCAATAACCGTGTATCCGCAAGCCGTTCAATCATGCTTACTAAACATTCAGCTGCAAATTCCATTTCCAAGTCGCTTCTAAAATAACCCGCCTGCTGTTCTTTGACCAGATTCCTTGTAATCATTTGAACCATACTCGCTTTAACTTGTGTCCTGTTAGGATCGATGAATAATCCAATTCTCGTTAATTCGGGGTCAGCCGCTAAAAAATCAAAAAGCACTTTTAAATTTGTTTTGATATTCTCGCTAACTTCCCCTATCTCTCTTTCTGGTTCAAGCAAACTGCTATCAACTAATGCCTTCACACGATTATGAAAGATTTCCGTTATTTCTAAAAATATCGCTTCTTTGCTAGGAAAATAGAGATAGAATGCAGGCTGAGTAAGACCGGCTACGGCAACAATATCGCTGATTCTAACGTCATGATATCCCCTTCTGGCAAACTCAGATACAGCTACTGCAAGCAACCGAGCTTTACTCGCTTTTCCTTTGTCCTTCATCAAGGCTGACATATCCAGTCTCCTTTCAAATAACTTACTATAGAATAACATTACTACAAAGTAACTTATTTGAAAAGCACCTTAATCCCTACAATACAAAAACGCCACCGACAGTTTTACGTTAATTGTTGACTTTAGCATCCTGCAGCAACTCAGCATAACAACGAGTTCCAAAAAAACTTTCGAAGTAGTTATTGTAAGCCATACAGAAATTCAGATATACTTTGTAAAAAATGTGTAAAGATCACGTGCAGCTAATGACAAGTCGGGGGCAAAAATATGCTGGGAAATATGATTGGGAAAATAAAGTCGGGGCTGGGCGGAGACGGACTTGACCGGATAGAGTATCACAAGGTGTGGATGCTGTTCACCTACTTGTTCTGCGTAGTGTCAGCTTCGGTAGTCGGACGCACAGCGGCGGATGCTTTGTTGCTATCTCGCTTCGACTCCTCACTGCTCTCCAAAATGTACTTGCCGCAGGCGGCGGCACTGATTGTGACAGGGCTTATTTTCCAAAAATACGGTCCGCGTGTACGAATGGACAAACTGATTTTGCGGCTTATTCCTGCAATTTCCTTGCTCGTATTTGTATCAGCTCTTGGCGTATCATGGCAGTTGGATTGGATATTGCCGATCATATACGTGCTTTATGATGTGTTTAATTTTCTAATGATCGTCTGCTTTTGGCAGTTCACTTCGTTCGTGCTCGATCAACGCAAAGCCAAGCGAACAATTGGAATAGTTGGCAGCGGCGGGCTCGTGGGCAGCATTATAAGCGGCTTCGGGATAAAAGCTGTAGTAGCAGCGGTCGGGACAGCTAATCTCATCTACTTCTATGGCGCACTTCAACTGGCGGCATGTCTGGCGGTACTCCTGCTCGTCCGAATGAGCGGCAATCCGGAGGCTGTATTTGGCACGGAAGAAACAACGATTCAGCCTGCAGCGCCCCGTAAAAAACGCAGCGACCAGTTCCAGCGGCAAAGCAAAGAGCAAGGGACTGTTTCAGTACGTTCCCCATCTGAAGCATGTCGCGATTATGCTGGCTGCCATGACGCTGGCGCTTACACTAATCGATTATCAATTCAAAGTTATATTAAAAGACGAACTGCAAAACGATGCACTTGCCGGTTTTATGGGTACTTTCTACGGTGTGACCGGATTGCTGGCGCTGGCGGTGCAGTTTTTTGTGGCAGGCAAAGTACTGACCAAATTCGGAGTGATGACGGCATTGCTCGTCTTTCCCGTTGTGCTGCTGGCTGGAAGCATCGGGGTACTGGCGTTGCCAGTGCTGGCGATGGTCGTACTGGTGAAGGGCAGCGACAAAGTCGTTGGCGATACGATCAATTCTTCGGTCAACCAGCTCATCATGCTGCCAGTGCCGCCCAAGTGGCGCTCGCAAGCAAAAGGTTTTCTCGATGGAACGGCGCGCAACGGAGCCAAAGGCGCGGCAGCCATAGCGCTGATCTTCCTCTCGCCGCAGCTTACCGCGCAGCAGCTTGGCTACATTATTGTCGGTCTGCTCGTCATAAGCATTGGATCGGCGATTATGCTGCGCGGCGCCTATGTCGAGACACTGATTTCTACACTGGAGAGCAGTGAGCGGCGGTTTGACGGCATGGAGCTGGACTTTATCCATCCAGCCAGCATGAAACTGCTGCTTTCGGCGTTGACAGGAGCAGACCAGCGGCAAGCGCTCTATGCGCTGTGTACACTGCACGAGTTGGAGGGATTCGATCTGGAACCATACTTGCCCGGTCTGCTCCACCACCGCGCACAAGAAGTTGTCATTAGCACACTCGATATTATCGCCAGTACAAAACCTGCAAATATGGAAAACGAACTGTATGCACTGATGGATCATGGCGACACCGATATTTCCGCGCACGCTTTAATGGCACTTGCCGCATACGGCAATGAGCGACATCTGGAGCTGATTACCGGACAACTGGAATCGAAACATCTGGCGATGAAAACTGCCGCAATTGCCGGACTGATCAAATATTATGGCATCGAAGGCATGTTCCGTGCGGTCAGTGTACTGAAGCCATTGCTTGACAGCCGGTATGTAGCGGAACGGGCAGCAGTGGCAGAGCTATTCGGACTCATCGGGATTCGTGAATTTCACAAGCCGCTCATTCCGTTGCTGCAAGACGACTCGCCGCAGGTGCTTCATCAGGCAATTCGCTCGGCCGGACAGTTGCGTGCGCCGGAGCTGATTCCTTACGTTGTACCGTTGCTTCAACGCGGAGAAGTGCGCAAAGACGCGATCGAGACGCTCGCGTCCGGCAAGCCTGAGCAGGCTGTTGCACTGTTGGAGCCTTATTTTCATCAAGAGCAGCCGCTGCTGCATCTGCCCAAGGTATTTGAACGTATGGCGGCAGCTCCCGCTTTTGATAAGCTGCTTTCTTTGTACGGCGGCTCTTGTATTGAGATGCGAAACGCCATGACAGAGTCGCTCGTCAGACTGCAGCGCCATGTTCATGCGAATCACAAATATAACAGCATTGTCGAAGGACTGATTATACTAGAGCTGAATCTGTATTGGGGGCTTGGCAAACATACCGAGGGCTTATTGTCTGTGTCCGGTTATGAAGAAATAACAGAACTTGTGATACAGCATCGCAAAGAGACCGTTCGACGCATTTTCCATCTGCTGTCGCTCATACATGATGCCGCAACGATTCGAGCCGTATATGCCAACTGGTCGGGAGGAGATGCCCGCAAACAAGCCAATGCGATGGAGCTGATTGATCAGCTTGTGCGTGGTCAACTGCGCTTGCATATGGTTAAGCTGATGAATGACGGAGACCCCAGGCTACGGGTGGCGCGAACGGCTGAACAAATTGCCGGACAGCTGCGCTGGCTAGAAACATTAGGTGACCGATGGCTGAATCGACTAATCGCCTATGCGGCTGATCGGCTCGCTTCCGACGGACTTCAAGCACTTATGAAGCAAATTGATATTCTGCGAAGCTATTCGTTATTCCAAAAACTATCAAGTCGGGACTTATCGATATTAGCAGAAAAACTGGAGATATTTGAAGTGTCAGCTGGCGAATATATTTTCCGCGAGACGGATGAAGTCAATATGTTATTCCTTGTTGCGGAAGGTCGAGTCGGCATCTATCACGAAGGCGTTCGGCTTGCAGAGAGACAGCCGGGCGAAGCATTTGGTCAGTTAGGCCTGCTTGTCCACCATAATCATACAGCTGACGCATTGGCTGAAACGAATACCGTATTGTGGCGACTGGATTCAGAAACGTTCTACGAAGTGATGTTTGATCGTTCGGATATCGCCATTGAGATGATGCGCCAACTGTCTGCCCGTCTGCGCAAAGTACTTGCACGGCAACATACAACTGGGCAGCACACCATATCGGAATCGCAGATACCGGAATTGCAAACTGCGACAGCAATAGAGTCGGGCAGCGATATGCTTGGTGTAGTGACGGAAGAGGATGACTCTTTGCTTCGGCGCATTCTTATTTTGCGCAAAGTGGAAATATTCGCTTATCTGGCGGAGGATGATATCGTCCGGCTGGCACAAATGGTAGACGAGGTTCGCTATGAGGCTGGCGAGGATATTTGTCTGGAAGGCGATTATGGCGATACATTGTACGGCATTATTGAAGGCAGTGTAACGGTTCATGTTGGAGGCGCAACACTGGCGTCTCTTGGAGAGGGAGACTGCTTTGGCGAGATGGCGATCATTGACAGCGCCCCCCGCTCCGCCAACTGTACAGCTGCAACCGCTACAGTGCTGCTCCAGTTGCAGCGCGACCAAGTATTTTCGTTATGTTTTCAAAATATCGACGTACTGCGCAGCATGATCCGTCTCTTGGAAGAACGGCTGAAGGGAATGGCAGCTTAAATGCTGCCATCCTGTAATTTGAAACTTCCATTGTCTGCACAACCTTTTATTCTATTGGAATTTCGTGATACAACTCGATTAAGTTTCCTGCGGGATCTCTGAAATTAACGCTTCTTATCCCATATTGTCTAGAAATCGGCTCCGATATAAAGTTGACTTTCTCCTTCAGTTCAAGAAATGCCTTGTCTACATCATTCACCTGAAAGACAATTACTGCCCGATCATTAAAATGATCGTTTACTGAATAAGAACAGTCGATCGCATCAGCCATGGATTTTCTATCATAAAGTGCGAGTGTGGTATTACCTGTATTAAAATCGGCATATCTGCCCTCTTCTGTTCCCCAAATGGGTTCAAATCCCATTACATCCCGGTAAAAAATAAAACATTCCTTAAAGCAATCCACTAGCAAGCGAGTATGGGTTAACTCCATTTCTAATTTCCCCCTGACCTTAATCATTATTACAATTCAGTACTTATACTCATTCGATGTATATAGGTTTTTCCCTCTTTTTGATTTTTTACAAACCTGCTACACTGTGGATGCTCAAAAGAGATATTCTATTCGATGCTGCATGCCTTGAGTAAGGAAGAGATATCTCTCGAAGAAGATGTCGTGTTTCTAAAAAATACGAAAAGAGGCTAATCCTCACGGACAACCTCTTTTCTTCATCACAGAGCTCTCGTTGTGTAGCACCATTGCCTTGCCTTTGACCCTTACTGCTATTGATGAACTGAGCTTCATTGAGAAATCGCCAGGCCCCCGGCTTAATTGCCGGGGGCCTGGTTTTACTGATCGATTTCAGCTTTATTTACTTGCGAACTCTAGCGCTCTAAGCAGAACGACCACCGACTCGGCTCTTGTTGCCGTTTGATTCGGAGCGAACTTGTTGCCGCCAACGCCTTGAACGAGCCCGTTCTCAGCTGCCGCTGCAACTGCCGCTCTAGCCCATGCCGGGATATCGGCGTCATCCGCAAATCCAGTTGTTGCCTTGGAGTTGTCGGCGAAACCAAGCGCATTCACGATCATCGTCACCATCTCGACGCGGCTGATCTTCGCGTTCGGTCTGAAGCTGCCATCGGAGTAGCCCTTCACGATTCCAGCTTGCACAGCTTGAGCGATGCCTTGTGTCGCCCACGAGCCGATGGCTGTCTTATCATTAAACTCCAGCTCGGCTCCGTTTCCTTGCAAGTTCAGCATACGAGCCAGCATGACTGCAAACTCGGCGCGGGTAACCTCGCTCTTCGGCTTGAATGTGCCGTCAGCATAGCCGCTAATAATGCCCTTAGCTGCTGCAAGTTTAATACTTGCTTCCGCCCAGTGGCCTAGAATGTCGCTAAATTTGACTTCAACATTCTCTTCAGGCTTAGTTTCCTCTTCTTCGGTTACCGGAGCACTTACATTTACAACGCAAGTTGCAGTCATATTTCCATCTGTGGTTGTTACTGTGATTATTGCTGTGCCGCTGCCTTTTGCTACAACTCTGCCTGCACTATCAACAATTGCAACATTTTCGTTGCTGGATTTCCATGTCACCTGCCTAAAGTCAGCATTACTTGGGCTAATAGCTGCTGTCAGCTGGGATTCATCACCAATATTCAGTTCCAATGTCTGCTTATCGAGACTTACACCTGTAACATGTATCGGAACATATATCACTTGAGGTACCGGTATTTTTGCAGCCTTAAAGCTTTCTACTGCGGCTTTCAAGCCTTCCACTGCACTATCGATGTCTTCCTGGGTCTTTGCGTCCACTTTGGCAGTTGATGCAGCTGCTATCGCAGCTTCCAAGGCATCCTTTGCACTTTGCGGATACTGCCCGGGATTTGTACCGATTCTTGCCGTGTCTCTTAAATCTGCAGCTATTTGTATTTGATTATCCAATTCAGTTGTATCAATTGTCTCTGATGGTTTGCTTACAGTTACAACAGAGGTTGCAGTTTTATGTCCATCCTCAGTCGTCACTGTGATAACAGCTGTACCCTCTGCTATTGCTGTAACCTTACCGGTGTTATCAATTGCTGCAATTCCATCATTGCTTGATGTCCATGTTACATTCTTATTAGCTGCATCTGATGGAGTGATCGTCGCCTTTAATTGGAATACATCTCCAACATTTAATTGAAGTGTTTCTTTATCAAGGCTCACTTCCTCGACTTCAACATTCGGATCCGGTATTTGTGCAGCCTTAAAGCTTTCTACTGCAGCTTTCAAGTCTTCCACTGCACGATCAATCTCTTCCTGGGTCTTTGCATTAATCTTTACAGCTGATGCGATTGTTACTGCAGCAGTTAAGGCATCTATAGCCTCTTGCGGATACTGCCCAGCTTCTGTACCAACCTCAGCATGATCCATTAGTTCCTCAGCTGCTGCTATTTCGCTGTCCAATTCAGTTGTATCAATTGTCTCTGATGGTTTGCTTACAGTTACAACAGAGGTTGCCGTTTTATTTCCATCCTCAGTTGTCACTGTAATAACAGCTATACCCTCTGCTATTGCTGTAACCTTACCGGTGTTATCAATTGCTGCAATTCCATCATCGCTTGATGTCCATGTTACATTCTTATTAGCTGCTCCTGATGGAGTGATAGTCGCCTTAAATTGGAAAACATCGCCAACGTTTAATTGAAGCGTTTCTTTATCAAGGCTCACTTCCTCGACTTTAACATTCGGATCCGGTATTTGTGCAGCCTTAAAGCTTTCTACTGCGGCTTTCAAGCCTTCCACTGCATGATCAATCTCTTCCTGGGTATTTGCATTAGCCTTTATAGCTGATGCAATGGTTACTGCAGCAGTTAAGGCATCTATTGCCTCTTGTGGATACTGCCCAGCTTCTGTACCAACCTCAGCATTATCCATTAGTTCCACAGCTGCTGCTATTTCGCTGTCCAATGCAGATGTGTCAACTATTGGTAATTGAGTACTTTCATTTGACGGAATACTTTCATCGCTAAGCCTGTTTAATGCTGTCACAACATAATTACTTGTTGGTTTTCCTGTATGATCAGTATAGCTTTGCAGACCTGTCTCAGTCTTACGAACTTTAGCAATCAATTTAACAGGATTGTTAATGTCTACAGCCTCATTATCTTCAAAACGATAAACGGCATAGTATGCTGTATTTTCATCATTATCCTGCCAGCTAATTGTATTGCTTCCGTCTTCAAATGCTGCACTTACTAATACCGGAGCTTCAGGTGCTACTCCACCTTTCCACGGCATTGCCGGCATAAGGGCTTTGTTAGCCCATAAGTCATTCTTAATCAGCGATGCAGCAGAAATAGCGTTAGGAGAATTAACTTTTAATGAGTTATACGTAAAAATCATAGTACCGTCTATCTTAGGGTTTGCAGCGTTAAATTTAAGCTGGCGTGCAATTTCCTGATCCCCAACACCCAGGGTATTCCAATACTTATCAGTAGTTCCTTCAACAGGATTTAGCCAGTAAAAACCTACACCAATATATAGCTGTGTTCGTACATCAGGGTTGTTTTGAAGCAAGTCAGACCACCATGATGTAACAACTCCATACCCTGCAGCTGAATTATTAAATGTCCAATACACCTGTGGGGTTATATAGTCGATTATTTCTTCTAAAACCCACTTCTTAGTATCTGCATAAGCACGGTCATAGTTTGGTATTCCGGCCGAAGTTTCAGAACCATCCGGATGTCCGTCTTTCTTGTTGCCCCATACACCTGCCGGGCTAATCCCAAATTTAACCCACGGCTTTGCTGCATTTATTCTATTATGCAGATTTTTAACCAGTGTATAGGTGTTATTTCTGCGCCAATCCTCAATCTTCGGAAACTCAGTTTTGTCGGCATAGGTATCATATGTGCTCTGATCACTATACCCGGCATCAAAACCGCCATTGCTGCCAACATAGAAATAATCGTCAAAGTGTATTCCGTCTATATCGTAATTCTCAACTATTTCCATAACGGCGTCTTCAACATATTTCGCAGCTTCTGGAATTCCTGGGTCAAGGACATAGCGGCTTGTGCCAACCTTTATCCATTCCGGATGCTTGGCATAGATACTATCAGGCACCTTGCTCAACATATCTCCTACTGCCTTTAAGTCTGGTAAAGGCTTTCCTGATTCGTCCATATACATTGCCGCCGGCATGGAAACGCGGTATGGGTTAGCCCACGCATGCAGTTCGAGATTTCTCTTGTGTGCTTCTTCAATGGCGAACTGCAGCGGGTCAAATCCCGGATCAACATCCTGTTTTCCTGTCAGCCAGTATGACCATGGTGCAAGCTCTGATTTATAAAATGCATCTGATGTCGGCCTTACCTGGAACATGACTGCATTGGCGCCTGTTTCTGCAAGATCATCAAGAATTTTGATAAGGTCTGCTTTTTGCGCCACCGCACGAGCTTGTGTGTCTTCAATCTTCCATGAGTCCGTGGATGGCCAGTCAATATTAACAACAGTGCTTATCCAGGCAGCACGCATCTCACGTTTGTTTACCGGTGTTTCCTCTGGAACATTATACTTATCCCATGGTGCTGCTATTCGTGCTGCAAAATATTTTGCAACTTCTGTATTTAATGCGGCTACAGCAGCATCAATAGCATCCTGCTCAGCATGAATATCGCCTAAAACTGCTTGTGCTGCTGCAATTGCGGTTGTAACAGCAGTTCTTGCATTTTGCGGATACTGTCCGCCAAGTGTCCCTACTACTGTTGAATTAACCTTAGCCTGTGCATCTGCTATAGCATCATTCAGTTCAGTTTTATCAACATTTAATGGAACCATTGCAGCCTCAAAAGCCTTAATTGCAGCATTTAGATCGTTTAATATACGATCAATATCTGTCTGAGTTTCTGCATCAGCTTTAGCCGTTGTTGCAGCTGTTATGGCCGATGCCAAATCATCAATTGCCCCTTGTGGATATTGTCCGGGTTCTGTTCCTGCAGCTGCTCCATCATGCAGAGCTTTAGCCTTTGCTATTGCAGCCTCTAAATCAATTGTCACTAAAGGTGGAACCACCTTTCCGTCAAAATCAGCAACTGCTTGTGCTAAGGCCGTTTTTGCCGCCTCAACCTCTCCTTGTGTTGCACCCGCATTGTTATATACTGTGTTTGCTGCATCTATTGCAGCTTGCAGTGCTGCCTTGGCTCCGCTTTGATATTGTCCTGGCAGTGCTCCTTCAACTGCAATATCATGCTTTGCCTCTGCGGCATCTATCGCAGCTTTTAAACCCTGTAAATCTATTAGCGGAATTTGTGATGTTTTAAAGGTATTGACTGCAGCATTTAATATTTCTGCTGCACGATCAATATCTGACTGTACTGTGCTGCTTACCAAAGATTGTGCAGCAATGAGAGCATCATTCAAATCTGCTATGGAGCCAATAGGGTACTGACCTCCCTGTGTTCCTTCCACTGCACCAAGTAGCAGGGATTTTGCAGTTGCAATAGCTCCTATCAGTGCTGTTTTATTTAATGTTGCAGCCGGAGTAATATTATATATTGCAGTAAGGTCATCAATGTAGATCGTACTGTTTACTCTGCCATTAGCAGAGGTTTCAACTAATCCAGGCATAATGTTTAGTAAAAGGCCAGTTGATGCATTAAAAGTTGCTTGTGGTACATCATAGGTTACAAAATTCCAGCCTGATTTCATCACTGAATTGGCTGGTAAGAAATTGGCAGTAGTAGGTGAAGAACCGTCTGCCTTTCTTACCTCTGCACGTAAGCTGAAAATCGTCTCATCATTCCCATAAAGCCAAAAACCAATTTTGTTTGGTGTATTGTCTCCGGTAAATTTCAATTTTGGGTTAGGGTAGGATGCACCTTTTATATAAGCGCTGGCTGTTCCACTAGTTCCCGCAAAATTATAATCAATCTTAAATGATCGATTTCCGTTTTTCACATAATTGGGATCATTGGTATAGGAAATAGTGGGCCTAGTGCTTCCTCCATCATTAACCCAGTCAACCATGCTCTTTCCGCTGCCATGGTCTTCATAGTCCTCTATGATCTGATGTCGCTCGCTTACAATCTGTGCAGCCATATAGGCATCCACTGCTGAGTTAAGCAAATCGGTAGCACTATACATATCTGCCATAACGGCTGCCGGATTGTTCATCACACTAGCTGCAGCATCGATAGCAGCATGAAGCCCTATGCGCTCTGATAAAGGATACTGCCCGTTGCCAGTACCGGCAGTTGTGCTGTCATAAAGGCTTTGCGCAGCTGCAATTGCCCCGCTTATTTCTGCTGTATCCTTTGTTTCACTTCCATAAACAGCCACAAGATCATCTATATAAATTGTGCTGTCCACCTTATCATTGGATGATGTGGCAATAATACCGGGCATAAGTGTTATAGTAAGGCCCGTAGTTTGATAGGAGGGAGCCACAGGGTACTCCAGGTACTTCCATCCAGTAAAATTCAGCGTGTTAGAAATGTTTTGATTTGTATTAGTGGAACCAGTAGTAATTCCAGCACGGAACTCTGCCCTTAGAGCAAAAGTTTGAACATTATTTCCATATACCCAGAAACCTATCTTTTGCGGTACTTCCCCGGGTTTAAACACAATGCCCGTACCTTGGTTCGGACGAACATAGGCGCTTGCAGTACCTGCAACTTTGGATAACTTATAGTCAACCTTCAAAGAACTGTTTCCGCTATGCTTTATAGCGGTATCATAGGACAAAGTCGGTGGTGTGCTGCTGACACTGTCTCCTGTCCACTTCATCATGCTTTGGGCAGCACCACTGTTAACGACCCCATTTTCAAAGTCGTCCAGCACGATAACTGCAGCAACTTCAACTGTAGCTGTAACATTAGTGGATGTACCGTTTATTGTCCCTGTAACCGTAAATCTGTGTGTTGATAAGGTAACAGCCGGATCCACACTTGGCCAGGTTATTAAAACAGTGTCCTTTGTGCCATCATCATAAGTTACCTTAACCGTACTTGGAAGCTTTGGTGCTACGCCGATACCTGTCTTCACATATACCGGATCAATGCTTACTATGTCTACAGCCCTTTCGACAGTGACCGCAGCTTCTACCTTCATTGCGGCTCCTTCAACTGTTCCGTTTACAGTAAAGGTATTAGTACTAGCGTAGTTTGCTGCCGGAATATCATCCCAGACTACGGCTACACTTGAGCTAGTACCGTCAGTGTATGTGGCATTAACGCTAGGGGGAAGTATTGGAGGTATTCCCACCCGAGTATTAACAGCTATGGGTGCATATAAGTTAACTGCCGGATATACGATATAATTGCCTTCTGCTTTTAGATTTGTTCCATCAACGGTTCCCTGTATGCCTTTCACACTTGGATTTCTGTATTCATTGAAAGGTGCGGCGTTTTTATAATCTTCAGGATTGGGTGTTTCCCATAAAACAGGAAGTGACGAAACTGTATTGTCTGTATATATTACATCTACAGTAGCTGGAAATACCGGAGCCGTATTTTGTTCTGTTCTTACAATAACAGGATTAATATATTTTATAGCCGGTGCAACAACTGAAACATGTGCTTTAACAGTCATTTCTGTTAGTGTTCCGTTAGTATGAATAACTTTCCCGGTTACATCAAAGCTATTTCCGGCAGCGGAATAAAGATTAGGGTCAGTTATCTTGTCCCACTTTACCATCATATTAACTGGAGTACCTGATGTCATATTAACCTTTACAGATACCGGAAGAACCGGGGCTGTACCGACTGCAGTAGTAATGTTCGCATCGATTGCACTGACCGGTGCCGGTGCATTTGGCGAGCTCTCGTTCTGAAGGCGGTCAAGTGCAGTGACTACATACTGTACCTTACTTGGATCTGATACAGCTGTATCGGTATAACTTGTTATATCTTTACCGTCACTATCAACAGTTTTACCAACAACTGCAATTATTTTTGTTGAATCTGATGTATCAACATTTTCATCCTGTGCAAATCTATAAATGACATAATATGCTGTGCTGCCTGTTTCATCATTAGATGTCCATGTAACTTGTGTAACGCCATCTACGGCCTCAGCAGTAACGTTTGTAGGCATGGCTGGAGCAACGCTGCTCTTCCAGATTGATTTTGGAGCTATAGCCTTATTCGCCCAAGCCGTTCTTACTCCCTCTTCTACAGCTTCCTTTTTATAAATTCTTGAACCTGGAACAATATTGCTGCCCTGGTATAGGAATGAACCATCGATCCCGCGGCCTGTAATTTCACTTATATAGTTTGTATTGAGCTGTATCTCCCTGATAATCTCTTCTTTGGCAAAGGGATCTAAAAATCCTGTTTCAGTTGAATTGGTTGTATCATTTACCCTATACAATCCCATACCCATATAAAGCTTTGTATTGGAATTTGTAAGGTGATCTGCCCACCAAGTTGCTATTACACCGTAGGGAGCCACATCACGGCCAAATGGCCAGTAAACCTGTGGGGTCAGGTAGTCAATCAGCCCTTCGTTCCCCCATCTTAATGTATCTGCAAAGCTCCTATCATAGTTTGGTCCGCCTCCGGCAGTTGGAGAACCGTTAGCATGCCCGTCTTTAATATTAGCCCACATGCCAGCAGGGCTTATTCCAAACTGTACCCAGGGTTTTGCTGAACGAATTTCTTGGGAAAGATCGCTGATAAGCTTGTACGTATTATTTCTTCGCCAATCGCCTCTGTCTGTAAAGCCGCCCTTATACTTTTCAAATGTAGCAGTGTCATCATAATCATAGGCTTTGCCCTCATGGTAGAAATAGTCATCGAAATGAACGCCGTCAATATCATAATTATTAACAACTTCCATAACGCTATCCACTATCCATGCTTGTGCTTCAGGTATACCTGGATCTACTACGTACACACCATCGTAGGCTTTTTTAATCCAATCAAAATGAGTGTTGAAAATACTCTTTGGCAGTTCCTTGAGTTGAGCAACCATGGCATCATTTACCGCAGTTGCAGCACGATAGGGATTAAACCATGCGTGCAGCTCTATTCCGCGCTTGTGCGCTTCCTCTATTGCATATTCAAGCGGGTCAAAGCCTGGATCACCGCCTGGTGTCCCTGTCATAACTACTGACCAGGGAACTAGATCAGATTTATAAAGCGCATCGGAAGATGAGCGAACCTGAAACATAACTGCATTCAGATTGCTGGCAACTGCCGCATCCAAGATATTACTTAGTTCTTGCTTTTGCTTTTCCACCCTCGCTGCAGGATCAGTAATAGCTAACGATGCTGAGGATGGCCAATCCGAATTGTAAACGGTTACAATCCAGGTCGCACGCATATCTTCCTTCTTAGAAACATCCGAGTTTAAGTACTTTTGATATGGTGTCCATGCATCTGAATCTGGAGGAGTAACCCCCGCCGCTGAAACATGAATAGCAGGTAACATGGATGTTAGCATTAAAACTATAAGCATCCTGCTGCATATTGCTTTACAACGCGCAGATAAACGATTCATTTTCACTGCCCCTTATATTAATTTTGGTATTTCGCTACAAGCCCACTGAATAGATTCGCCTATTCCTGTTCCTCATCCCTCCCTATAAAGTAATTTGTTTTCTCTCTGTTTCACAAGCTCTTAACTTCGACAGCTTAAAACGCACAGAGGATCTTATCTGAATATTATACAAATTCGAATGTTTCGTCAATAAATTTCACAAACATATTTTATTATGAAACTTTATTTCGACATAAAACTATAAGGCAACTCGCTCTACTCTGCAGAACGCGGCATCCGTTGCGGCTGTGTTCCTGATAACCGAAGCGGTAATTGTAAATAAAATGGAAAAAGATAAAGGTTCTGCAGTGCAAAATAAAGACACCTAAGAGTGAGGATAATTGCTCTCGGGTGTCTTTTGTATTGCTGATATCAAAAGTTTATATTTGGGAAAAATACATTCGACATGGGCTTACTGAAACAGACGTTTGAAAAAGCGGGAATGAATGATGTGTTAACCTACATCGATACGGGTATGGACCCTACATTACAAACTCAATCAAGAGTTGGTCAAATTTAGGATAGAAGTCGAAGCTGGAGAGTATATTGTGCCGGAAAAGATGACCTTTAAGGCGTTTGTAGAAGAATGGGAAGCCAAGTATTGACTGGGAAACAGGAGTTCTTAGCATTACACAAAGCGTTTCAATTTCCCCAGGAGGTATTGCCCATGTCAAGGAACCTAAAACCAAAAGTTCAAAACGAAAGGTGCCCTCCCGCCTTCCATGCTGGCACAAACTTGACGAACGGGAAAAGATCGGAGATAGGAGGCAAGGCGGTGAACGCAATTTCATGTTCTGCCATGAAGACGGCAAAGCATTTCATCAGGAGAAACCATACTTATGGTTTCGTGCCTTCCTCAAGAAAAATAATTTAAGGTATATCAAATTCCATACACTCCGGCATTTCTGAACGACTTGGCCACGGGAATATTTAAGTAACAATGAACACCTATGGATTCGTTCTCCGTTCTGCTGATTAAGCTGCTGCTGATAAGTTCGAGTCCATTTTGTCTACTAGGCAATAATAAGATGAACCATACTCCACACTCTTTAACTACCAAGACTATGGTATAATTAAAAAGAGAAAATAAGCGTTAGCGAGGTGTTATCCTATGCAATGGCAAGAGGTTCGTAATATTTACCCCGATCAATATGTGCTTCTCGAAATCCTAAATTCTCATACAGAAGATTGCACGCAATACGTAGACGAGGTAGCTTTGATCAAAGCAATTCAAGATCCAGATGAAGCAACCAAGGAACTGTTAAAATGCAGAGATAACAACATCGTCTATCATACAGGCCAAGAAAAAATAGCTATAGAGCTTAGAAAAAATCCTCTATACAGGAATCGATAAGATGCTGATAGAATTAGTCGATAACTTACTTCAAGCCTCCATCACAATTTGCTATAAAGACCGTTCACTAACAATAGATAACTTAGTGATTGATACTGGCGCGGCACACTCCCTTCTTTCCTCCGATGTCGTATCAGAGATCGGCATCAAATTTGAAAACGGAGATAGATTGGTTCGAAGCATCGGAATTGGTGGCGATGAGTATTCATTCCGTAAGCAGGTTAATCAAATCCAGCTTGGCGATTTAATCCTACATGATATCTCGTTAGACTTTGGCGTTTTCCATGACGATATAAGCAGCATAAACGGACTGATTGGTTTGGATATTCTTAAAACCGGCAACATGATTATCGATCTCCATCGGATGCAAATGTATCCAGCAAACACCAAATAATATTTGAAATGGGGACGCGAATTAGCTCGCGTCCCCATTTCTTCCCCAACTCCCCTAAGCACTTACTCTAAGCCCTTATAAATCAACTGACAGACGTTCTCAATATGTGTTGTATGTGGAAACATATCCACCGGCGTCACTTCCTTCGTCTTAAATCCTCCATCCTCCAGCACACGCAAATCACGTGCCAGCGTCGAAGGGTTGCAGCTCACGTAGACGACTCGCTCTGGCTTCATAGCAATAATCGTATCCAGCAGCTCTTGATCGCAGCCCTTGCGCGGCGGATCGACAACGATGATATCAGCTTCGATGCCTTCCTTGCGCCAGCGAGGAATAACGACCTCAGCAGGCCCCGCTTCAAAGGTGGCATTGTTGATATCGTTCAGCGCTGCATTGCGCTTGGCATCCTCTATAGCTTCAGGTACAATCTCTACCCCATACACATGCTTGGCATAGCGGGCCAAAAACAAGGAAATTGTTCCAATGCCACAATAAGCATCGATGACTTTTTCCGAGCCTGTTAAACCAGCATACTCGACTGCTTTACGGTACAGGGCTACAGTTTGAATTGGATTGACTTGGTAGAAGGAGCGTGCAGATATAGCAAATCGAACGCCGTCCAGTTCATCATAAATGACATCGTTGCCCCATAGCGTAATGGTTTCATCGCCAAATATGACATTAGTATTGCGCTCATTAATATTTTGCACGATACCTTGCACTTCAGGCAGCTCTGCACGGATACGTTCGATCCATTCGGATACATGTGGAAGCTTGCGACCGTTAGTTACGAGTACGATCATCATTTCTTCTGTTACGACACCCGTTCGAACCATGACATGGCGCAGCAGTCCCTGACCTGACTTCTCGTTGTACGGTAAAATGCCAAACTCTCGCCCTAAGCGTTTGACGATTCGAACAGCTTCATCGTTGCGAGAATCCTGAATCAAGCAATCGTCCATATCAATAATACGATGGCTGCCACGGGCATAAAACCCTGCAATCAGCTCGCCTGATTGCTCATCCTGACCTACAGGAACAGCCGCCTTATTCCGATAGCGCCATGGCTCCTGCATGCCAATCGTTGGATGCACAACGATACCCTCATGATGGCCAGTATGTGAATCCGCGCGATTAGCATTCGTCTCTGTATGACCTGCTCCCGCAACCTCCAGCTTTCCAATCCGCACCAAATTATCAATGACATGCCGCCGCTTCCACGCCAATTGCGCATCATAGCTCAAATGCTGCAGCTGGCAGCCGCCGCACTGGTCAAACAATTGACAATGAGGGCTTATCCGCTCCGGGCTAGCCGTTATGATTTCTTCTAATTCAGCATAACCATACTGCTTCTTCGCATGCTTAATCCGGGCACGAACACGCTCTCCTGGCAGCGCACCATGTACGAACAAGGTAAAGCCTTCATACCTGCCTACCCCAAGGCCTTCATGTGTCAAGTCGATAATATCAATTGTCACATTTGTCTCTAAGCCTTCCGGTATTCCGTTTCCTTTACGGCTGGAAGCACCCTCGGCTCGTCGATTTCCTTGACGTCCATGAATCCGAACAGGCTTATTTGGGCCACTTTTGGACTTAGCGGTCTGATTCCGGCTAATTTGATTTTCGTCACCGTTTCGGTCAGCAAATTGGTGCTGGGCAGTCTGATTTTTGCTTCCGTTTTGCTTGAAGCTGTGCTTGCTTCTGCCCTGCTTATTTGGCTGCCCTTTGTCCGATTTCGTATTACCGATTGATTTGCTTTGGGTAATATTTATGTTTTTTTCCGTATCCGGTTTTCTGCTGTTTTTAGCAGCTTTACCACGCTTATTTCTGTTGTTCATAATGAATCTCCGCTCTGCTTTATTAAAGCATCAATGAATCAATTTCATATTATCGAAGGCTGTCGTTATTTTTCATGTATCGATTCGGCTGTACATATTGTTTTACTTTACCGATAAGTCGACACGCCCATCTCGTCTGCGAAAATTTGCAAATGAGATGGCAGCACCGAGAAGGTACATGGCAGAAGTCCGCCGTACTCTCCGTCTAAGTTAATTTGTACGTAATCTGGTGTTGTCACCTTCATCTCACGCGTTCTGAAATGAATAACATGCGGATCGTTCAGATGCTCGCCGCGCAGCGCTAATGTAACAAGTCTAATAAACTCTGCCAAATTGCACTTGCTGATCAGCAATACATCCAGAAGTCCATCATCTAGCAAGGAATCTGGAGCCAACCGCTCAAAGCCGCCTACAGAGTTGCTGTTGCAGATTAGAAACATCATAAACTCATCATGAAATTTTCCAATGCCTTCCGCTTCAATGATCAATTCCGTAGGACGAAGCCGCGTCATCTTCTCCATCCCTTTCATATAATAGGCGAGCTGTCCCACCATCGTTTTCAGCTTGCTTGGCACATCATAGGTGAGCTCTGTCAACGAGCCGCCGCCGGCTATATTAATAAAGTAACGATCATTGGCCATACCAACATCAATAGCCTTCGTATATTGCGAAATAATAAGATCGCAGGCATACTCCCAATTTTTCGGGATACCCATTGCTCTTGCAAAGTCATTAGTCGTTCCCACTGGCAAAATGCCTAGCGGAGGCCGGTTTTCTTTATTAGCGATTCCGTTAATGACCTCATATAATGTACCATCGCCGCCTGCAGCAATAATCATATCATAGCCGCGTTCTACCGCCTCAGAAGCTGCGAGTGTAGCGTCACCTTCACCAGATGTAGCATAACAGCTCACTTCAATACCGCCACGATCAAGCTTTTGCAAAATATCCGGGAGCCGCTTTCTCATTTCCTCTCTACCCGAAGAGGGATTATAGATCAGCCTTGCCCGTTTAATACTCATCGCGACTCCTCCTTGTATATAAAACCAGTCATACCTTTTTTTCCGTTGTAACCATTGGTCTTAACACACATCTATTTATTTATACTTTCTAAAAAAACCTGTCCTTCACCCACGAATGAGCGAACAAGACAGGCAGCTGTTACCTTATTATGTCTTCTTTATTTCTCAATACGGTCTAAAGCCATTTTATACCCATCGTTGCCATAATTCAAACAGCGCTTCACGCGAGATATGGTTGCCGTGCTTGCACCGGTTTCAGCCTCGATCTGGTTGTAGGTGTTGCCTTTTCCAAGCATGCGGGCTACTTCCAGGCGCTGTGATAAAGATTGGATCTCATTTACGGTACACAAATCATCAAAAAATATGTAACATTCCTCAACGGACTTTAATGTAAGTATCGCTTCAAAAAGCTGATCTACCGCTTTATCATTAAGCTTTTTTAATTGCATTTGAACTCACTCCCCTAGTACAGCCTTATTGTTTATATTGTACTGGTTTTTTAAGCTAATTTCAAACATTACCGTATTCAC
Organism: Paenibacillus sp. GXUN7292; assembly: GCF_050864975.1. Classification (NCBI taxonomy): domain Bacteria; kingdom Bacillati; phylum Bacillota; class Bacilli; order Caryophanales; family Paenibacillaceae; genus Paenibacillus; species Paenibacillus sp. GXUN7292. The sequence continues at coordinate 85,936 of NZ_JBOZWO010000012.1, read as the reverse complement.
GCTTTACCGAGCAGAAGAACAGAATTCGAACTGTGATTCATCATAAATATTTGTTGTTGCTTACAGCTCTGTTGATTTATAAATTTATTGAAGCATAACATATTTGTTACCCTGCTGCTATCAGCTTGTATGCTTATTATCAACTGAGAAGGTACAGCTGCACCATTTTATAACGGCATTTAACTATTTATTTATTAAAAATCGTGACAATCGTCCAATCGAAGCTGCACTCTGTGCCATAGACTATTAAAAAAAGGGTTGTGATCCGTTTGAATCATTCCAATCAGCTCGGTGTCGGCAACCGTGAAACTCTGCCTAATACTCCGCGCAGACCTATGCTCAGTGAAATGAACCAACCTGCGATGCATAGAAGCACTTCATCAGCTATGTCCAATGATCATATCATATACCAACAGGCTCCGACGCAATCCAGCACGACTGTGCGCAGACAGCATGATCAGCATCCGATAGAGCATCAGAGCATGCTGCCAGCCTATCCGCCGCAGCCTCCTGCACAACTGCCCGTACAACATCAGCCAAAGCCTTCAGGAGGCGGACTGTTAGGCGGGTTGAACCTGTCAAAACTTACGAATCTAACTGAAATTAAAGGCTTTGTCGATCGGATGGGCGGACTGGACGGTATATTAACTACGGTTACGAAAGCGCAAAAAATCGTGAGCAGCGTTTCGCAAATGGCACCGCTTGTCAAAGTGTTTTTTGGTTCCTTTGGCAGCAAAAATAAATCTAGCTCCTCGCAGCAAAGCAGCAGCTCTTCACGCCCTAGAAGACGGCGCAGGCCCAGCAACAGCGGCAGCTCCTCCTCTAACGGTGCAAGAAGAAGACGAAATCGGCCTGCCTCGCGCAGACCGCGCTAATCCGAGCAGATGGTACTGGGAGTTGTTGTTGCGAAGAAAATTCCTGCGATAATACATCTTCTTTACCCTGTTTCGCCGACATTTTAGCAAAATTATGCGATTGTGCAGGATATATGAACATTAACCCACTTTTTAGTCAAAAATGAAGAATAATCCTGCATATTTGCAGAATTCCCCTTCAATCCATGTTCATTTCAAAAATATCCTGCACTTTTGCAGAATCCGATTGTTGTTGAAGCCTCCTAAGGCTAGAAGAGGATGCCAAACTTGGCCGTATATGCTCTTGATGTTTAGAGAGGCTGCTGTGCTTGATCATTGTCTACTACTAATGTTAGGAGATGATGCAGAACCTGATCGTTGTCCACTATTATTGTTAGGGGATGATGCAAAACCTGATCGTTGTCCACTATTACTGTTGGGGGATGATGCGGAACCTGATCGTTGTCCACTATTATTGTTGGGGGATGATGCGGAACCTGATCGTTGTCTACTATTATTGTTGGGGGATGATGCGGAACCTGATCGTTGTCCACTATTATTGTTGGGGGATGATGCGGAACCTGATCGTTGTCCACTATTATTGTTGGGGGATGATGCGGAGCGTATTCGTTGTCTACTTTTATAGGTAGGAGATGATGCATCACTTTAACGTTCAGTTGAAGAGTACAGCGAAAATGAAACAATTAAAATGCCGCTAGGACCAAATGGTTCCTACGCGGCATTTGTTTTACTAGTTGGTGCTTTTTTATCTACCAGCTTGTGGCCCATAGTCGGGCTTTCAATCCAGCGCGCATCGCGCTGCGCTGTGAGACAAAGCTCCGCTGCCTTGAAGGCGTGCTCCTGCGTCATCTCATGCTCGGTGCGGTTAAGGCAATCAAGGATAAGCTGCTCAGAGTATGGATAACCAATATGGCCGTCTGTTATAAAATGATATTCTCCCTCATTGTCTAAATGAGGATGACGGTCGATATCAATATATTCACGCAGCTCGATATAGCCCTCTGTACTAAGAATAAGGTGCCTTTAAAATTTTTGGTACTTCCTTGTGCTAGTTCTTCTTCTATTTTGTGTATTAACACCTGTCTTCTTTGTTTTGCAGATGTAAAGTTAATATTACTTTTAACTTATCATAGTCGCCAGACCTGTTATTTTCACTTCATAGTCAGTCTCCATTGTTACTACCGCCTCGTTTTTGGATATAACCGTTTCAAATCCAGTAAAGATTTCACTGTGCTCAGTGGCTAATGTCTCTTCAGAATTACTAGCAAAAAAATCCCTTCACGGCCCCTTTAATGGATATTTTTCAAACATTGATTCTATATATCCATAGTCGATTAGATTGTTTTTAGCTTTATAGAAAAATCCATTAAACCTAACTGTATCTGTTGTATTTATTACTAATCCCTTAACCGATTTTCCTTTGTTATTGTAAATAGTTGTTCTAAAACTATATCCCATATATCCAGATGTCATTTTGCCTTTTTGAAATGAGATTCCATTAAGGTTTCTGATTATATATTCAATATCTTCTTTTTCATTTATTTCTATTTGATAACCTGTATTACCATTGAAAATTACTATTTTTGAAACTTTACTTGGAGTAACCTTAACAATTTTATGAGGTAAGTATGTTGAGCCATACAGTAAAACAAGAATGATTGAAACTAATAGAAGAGACATTCGTCTTCTATTCATCTGATCCACCTGTATACTTGAATTTGATACTTTTATGTTTTGCGACGATAAATATCATCCTCAAAGATTTCATATTTAATCTTAAACATTCAGATATTCCTCCATTCATTAATGGATTGACCGCCGACTTTTAAATGTAGAGACACTACAAAATCAACACATTTTGGAACTAAACTATCCTTTAGATTAATGAAAAAAGTAGCTGCCACCCAGGCAAACTGCTCCATAATAGGTTCAACTAACGTACCCGTTAGCTCAATGATACATTTAGTTCAAAGAGCATTAATTTTCTATTATTTTTGTAGTTTGAGGACCGAGAACACTGATAAGCGTGTCATTAATTGAATTTTCGCTCCTGCTTTGGTTACTCAGTTTTAAGCAATTTCTTATTTTCTAAAACATTGCGTAATCCCATTATAAGACCTGCTACAACTAACGTGGATAATGGTAGGAATATTGCTGCGTAAATGGGTCCCCAAGCAAAATATCCTCCGACATTTATATTTTTAAGACCGTATGTTATTGCACTTCCTAAAATAGCTCCAACGGTTCCCATATATAAAACATTAATAAATCCGAATATTACACAGAGTAGCCAGAATTTTAGCATGCTTAAATTTTTAAAAGTTAAGAAGTATCCAGTAATGCCAAAAGTAATTGAAAGCGGCACACATAATCCAAAGAAAAACCAAAACCAGCCTTTTACCGTGAATACACCAGCAGACGCATTGGCAACTAAAGTAATAAAGAAGCTACAAATTAGACTCAAAATAATGCCATAAAAAAAACCAATAATAGCCCGATGCAAATTATTACTCATGATGAGCCCCTCCATCAGATTATCTTAGATATAACGCGACGAGCAACAAGCGGTTGTATTTTCTTTTAGTACTATCTTCTCTATCTAATTAAAGATTATATCCCTCTTCTTTGTTATTAATTAGTTCTAAAAGTTGTAGTACCCCCCCTTCCATATCGATAATTGTTAGAGCCTAGAAAAACAGCCGATTGCCACCACGTAATTCTGCCAGTTAGCTTAATAAAATGAGCAGGCTACCGCAGTGCCTGCTCATCGTTGTGTACTATTCAACTAACGTTCTTCGTTAGCTTAATCCTAAATTTTCTGTTACATCTTTAAGATTTGATGATATTATTCGAATTACTTTATCATGATGTAAATCTCATCTGAAGTTATCAAATAATTGTATTTTAATTGTTCATAAGAAACCTTAAATTCCGCCTTTGCCTTTATTTTATACCGACCAGGATTAGTAATAGTGAATTGATAATACTCCTTACTCCTATGTTCTTCACCGTTCTGTCTATATGATTCATTAGGCTCTAGCTTCGCAATATATCCAATATCGTCCCTAAATAACATCTTTTGATTTTGAGATACGAGGGTTCCTTCCTCATCATATATTTCGTATGTAAATATTCCTGCACCATGCCACAGCTCCCACTGATAATTGGAATTATTCATCAAATAACCGGTTATTTTAAAAGGTTGGTTAACTTGAATATCGCTTAAATCATCAATGCCCACTTCAAACATACTCTCATTAGGAAGAACAGGTTTAGAGCACCCAATAATCGAACCAATGAATACGAACACTATGATAACTTTCGTAAATAGCTGCACATTTACTCTCCTTCAATTATTCTCGCGACGGGTTTTTGGAGAATGCCATAATAAATATACGAACCGTATATTGGAAATGTTACGGTAGTCTGCCCGTTAACAAAATGAGCAGGCTTCGCAGCCCCCGCTCATTAATGTGGTTCATTCAACTATTGTACTCGTTAGTTGAATAAGAAAGAGACGCATATTAAACAATAGCGCCCGATTTTGGAAGATCTTTTTCTAGCTGCCATAACGCGTTGTTTTCATTATTTTTCGGTCCAAGCCTATTACAATTTTCTTATTGACCTTTTAATTCCTTTATTTTTTGAATTAAACCTTAATAAATTTTTCAAGGGTAACTAATTATTATGTCGTTTGTTAACTTCAATTCTAATGAACTCGGGTAAATAGCTGGGGGTACATCCTTTTGCTACTATTTCATCTTTGTAAAGACCCGTTTTCTCACCAAGTTTAATACAACGTGTACGATTCTTTTCATCATAAACGCCTATCCAGCCTGCGGTGAAATTCATAGCCCATTGAACTTCCGGTTCTTCCTGCATAATATTAGCTTCTAATTTAGATAGTAAGTCTGCGGTGTTATCAGGCGGTGTTTGTCCAGTCCATCTCAATCGTCCTTTATAGTACCAGAAAGCTCGTCTTTGAAGAGCAGAAGGGCTATTTTCCCATGACTCCATCAATGCAATTGTCTTCTTGTCTTTGGTGAGCTGATTAGCCATTAACCAATCCATTAAGTTATTTCGCTCATCAAAAGTGTGAGTCTGCATATCCTTATCAAGCTTTTTTAACATATCTTGTGAAAGAAGTTTTTTATCCATAATTAAGATTGCTAATAGTCTGGGCAAAAACTCTTCGGTTGACCAAAGTTCCATAGCTAGTTCGTGATCTTTTTTAATGTCCTTTGCGATTTTTCGTAAGTCGCCTAGCTTAGTTTTACTATTGATCTGAAGTAGGATGTTTTCTGCTTTTGAAGAGTGTTTTATTTGTGCACCTTTATTTTCATTCATTTTATACAACTCCTATATTAAAGCGCTGCTTCATAATATGTCCTTGATGGGATATATCTCGTTATAAGTCTTATTGCAGTGGTGTGCCTCCAAAGTTTACCTTTTTAATATTGTAACATATATCGTATTAATGCATTCTCCACCATTAATAGAAGTGCAATCAATCTGGCCCGATTGTTGAACAAAGCTAAAACATGTTTCTTCAACTATCCTGCCCGTTCGTATTATGAGATCAACCAGTTCTTTCTGGTTGATCCTTTTTTCATTTGCATAGAGGATTAAGGTAGCCTGGTCGAACGTACCTGCCCGTGGGACTTGATCCCGAGCGCTATAATGTTCACCCCTACTTGTCATGACCATGATTGAGGCTGGTTGGGACACGAGATCCCGTATAACAAGCGATGCTATGGAGCGACAAGAACCCTTAGGGGCTGCCGGTGAATCTACTCGTATAGGGAGAGATCTAATGAATCCAGTTATCGGTCTAGATATTTCTAAAGAAGAAAGTCATGGACAAGCCTTTTTAGAGCGTGGAAAACCATATAAGGGGACGTTTCATTTCGCTCATACTCGAGATGGACTGGAGAAACTGCTTCAAGTCATTCAAGAAGTCGAGCATGCATCCAGACAACGTCCTTTGCTTATTTTAGAAGCCACTGGGCATTATCAAAGCCCTGTTGTTCAGTTCTTAGAAGAGCATCACTATCTATATATTGTCATTAATCCGCTCATCTCAAATCGGCTTAGAAAGTCAAACCTTCGTAAAGTGAAAACGGATGCTGCTGATGCTTATCTTTTGGGAGAGTTGTTCTACAAAGAAGAGTTTGAACCTTTTAAGAAAAGAGGTGTGCAGCTGCTCAATCTTCGCTATCTAACGAGACAATATGAGTCTCTTTCAAAGATGTGTGTACAGACTAAATTGCAATTCCAAGCTGTTCTAGATCAGGTTTTCCCTGCTTACAAAGGTGTCTTCGGAGCTATGTATTCAGGCGTTTCACTACGATTTCTAAGTGAATTTCCAACCTCATATTCGGTTTTGCAAACGGACGAATTAATGCTTAAAACGAAAATCAAAGATATGCTTTCAACGAAACGAGGCCGTTCAGAGGATTGGATTAACGAGCGAGTAAAGCGGCTACTTATTGCGGCAATACAAAATCCTTTCGAGCAAACCATATACGCTAGCCACTTAATAAATTTAAAAGTTCTTATAACTCTCATTCTTCAGTACCAGGAGCATCTTGCTGAGTTGGAACAGAACATAAATGCCCTGGCTGAAGAAATTGAAGAGTATGATTTAATCCAGTCGATTCCCGGTATTGGCCATAAAATTGCGGCAACAATTTTATCGGAAGTTGGAGAAATCGACCGATTTGATCATCCAAAAAAACTGGTCGCCTTTGCAGGCATCGATCCGAGTGTGTTCGCTTCAGGTAAATTTACGGCAACCCGAAATCGCATCACCAAACGTGGTTCTCGGCAGCTTCGATATGCGCTGGTTATGGCTGTCCAGTGCGGACTTATCCGTTCTCGCAATATGCGAATCAAAGAGTTTTACGATCGCAAGAGAGCCGAAGGAAAGCCACATAAAGTAGCTCTGGTCGCATGTGCAAATAAGCTTGTTCATTGGATCCACGCCATCCTGAAAAGTAAAAAAGCATTCCGTCAGGCTTAACGGAATTATATTGGCATAACCTTCCAATATATAGATTGAATTGGAGGGTTATTTGGCATGCTTATTTTAACTATACCACATGATTTAGGTCTTTGTTTCTGGGAATCTTGACAAGCTATTAGCTGGTATAGCATAACGCGGCTGCCGATTCATGCTGGCAGCCGCGTTTTAGTTATTTATTAAGCTACAGTGTAGCCATAATGACAGATATTAAAGCATCTTAGGTTGGTTACGGAAAGTCCAGCGTGTCATCGATAATGCGGAAGATCTCCCTATTCCGCGCCGGATACCGGGTGTCCAGCTCCTCCCACTGCTGTTTTGGTAATATCAAAAATTCGTGGGTATCGGACCAATACGAATCTTCAAACAGACGAATTTCGTATTTGTCTCGGATTAACTCCTGGAACCCGCGAATCGTGATATAGCGATCTTTCCCGGAAAAAGTGAGCGCAATCGGATGAAGTTGTCCATTGTAGGTAACGTCCAATCCTTTGTCCGTAGTCGTCACCTCGACCGATTCATCCTGAAGCCGTTCACCGAACAATCGGACGATCTCGTCGTCAAACTCTCCCCAATCTACGATGACGCTGTATACGTAAGCGAACACAATCGGAATTTGCTTCTCAATTGCAAGCTCGTCCGCCAGTACAAATCGTTGGCGCTCTAATGTTTCACGATGATTTTCAATAAATTGATGAAGCTGTGGCTCGTCTCCTTCGAATAGAAACGTTAGCTCGCCTTCGCTCGGCATTCTCATCCCAGTATCCTCCCAGTTTTCACCCAATCGGCCAGGATCAATTCTTTAACCTGTTCTTTCACAACCGTGAGCGTCAATGACCTTATAATATGAACGTGATTAGCAAGAAAAAGGTTTCTGTTGCTTCTACCGAAATTGAAAATAGCAAAACGTCTTGTGAAAATAAGGTAGACTATGGACGTTGAATGGGTTCAATTCTGCCGCTGTCACCATTAAACTATCGTACCCGTTAGTTGAACGATTCCTTAATGTATAACCTCTTCTGGAGAAGGTGCAAATGTCCAGAACGCATACGTCTCGTCATTAGAGATCGTCCCTCGAAATTGCCGCGCTCGTCCTCCATGTACCCGTCCAAAGATACGTTAGCAGGGTAGATCCGTTTAACCATTTCAATAACGCCCTCCAATTTCCAGTTTCCAATGGAGACCAAGGCCGGTTTTTGCTGTCTGTTAAATTACTTTTTTAGTCCCGTGTCATTCGACAACGGCCAATTCCTTGATTGTGCGTGATGAAAAATCGTACACGCACCAACCGGCTATGTTTTCTCCCGGTATATCAGAAGGCCATGAAAACTCAATTAGCACATGCGTGTTATCCAACCATTTCGTAATCTCTACGCATTCATAGTTATCGTGGTTTTGCGTTCGTGTATCTTCATACATTTCTTGAATATCTAATTTTGTGAGCGTTGTATGAACAGTTGAGTGTTCTAAATCACTTATTTCTGCTCTGCGGTTTCCATAAGGAGACGTGATGTTTCTTGCAAGATATTTTCCATTAGATGACCAGAAAAAAGTCGGATTGTAGCATTCCTCTTCATACCACTTAATTCCGGTGCTTAATTGCTGTTGAGTTATTGTCTTTGTTAGTCGGTTATAGGAAACTTGATAATCCTTAGTGGGGGATATTGTTTTATTGGCTGTAATCACAAGATTGTAAAAAAGACATGAGCCAATAACCAAGACGACACTTAACAGTCCAAAAACGATTAACAATTTACGTTTAACAATTTGTTTTTTAACAGTCATGATTTTTTGCTCCCCGCTTTTCAATATGGTTCATGGTATTGCTTCTTCCGCCCTATTGTGATTTATCCGATGAAACCAAATCCGGATTTTCCCGGCGGTGTAGATGGCCGATAGGCTCCTTACTATCACGACCTTCTATTATTGCTTCTGATCGTCCGCTCTCCGAGCGGAATACGCCCGATGCTTCTATTCTATCAGTTGTGTAAGGAAAGAACTCGGTTCGTTCTACTCGCAAAGCTCCTTTCAAGAACCAAGCTACCACTTTACGTCTGCCATAATATCGAAATCCCCTTTTGATAATACCTATTGTACATGGCTGTTTTACGTTGCATAATTTTGAGGGTTTAAGGCTTTCACTGCATACTGTGCTTTGTCTGTCTTTAAATGATACATTCTATGAAGGAAACCGCCAAATATTTGTTCTGGTTCAGTTGTTACTTCTCCTAGATTGAGTAATGAGCTAATAGGTTTCTTAATTGAACTATTGCCCTTTACTTCAACAATAGCTTAAACAATTACACCTAATATTTCCAGTAATTAATACAAAAAGGGAGCCTTTTGGGCTCCTAAAAATATCTCCTTGTGATTAGATCCTTTGCATCTCCGTCATTAATATGGAAATCAAACATCTTCGAAACGGTTGCACGAGTTATAAGATCACAATGATGCAATAGAAGCAGGAAATAATGACCATTTGTAGAATCTCCAAGAATGTGATCAAAAAATTGAACATTGATATTAATGAAAGACATCTTGTCCTCGAGACAATGGATGATAGCACGACACACCAGGCGAACGAAGGAAGGCGAGGCGGTTACACTGAGTTCACCGTCATTCAAAAAATTAGATTAGAAATGAGGATATCTTTCATGGAGGATATAATTGATTATGAGGCCTTTAAAAATGGACTTGTTATGCATTATTCAAGAATTATTGAAGAGATTGGTAAGAGCGAAAAGTATCGAGATATTTATGTTCTAATCTTACAAACTGATTTAACTAACACATATGTTAGTATGTTTTGGAATACTGAGAGCTCGTTAGATGAGCAAATAGATAATTATGGTTTGGATAGTCTATCTAGAGATGAAATGAAGTTCGAGGATGCATACTTCGCGTATCAAGAGTATTATGATTGGCCTGATGATTTAGATGTCTACATAAAAACAATCGGAGATTATTTCTCTGCAATCCCAGACGAAGATAACGAATTTTTTGATCAGGCCTATGATCGTTTTTCTACACAATTTATTAGCTGCATGATTGATGTGTTAAACGAACTGAAGCCAGCTATTATCGAATTAAAGAATATTACAAATGATTTTATTTGTTATGTAACCGATCATGATGATACTGAGGTTTTCCAGTATGCCACAAGGACTGTCCCTGAAGATGTTTTTAGTCGTGTTTGTATCCCGTACTTAAGTTAGGCAAAATGAAAATCGTCTCTGATAAAGAACAGTTTTTCCCTAAAAATTAACACAATAAAGGGGCATGTGAAATTGCCCCCTTTTTTGCACCCAAATAGCTCGTAACAAAACGTTTTTGTTAACTAAGTTGATTTTATTTTTTCTATATACTATGCGGTTCCCGATCATAACAATTCGATACTGACCATAGCACTTAAATAGAATGCAAGTGCATCAAGGGAAAAAGATCAGTAATTGACGCATTCAAAAAAATTCATCCCTCACCCATAATTCCCGCCCGTCGTTATGCGCGAATCCTGGAAGTTCTCCACTGCCGTTTTCTTCTCGTAGAAATGGATCGCTTCTCTTTGCGTGCCTTCGCTCGTATAGAAGGCATCCTCCTGAGACAGCGGAAGCTTCACACTCTGGCCTGTGCTTGCCGACTTGTAGATCGCCATAATGAGCTCCAAAGTATCGCGGCCGCTATGGCCATCAATCAGCGGAGCTTCGCTAGTCTCAATTGCTGTCAGCACGTTATCGATTTGACCTTGATGCCCTTCATGCTCAAGCGCGGGCAGCTGATCATAATATTGCTGCAGCCGCTGCTCCAGCTCCCGATTAGGCTCTGGAAAGCCATTTTGCTTGGAGGTGGATGCCGTTACTTTCCACGGCACGGACACTCTCGCATCGGTTCCCTGGAAGATGAGCTGCTGCTCTTCACCATGATGAACGACGGAGCTCGTAATTTGGGCGAGTGAGCCGTTCGGGTATTTCAGGATGGCTATCGACAAGTCTTCTACCTCGGCGTTATCATGCGCCGTATTGCTCATAACGGCCTGCACCTCGGCCGGCTTGCCCAGCATCCATAGCAGCGCATCGATATGATGGACGGCATGGTTAAGCGTGCAGCCGCCGCCTTCCTTCTCCCAAGTGCCTCTCCACCAAAGATCATAATAGCAATGCCCTCTCCACCAGAAGGAATCGACCTGGGCATGCACGATTTTCCCCATCAAGCCGGTATCCAGCACGCTTTTCAAGTTCATCATCGGTGTACGGAAGCGGTTTTGGGCCGTAGCGGACAATATTTTTCCGCTTTGCTTCGCTGCTTCATTCATTTCATCGCATTCCTTCAGCGAGGATGCCATCGGCTTCTCCACGATCACATGCTTGCCTGCCCGCAAAAAATCGATGCTGATTGGCGCGTGCGTATAAGGCGGCGTACAAACAGAGACGACGTCTATATCTTCGGCAAGCAGCTCTTTATAATCACTGACTGCCTTTGCAGAAAGCTGATAGTGCTGGATTCTCGCAGCTGCCTTGTCAAGATAGGTATCGGCTACCGCTACAATTTGACATCTTGCTGGAAAAGCGAGATAGGCTTCAATATGCGAAAAGCTAATATTACCTGCACCAATAATAGCGACCTTCAACATTTATTTATCCCCCTGCCTTATGCTTTTTGTGCGCTGCTTCTGTATCCGCCCGGCGTCGTCCCTACGATTTTTTTAAATACCCGGTTAAAAGAAACAGCATGAACATAACCTACCCTCTCCGCTATATCCGGGATGGGAGCTTCCGTCGATTTAAGCAGCTTTTTCGCTTGCTTCATTCTTTCTACGGCCAAGTAATCAACAAATTTTACACCTAGCTGTTCTTTGAAAATATAGCTTAAATATTTGGGATTCGTATCAAATACATCCCCCAAATGGGCCAGCGATAAATCAGGATTGGCATAGTTATAATCGATATAACAGCGTACCTGCTCCACAATAGAAACATACTGCCTCGATTCGCGCATTTTTTTCATAGCCGCATCGAATTGATGCAGTGGAATGAGCAAGGAGGCTTGCAATTCATCGATCATTTCAAAGGCGGCGAAAGCCTCATTAATTTGCGGCATCATTTTATTTCTCCACATCTCCTTGTATTCCGAAGGCAGCTCAAGCATCTCGCGGTGCAGCGTCACTAAAAAGACGTTGATCAGCGTAACGGCATCATCGCGGTTCAGCGCGGCGCTGCGCAGCGCCTGGAACAAATGCTCATAAGCCTCCTGCCATTTGCTCTCGCCCATTCGATACATGCGCGATATTTGATGGATGTCGGGCAAATATTCGAGGATAGACGGCAGCGCCTGCTCCTCCGGCCCGTCCTCGAACAAAATAATCTGGTTGGAGCCGATGACGATTTTTTTCTTGAGCGCATCCTCCGCCTGCTCGCAGGACAACAAAATTTGCTCCGGCTTGCTTGCAAAATTCCCTACTCCAATCGTTATCGAAAACGCCAAATGCTCTTTTACCCATAAACGCAACTGCTCACCAAAGGTTAGTACGTCCTTTAACGTCGGCTTATTGTCCTCCTTTCCCATAATGAGCACGTCAAGCTGATTGCTCTCCGTCCATTCCTCTCTCACATAAAGCTCCAATGATTGCGCCAGCTCTCTGACGACATTGCTGACCGCAAACTTAAGCAAATTTTGATCACGATGGTCATAGGACTTGCTAAAGACAGCAAATTGATCAATTTCTATTGCGATGACGATAACAGGCAAAGAGTGCTCAGGCAGCTGCAGCCGTTTCATTTCTTGCGGCCACCCTTCCGCGGTCACGATCCTCTCGCCTTGCAGAACCTCTTGAAAAAACACCTTCCTCCGGTAAATCAAATCCTCCTCATGCGTCTTTTCGTAATCGATTGATTGGCGGATTAATTTGTCCAGCGCATGATCTATAATCGCCAGCTCATGATGCTTGGGATCAACGAGACCGCCTTCCTTAAAGCGCGCAGAAGTTGTAATCCGCTTCATGATAATGCCGATCGGCTTATAATTCAGCCTTGTAACATAAACGAACCAGATTGCGCTAATCACGATAGAAAGAATACCGACCACAATCGTTGCGACGATAGATCCTTCCGATAAATTGATCCATTTGACCGATTGGATACCGCTGCGAATCGTCCAGCCTGTATAGTCGGATTGCTGCTCCGTTAATATTTTGAAGGAATGGCCCTCGCTCCGTTCATGGATCGGATGCCCGTCTTCAGCCAGCAGATCAACAAAGCTAACCTGTGCCGCATCCCCAGGATTCAAAAGCCCCTCTATTGCATTCGTACTTACATTGACTACAAGCACGCCCAGCTCGCCATTTATAAAAGGCACTTCTTTGACAAGCGAGACGACTTTATCTGTTCTGCTTTGCAAAGAGGAACCGATGTAATCGCGCGGGCCGATCCAAGGCTTATCTGGTTTGCTCTGCCTGTGCTGAATCAGAAATTCAGCATCAGAAAATTGCCCCAGCGGTATGCGCATTTTATTAGTGAGTACAATATCGTCACTGCGCCGGTACAAATAAACCGACTGGATCATCGGATTAATAATCGTCCAGCTGCGAATCGTCTCCGAGGCCTCGCTTTCCTTGAGCGCCGATTCTTCACCCGCATAGAAAAAGCGCAGCAAGCGCGGATTATCGCTGATTTCCTTAATCATCAGCTTATCGATTTCCTGCAAGGAGTAGTCAACGAGCTGCAGCAGCCTGCTTGTCGCCACTTCATTGACCTGCTCTGAGGAGCGCTTCGACATTTCACTCAGTGTAAAAAAAGATAAATAGGCAATGAACAGTGCCATGAGCAAAAAGATAGGCACATACGACAGGAGCTGACGATTTAACCATTTACGATTCATAGGACCGCCTTATCGGATACTGTAGTATTCGCTGGTCATCAAGACACGCTCTGCATTGTCAGCGAACCAGTTGGAGTAATAATGATCAACCTGCTCACCGCCAAGCCTTTTCCACGCGCTTTTGGCGTCTGCAATGGCAGCCTCGGCTGAATAATCCGGCGTAACCATCGCATGATGATAAATATCCGACATCGTCTTGCTTCCTTCAATAATTGTTAGCTGAAGCTCTTGCGGCAAGGTAGGCCAATTCCATATGGGGTAGCCAAATTCGTTCTCCGGGTTCAGCGAGTAGCTTTCGCCCTCGCGCTCAATATCGATATACATCTTGTCGGCTGGATACTCATCATTCAAGGACGCCGCGAGTGAATTGCATTCGCCCAGCACCACCCTTGCCGAAGGCATATACAAATCCAATGTCCACGAGAGCTCTCGATTGTACTTCTCCTGATCGATAAATTGGTAGCAGCCCTTTTCATTGCGCACATAATGCTCTCCCTCTAATCCAAAGCGCAGTGTAGCCATTACCTCCTCCGTCATCATGAAATCCAAATATTGCATAACGGCGGCCGGATTTTTAGCATTTTTATTAATCGCGCCTATCATTTGCACAGGCGCCTTTGCCAGCGGATTGAACTGGCCATATGGCCCGCTTGGCAGCGGCATTGCTTTGACATCAGCCTCCGGATTGCGGGCCAGCAGCTCCTGCAGGATCAGATACGCATCCTCAATGCCGCTGCTAACCCAGAATATGCCGAGCTTGCCGCTCACAAAATCTAGCTTTGCCTTTTCCCCGTCCTTATCGGTCAGAAAATTCGGGTCAATCACCCCTTCATTATATAGCTGCTTGGCGTAATCAAGCGCTGCTTCGGCTTGCTCCCAAGCTCTTATGACCTTCTCATCCTGCAAAATATAGCCCACATTGCGGAACATCATATCGAGCGGACGTATTCCTCCCGCAACTTTTCCGTTAAGCAGCGAGCCTAGCCCTGTAAAGTTAATGCCGTACGTATCATCGATGCCGTTCCTATCCGGATCATCAAAAGTGAACGTGCGTACAACCTGCAGCAAATCCTGCTCATTTTTCGGCATTTCCAGCCCCAATACATCAAGCCAGTCCTGCCTGATCAGCAAAGAATGATTCGTTTTGAGCCCCGTAATCTGGGCGATAAGATACATTTTTCCATCAGGCTCTGTAGTCAGCCTGCGTACTAGCGGATACTGCTCCAGCAGCTGCTTGTAAATCGTGCTGTGCTGCTCAACCAGCTCGTCAATCGGAATAACCTGATCATCTACAATGAGCTGCGCAAGAAAGGAGGAATCAAAATCCAAAATTAAATCCGGTGCATGACCTGAAGCGAACAACACTTTGTATTTTTGAACAGATTCGCCGCGAGGTATGGGCACAAATTTCACATTGACCGGGCTGTGCTCGTTAATCCAGTGTGTCCAGCGATTATTGTCAATCGTTCCTTCGCCCTCAGGAATACTTCCTCTGTCATAGATTCCTACTGTGATGGACGGCTTAGCTTCTGATGCTGCTGCTTCTTTTTGTGTATAGTCAGATGAACATGCAGCAGCAATCAACATAATGAAAGCGATAACAATAAAATGTGCAAGTTTCCCGGAAACATTGTACATACTGAATATCCCCCCTGCTTCCTATAGTAATAGAAAGCATTTGAAGTAACAAGTTGCATTTTTCAAGCACATACAATTTTCCAGTTCCTTTGAATTTACCGATTTGGATTTAAAAAAGCTGACCGAATCGCCTTCGCGATCGGTCAGCTGCATGCTAGCTCATGCGGAAATCTAAATTGGCTGGCGGCGGGAATTGCTCAACAGCTGCTGCTATGAGCTCCTCTGTTAGCTCAACTTGTTGAGCATCCGCCAGTTGCTTGGCATGATACTTATACCATTGATCAATGACGGACAGCTCTCCTTCGCGAACGATGGCAAACTCTGAGGCAAACAGCTTTTTCATAAAATCATGCTCGTTCCGCATTAAAGCGGCTTCGCCAACGATAATTCGAATTCGCTCACTTGACGAGAAGGATTCCGTCAAAGACTGATAAACCTGCCAAGCTTTATCATACTGCTTGCTGCTGACGAGAATACGCAAATATTCCTCCGCAAACGCCCGATCTGGAAAATGCCCCGTAAGCTGCAAAGCTTTTTCATAGTAAGCTTCCGCTTGCTGCATTTTCCTTTGGCGTTCACTAGCCACAGCCAAGTTGCGGTATGCCCAGGCAGACGGCTGCAGCTGCAGTGAGTATTCCCAGGATTGAATTGCCTCATCTTCCAGCCCTTGCTCGTAGAGCATCACACCCTTATGCAAATAAGCAATCCATGATTCATTAGCTTTGACAGTAAGGCTTTCTGACAATAAGTCCAGCCATTCCTGTTGAATCATCCAAGAAGAAGGTACTGCCTCAACTCCTATATCCGGAAAACGGCCTGTTTCCAGCAATGCCAGCCATGGCTGCTGCGGTGTATCCAAGCTCGCGCGTTCAAACAGAAAGCCCTTGGGCACGCTTCGGCCTTCCAGCTTTTCACGGCGCTGCTGCTCCAAAGCTCCCCAGCCCGATCCCGTGAACAATATTTCTAGCGGCTCTAGTTCGGCATACAACTGCAGCTCATTGTGTACTTCGTTTACTTGCTCCGCACTAAGAAGACGGCATACTTTCTCATCTACATAGGCACGAGACTCGTTCCAATCACTTTGATTCGCCTGCTCCGCCTCTACCTGCGATACGCCAAACAGCTGGGTAAATGTCCATTCCGTATGAGCGGGCTGATCAATTCCATGCAGCTGGGTAGGCGAAAAGCCGCCCTGCAGCTCTATATATGCGCCTTGCCCTGGCTCAGCCAAAAACTCTCCCCAGCGTCTTCCGCCTATATGGTTGCCCCAGCAAAACATTTTTCGATACCGTAATAAGGAAGTAGAGCGCTCATAGAACATTCTCCCGTCCTCGTATACAATGGATTCCCAAGGTGACGGATCATTTTCAGCAATTTGAAAAAAGTACTCGTTGGAAAACGGAAAGTTCATCGGATAAGAAACATCGGTTTCAGACACCGTCGGCAATATCGGCAAATCGCCTGCTCCAAAGCCGCCTGCTTGCGGATCAATATAAATGACTTCTTTAGTAGATGAAAAAACCCGAGCCTTAGGTGTTTCGTCTACCGCGATATTCGTCCACCAGTACATCGGAACAGATTGGCTGTTGTCATTCACAATTCTTACATAGACGAGCAGCTGCTCCGAGCCGTCAGGAAGATGGAGATCGATATGCCAAAATACATTTTTACAACGCTCATATTCATATAAACGTAAAAACTCATTTCCTTTGCTGTCTGTAAGCCTAGCTGCGTGAACAGGAGAGCAGGTCGTAAAGGTATGGCCTAACTGGCCGATATTCCATTCGATGCCACCCGAAAACCATGCGTTCAAAATGGCCAGGTTGGCCGGCTGCAGCACTGGGTTTTTATATAAAATTTCACGGTTGGTGCGCTTGTCCAGCAGGGAATACAATCTTCCGCCATATTCAGGCAATACAATTGCTTTTAGAAACTCGTTCTCGATTACGATCGTTTGCAGGGTCATTTCCCGCTTCTTGCGCGTATATCTGTCCTGGATCCTATAGGGCAGGAAGCGTTCGCCAGTCTCATAGCCCAGCATCTCCTTGTGTGCCGGGGTGAGGGAGCCATTCTCTTTAACTATTCGATTACGCTCTGGACTTCTAAAAATAGGAAGCGGATTTTCCCCTTCCAGCGGTGCGCCTTGAATCGATAAGGTCGAACGATAAAGTTTCATATCCCTTCATACACCTCTTCTATACTTTTTTACTAGCGTATTCTATAATAAGGCTGCATCATAGTGTTTTATCTAGCATTTATATGGATTAATTACGCATTTCGCGAGGTGAAGCATGCAATTCGGACTGTATCCCATTCCTGAATCCAACATTGCCGGCGTCGTTAATTTAAGTGAGTATATGCAAGTCAATTGCCTAGGGTATTATGAATTCGAAAAGACAAGCTATACACGCTATCGAGACCACGGGAGAACGGACTATTTGCTCATCTATCATATAGAGGGAACAGCCCAGGCCCGTTCCAAAGGGATTGATTATGATTTGGCCAGCGGCACGGCAGTCCTTTACCGGCCTGGAGAAGAGCAGCGTTATAGCTTAAGCGACGAAACTCCGGTCAAAAGTCTTTGGATTCATTTCACAGGCTATGGCATAGAGAGCCTCCTCGAGAAGCTTCAGTTAGCCGATCGAAACATATTTTTCGCAGCACCCAGCGATGACCTCCTCCCTTTATTCCATATGGCAAGAAATGAAATTGCCGCGCAGCGAAGCGGATATGAAGTATATATCGCATCACTGCTGCTGCAAATTCTTACTGTGATCTCGCGAAATTATTTACAGTCCCGTTTTACAAGCAGGCAGCTGGAAACTCAAACGAATTTCGACTTTGGGATCACTTACATTCATTCCAATTATGATAAGCCGATTACGATTCCCGAAATCGCCCATATAGCAGGACTCAGCATCAGCCGGTATATTCAAGTTTTCAAGCAGCAAATCGGCACGACCCCAAAGGATTACATTGTGAAATATCGTTTGAATAAAGCGAAGGAGCTGTTGTTTGAAACGAATCTGACGATTCGGCAAATTTCGGTTATCGTGGGGTTTAGCGATCAATTGTATTTCAGCAGAATGTATCGGAAAGTCGAAGGAATATGTCCTAAAGAAGATCGAAAACGAAGAGGAATGTTTAAAGGAGTTACTTAAATACAAGGAGAAGCAGCTGCGTTTTCAGGCGCACAAGGATAAACGGCTCCGCCGTCCTTTGGACTGGCGCTTTCAAAAATAACCCCTCAGTTCTATCGATTCGATAAATGCTGAGGGGTTTATGTTGTATTTCTTACAAGAAAATAGCCGAGATTAACCAGTAAACAAGGGCAGACATAACCACTGTGATCGGTATCGTAATGACCCATGCAATCACGATGCGTCCGGCTACGCCCCACTTCACGGCTGAGAAGCGCTTCGCGCTGCCGACACCGAGAATGGAAGAAGTAATAACATGCGTTGTACTTACTGGAAGATGAAGCATAGTCGCTGTAATAATAACAGCCGCCGAGCCCATATCTGCAGCAAAGCCGTTCACTGGCTCGATTTTGAAAATTTTCGTACCCATCGTCTTAATAATTTTCCAGCCGCCTACCGAAGTACCTAATGCCATCGCAAGCGCAGCTGATAATTTAACCCATAGCGGAACATCCATATTATCCTGAACGCCTGCAGCTACGAGCGCAAATACGATAATACCCATAGCCTTCTGCGCGTCGTTCGTACCATGGGAGAACGATTGGAACATCGCGGTTACAACTTGCCCATAACGGAAGCCTTTGTTGATTTGATGCGGATT
The DNA here is from genome assembly GCF_050864975.1 of Paenibacillus sp. GXUN7292. Classification (NCBI taxonomy): domain Bacteria; kingdom Bacillati; phylum Bacillota; class Bacilli; order Caryophanales; family Paenibacillaceae; genus Paenibacillus; species Paenibacillus sp. GXUN7292. Next base: position 66,730 of record NZ_JBOZWO010000012.1, on the reverse strand, counting down.
GGCGCGAGCCAATACTTTTTTCAAAATCCACATTAGAATAAATCCAGCAGTAAAGGCGATAAGCGGCGAAATAAGCAAAGCTTCCAAAATTTTAAGAATTCCGCTGCCATTTACCGCATTAAAACCCGCACTCGCAATAACAGCTCCGGCAAGAGAGCCAATTAGCGCGTGCGAGGAGGAGGACGGAATGCCGAACCACCATGTAATCAGGTTCCAGGCGATGGCTCCGATCAAGGCTGCTATAACGATAATTTCACCATGTGCGAGCTGGGAAGGGTCTGCCACGCCGCTCCCGATTGTTTTGGCAACGCCTGTAAACGTAACGGCACCAAGGAAGTTCATTACTGCTGCCATCAGGATCGCTACTCTCGGCTTCAGAGCTCTTGTAGACACGGAAGTTGCTATCGCATTGGCTGTATCATGAAAGCCGTTGATAAAATCAAAGGACAACGCTAGAAATACGACCATACATAAAATAAAAATATCCATTAGAACGATTCCTACTCTCTTTGTTAGCTGTTACGCATAATGATCGATTCTAGCGTGTTAGCAACATCCTCGCAGTAATCGGTCGTCTGCTCCAAACGCTCATAAATTTCTTTTCTTTTAATAAGCTCGATCGGATCAGTAACGGTAGCAAATAGCTTCGTAACACTTACGCGCAGCAAATCATCAGCTTGATTCTCAAGCTCGTTGATCGCGATACAATGCTGGCGCATAGCAAGCAATTTTTTATGGGTAAGCAATGCAATTGCATTTTTAACTTGTTCAACACAACGAATAAGAATATCAGCAAATTGCGTGATATACTCGTCCTTTTCTTGAATATGGTACATGGCAAATCTTGACGCGCATGCTTCAATGCCATCAAGCACATCATCCAATGATGTCGTGAGCGCCATAATATCCTCACGCTCGATCGGGGTAATAAAGGTTTTGTTAAGCTCGATCAGGATCGCATGTGTGTACTCATCACACTTGCTTTCGTACTCCTTCATCCTTTTGGCGAAACCATTTACATCTGATAAATCTGAAACTCCAGTTGCAAAATATTGCACAGCTTCTACGATAGTGTCCGCCATTTCTTCGAATGTAGAAAAAAATATGTCTTTTTTCTTAAACATGGTAATCCCCTTTGCTTCAATTGGATGTATTGATGTCATTTTAGGCAATGACGACGTTCATAACATTTAGTTTACAATCCAATTGTTAAGGGAATGTAAACATATCGTGAAAAATGACAAATTTCTTTCAAAAAAAAATGCAAATTGGGCTAACTTCGTCATAATTTGTTCAAATTTAGAAGAAGTGCCGTCAATTTGCATATATTGTTTCACTAATTGTATCATTTTATTTATTTAAATTTATGAGGTCTGCTCAGATGATTGCTCAATCGTGATATGATCCAGTAACGATGCTTTGCTTGGAACGATATGTATGAACGTTTTACCCGGTATAAGCTCCAGCTCTTTACCGTCCTTAACCCAGCGCAGCATGCCATCGCTCGCTCTTACCCATTCGGCTTCCATCACCTTACCTTTTTGAAACAACAGCGCCTTTCCGCCCTTTGTCAAATCTACAGACAATCTTCCTTCATTATCAAGCGTTTTATGCGCGGTCTCAAATATAATCAGGTTAGTAGCCGATAGCTGCTGATCATTATTTTTATCAATATGCGGCTCTCCATTAATCGTTCTTTTGTAAACGCTGGTACTTGCATCATATTGATAGCCTACCTTATAATTTTTCAATGTAAAAATAAATGATAGCTGCTCCGCAGTTTTAGCCAGCGGGTCGCTTGCAACTGAGCCTGCTTCAGTAAAGGTGTAGGCAATTTGCGGCTTGTCATTGTCATAGCCTCTTTTTGCTGCTCCCTCACGCAGCTTTTCCAGATTCGAGTATAGATTGTGAGGTGCCTTGCGATCCTTGCTTCTCCAGTAATAGGGGCCTGCATTTGAGATTTCGTCCAAATAAGGCTTCTTTTGCTTTTGCAAAATACCATAGCCTTCCGGACTTGCGCCCGCATGAGACATCACCGCCTTGTAGCTATCTGCTACGTCAATCAAATAAGGCCTATTGCTTCTAATTGGCCCAATCGTGTCAGTCAACGCATCTGTACTTTGAAAAATAGCGATGAGTCTCGTTATTCCGCCTTCAGCCAGCACTTCCCACACAACATCGGCATTCGTTAAGCCTGACTGCGGCCTGGCTGCTGAAAAATTGTTAACCATAACCGCAATGGGACGATTAACCGGCTCTACCTCGTGAGGCAGGCCTGTATAAGGCGCGGAAAATGTAACCGGGACCTGCGTTGGCAATGTCGGTTCTTCACTTGGCGTCTGCGTTGGCGTCTCTTCAGGCGGCTGCTGTTTCCCATCGCCTCCTCCGCAAGCTGTCAAGCTAAGCATGATGACCATCAGCAGCATCGCTGCTCTAATCCATATTGTTTTTTTGTCCATCAGCACCTTGCCCTTCTGTATATTCCTACCTATTATTTAAACATATATATATCGAGATGTCTCGACAAAATGATAGGAAAAGCGCAAACCTTATACTTTTTTAATTTTTCAAATTTAATTGATGACTCCTGTTTAATTGACGTCTCCTAATCGTTACTGATTCGTTACTGATTCGTTACTGATTCGTTACTGATTGCAACAGGGGGCAAATTTTCAGCGATCGATTTGGTCACACGTTCCGCTATTTAGCTTAAAACGGCCTTTTTTTAAGTTTCGTGGCCACACATTCCGCTAATCGACTAAAAACGAGGCTTTTTCAGCGATTTATCGACCAATAACGGAACGTCTGTCACTTTGCTGCGTCTAAACTGGGATTTCAGTGCATTAGCGGAACGACTGACCAGCTAGGCACTTTCTACGAAAGGGATAGCTGCCTTAACAAGCTCAAAGCCCGTGCCTGTATAGACACGAGCTTTAAGCGTTTCCTCTATTATATACTCCAATCCAGCCACTGCTTTTGCCGCTGATCCAAATTGCCAAGCCACTTGCTCGTAATTTCAATCGCTTCATTTTGCTGCTCGCGGCTAGAATAAGTGTGAGTGCCTTGAAAAAGAATCTCTTTGTCGCACAGTCCCTCGCTTCTCGTCCAAAACACCTTTTGATACAGAAAGCTGTAATCGACTGGAATACAGTCGTCGCTGGTGCCATGTACGAGCAGCACATCGCCAGTAAACTTCGATGCCGCCTGAAATGGCTGATGCTGCATGAGCGATTCAAAAAATACAGGCTGCAGCGTGTAGCCTAAATAATCTGTGCTTCCTTTCGTTACAGCCTCATCATACTTTTTCCGGCCTACAATATGGATGATATCATTAAACGGATAACCTACCGGTGACCATAATATTAGACGCTTCACACGTTTGTCGCGCACGGCTGTCAAAAGTGCTGCTGCTCCGCCGAGGCTATGACCTAGCAGGACTATGCGGCCGAGATCAACCATTTCCATGCTAGCTATATAGTCGATTACCGTTCTTGTTTGGTTAATCATTTCTTCAAAGCCGAGCGCGCCATAGTCGCCGCTGCTCTCGCCGCAGCCGCCATAATCAAACCGGATCACATAAGAGCCGGCAGCAGCAAGTACTCTTGCTGTTTTGACAAATAAGCGGTCGACGCCAATCCGGCTTCCTACAAAGCCATGGCAAATAATGATAGCCTGTTTCTTGCTGTCATTTTCGCAGCCATGCGGATAATGCAAGGTAGCAGCCAGCTCGATTCCGTTATGGCGCAGCGTTAATGCTTTTTCCAAAATAACTCCTCCTACTCGGATGCGTTCATCTATATCATCATAATAATTCCGATTGGTTTAGTTTGAATTAAGTCAATCATATCATCCTCTTTTATTTATTGTCAATAGTTCGTAGAGGGCTGTCGATTAATTTTGAAAATGTAACGAATCGTAGGAGACAGTCGATTAATTGTGGATAAGCAATAAGCAATCGAAAGGGGTGCCACTGCGATCAAGATTGGGATTCCGACCGCTAGCACCGCTAAGATTCGTAAGAATTTCAAAAGGTACATTTTATGCGAAATAGCGTCTTGAGGATTCGTTACAAATGGACAGCCTCTCGAGCACAGTTTTTCAACACCCTGTTTTAGCAGGACTTTACTATATTTCGTTATTTGAATAAAAAAATACTGTACTTTTGCATCATCACTCGTTAAAATGCCCCGTTTTCAAAAATGATCTGCTGTTGCAAACCTGCAAAGGCGGACTTAATCGCATCTCCAATGCCAATCAAAATCAATGCTTTCACTGTCCCCTAATACTTGTTGTTTACAACAGCATGCAATGTTTAACAGGCATAAAAAACACTACTTCGAACACCTTAATAATAAAGCTGCAAATAAAATCATCAAGGATAAGGAGTGTTTTTTATGCCTGTCTGGCTAGAATGGCTGCAAGCCAAAATAGGAAATGTGCTGCTCATTATCGGTGCAATTATCGCTATCGTATACGTAATCATTAAGCGCAACGAAATTTTCTGGAAAAATTAACAGTCCTAGTTCTGCAGCGCCTGCGGAAGTGTTAAAGTTACCGTCGTTCCTACACCTTTTTCACTGGCAATATGAATCGAGCCTCCATGCAGTTCAATGATTTCTTTGGAAATAGCCAGCCCCAGCCCTGAACCGCCTTGCACAGCGCTGCCTTTGTAAAATCGCTCCAAAATATGCGGCATATGCTGCTCGTCAATGCCCGTTCCGGTGTCGGATACGATAATAACAGCTTTGCCATCCGCAAGCTTCGTTGTTACACGGATCAGCCCGCCTGGCAGCGTAAACTTAAAAGCATTGTCCAATAAATTAATCATGACCTGCTTGAAGCGATTAGCGTCGACCCGCACCCATATTTCCTCGTCGCTATAGGAATCAATTAATTTAACCTCTGTTCTATCCTCACGAACAATAAGCTGTTGTACGCTTTCCTTTACAATCCCGTTCAATTGAAGAATTTCGGTGTACAGCTGCAAGGTGCGTGCCGATAATTTGGAGAAATCCAGTAAATCCTCAACAAGCCCGGATAATCTCTCTGTTTCTTTCGTAATTATGGACAAGCCCAGCTTGACCTCTTCCTGAGAAGCTTCCGAACTGCCTTCATTTAAAGTTTCGCTCCAGCCCTTGATGGAAGTCAAAGGCGTTCTTAACTCATGGGAAATTGAAGATATAAAATCATTTTTCATACGCTCTCTTTTGTTAAGCTCGCTTACCATCGTGTTAAACGTTTCCGCAAGCTGCCCAATCTCGTCATCACTGCGTTTGAGCGCCCTTCTTGTCCAGTCCCCATCAGACATATAGCGCGCAGCCCGTGTCAATTCCCGAATCGGCTTTACAATACGCTGCGCCAAAAATAAGCTAAGTCCCAGAAACAATAATATAACGGCAATCCCAACAATAGCAGCCATTTGAATGAGCGATTGAACCATGCGGTCTACTTCCTGCAGAGAAGAGGAATATCGCAGCATCGATACGATGCGAGATTCGTTCCAGATCGGAATCGTAACGGCTACAACCCGCTCACCATAATAAGGGTCCAATCCGCTCCAGTCACTCGTTTGCCCTGCCAAAGCGTTCATTACATCAGCAGTTCTATAACGATATTCCGGCGCAAAGCCGTCTGAATCTATTCTAATCTGGCCAGTATGATCAAGCAGCTGCACTCTCGTCGTCCCGCTGTCAGACAAATTTTGCAGCATATAATCAGCTTGCCCATATAGGGTTAGGGAAGATAAAGAGCGGCCATGAAGCGCAGCTGTCGATTCTGCTCTTTGCTTAACCGAGCTTTGGGAGCCGCCATAGTAATAATTCCATATTAAAGCGGCAAAAACGGAACCGAGCACACCTACTACCAGCACAATTAATAGCAGGAAGCTCCATACCATTCTAGTCTGAATACTTTTCATTGCGACTCGCTCCGTTGCCAGCGATAGCCAAAGCCCCAAACAGTTTCAATAATAGTCGGCGCAGAGGGATCACGCTCCAGCTTCTGTCTGATGCGGCGAATATTTACATCGACCACTTTCAAATCGCCCACATAATATCTTCCCCATACTTCCGTTAAAATAAAATCTCTGCTTATGCTTTCGCCTTCACGCTCCATCAGCAGCTTAACGAGCGACCATTCTGTCGGTGTTAATATGATTTCCTGATTGTCCTTCCAAAGCCGCCGCTCCAGCATCGACAACCGGAATGCACCGCTTATAAGCTCATCGGCAGTATATGCCGCCGCTGACTGCTTGTCCTGCTTCTCAGGCTCATTTTCCTGCTCCAACTGCTTTTGCTTGTAGCTGTGATCCATATCAGCCATCATTCTGCGGCGTAACGATTTGATGCGTGCAATCAGCTCGCCCGGGCTGAACGGCTTCTGCACATAGTCATCCGCCCCAAGCTCAAGCCCGTAAATTTTGTCCTCTTCCTGCGACTTGGCCGTCAGCATAATGATGCCCATGCGCGGAAAAAGCTCCCGCAGCTGCTCGCATACTTCAAAGCCGCTTATCGTTGGCAGCATGACGTCAAGCAGCGCAATATCAAACGGTCCGTTATGGAGGGCTTCATGCAAAGCTGCTTCTCCCGTCTGCGCTTCCACTACTTCCATATCATTGCGTTTTAAGTTAATTTTTATAAAACCACGAATCGCTTCCTCGTCCTCAAGCAGTAAAATTCGCATTTGTTTCCCTCCATCTCAACATCCCTTAATCCAGCGCGCTTATATATGAGGAGAAGTTTATTTCAACTTTAAGCATTTCCTCAACTATTTGCCGATCTATTTGCTGCAATTGCGGCGGAATACTGGAAACAAAAGAGATGGCATACACATTGCCGCTATCGATCATAACGGTGCGATAGTTTCTGCCCTCTTCCTTCCATTCCTGGTCATGGGTGCTCCATATTTTTTGCGGAATTGCATACAAGGTTGCAAGCTCTGACTTTTGTTCGGATTGCTCATTCCAGTAATAAAATACGGCAGCCTCGTACTCATTACTGCCATATTCCCATGTATATCGTCCTCGCCATGAATCCGGTATATCCAGCTTGTAGCCATAACTGTAATCAAGCAGCTGCTCGCCTTTCGTCACAAAATGCTTGCCGTTCCATTGCTGCCAATAGGTAGTAAAGCTTGTATCAGAATAGGGCAGCCCCTTGCTGTCAGGAGTCTCCTTCTTGATTTGCAGCTCAACAATGCCATCCCCGTTGAAGTCTTCGCTAAAAACAGTCGTTAAGCTTATTCCATCCTGTCCTAAACGTTCATTCGGATATATGATGTCAAGCGTGCTGCCATCCCACAGCAGCATCGTCGTATACGTGCCATGCGCGCCGTAGGAACCCTCCACTACGATTCCTTTTTGCTGCTCAGATATATTGCCGATAAGCATATGATCATAATTATTTACTGTATTATTAAGAGCTAGGCGCGCCTTGGGCCTAATCGTCCCGCCCTTCCATTCATATAACACAAGCTGATAGCTGCTGCTTTCTTCAAGCTGCTTGGACCCTTGCTCCGTTACGACAGCTAGCATCGTCTCGCCGTTATCGCCAAGCATGCCCGTTTCTGCATAGGAATACGGGATCGCTTCAATCGGTTTAATCGACATGCTGCCCTTCTGATTCCGTTCCCCTTTTGTCTGGAACGAATACAGCTCCAGTGTATTAGGGCTCTCAAATGAGCCGACCCATCCGACAAGCAGCTCAAGATGGCCGTCATTATTCAAATCAACAAACTTCAGCCATTCCATTCCGCGAGCAGTCGGCTGTTCTATAACGACCCAAGGCTTCCAGCTGTCGCCTGATTTTTTTAGTATAAGCAGCTCGGGAATATTGAACTCATTATAATAAGTGACGACCGCTTCCTCTTCTCCGTCGCCGTTGACATCAATGAGCCGGATCGCTTCCTTGGAATCATCGCGAAAAGGCAGCATCAGCACGCTGTACTTCGGCATCGCCTTCTGCAGGGCTGCGATTATTTCCTGCTGATCCTTGGATATTGAGGGCTTTTGCAGCAAATCCGCAGGTGCGGAAGTATAGCGGCAGCCCGTAACGATAAGCGATAGCAAAGCAATTAAAAAGAGAAGAGCCGTTCGCAGCACGAACGGCATGGCAAAGCCAGTATAGCGTTGATCTTTATCGTACAACAAACGTCTCTCCTCTCCCTGCTGTCATCATCATACTCTGTTACTTTAACTCATCCGTCGTAACAAAGGAATAGCCCAGCTTCTCTAAATCATCAATAACATCCGCAAGCATATCTACCGTATTTTGAATATGTTTACCGCCGAATGAATGCATAAGTATAATGCCTTTATCTTTAGAATTTGTTTTAATATTTTCTCTCATTTCGTCAATTGGCGTGCCTGCCCAGTCTCTCGTATCTACCGACCAGCCGACATGATACCGGCCTTTTTCCTCCAGCACCTTTTTAACTTGCGCATTTAGAGCGCCGTACGGAGCCCTGAAAGCTTTTGGGTAGAAGCCGATTGCGGCTTTAATTGCTTTATCCGTCGATTCAATCTGATTAAGAATTTGTGTCTTGTTAAGCTTGGTTAAATCTTTATGACCGAATGAATGATTGCCTAATGCATGGCCTTCCTCTACAATTCTTTTCATAATATCCGGATACTTTTCAACTTGGGAGCCAACAACGAAGAATGTAGCTTTAACGCCTTTTTCCTTAAGTGTATCCAATATGGCAGGAGTATATTTAATATCTGGTCCATCGTCAAAAGTTAAAGCTATTACTTTTTTCTTATTATCCGGCTGATTCGGCTTATCGCTGCCTACATTAGGAAGCTTGCCGTCCTTGCCGCTGCCTGTTTCGCCAGCTTTATCTGGATCCTTGCCGTCTGGCTCTGCTGTTGACCCTGGCTCGCCTGGCTTGCCGGTGCCATTCGGATTACTCGTACTGGTTGGATCGTCTGTGTGATTCTCTTCCGGTGGTGTAGTATTGCCTGGCTCGCCCCCAGCTCCTGGCTGCTGCTCGCCTTTGCCAGCTCCTTCTCCGTCCGGGGTTTGCTTGTCAGGATCGGTTTGCCCGCCTGAGCTGCCGTTCGAGGAGCCGCCTTCGTTATTTTTACCGGGCTGATTGCCCCCATTGGAATGATCGGAATCTTTACCGCCCTGTCCGTTACCTTCTTGCTGGTCTACAATTGTGCCTTTGTCCGGCAGGTTAGGACCTTCGCCAAACTTGTTTGCATTTTTTGCGCTGCTGAATGTATCCTTCAGAGCACATCCGCTGACAAGCACAATTAAAACCATCGTCGCTAAAATCACTACTGCTAACCCGCGCTTTCTGCGCGTTACTTCATTTTCCACCTGAATCACCTTCTACATTTGCTGTTAAACTCATTATACTAAAAACCTATTTCGATAGAGTTACAAAAAAGTAACACATCCGACAACAAGCGACCTCTTTGTCCATCGTATAAAGCTGGTGATTATAGGAAGATGATTGCAGCAGACTAGCTGTGCAGTTGACAGCTTCTTAACCTTTTATATACTTATACTAACTAACGTCTTTTTGAAACATAATGTTGCTAGTTTTCGACATTTTCCAGTGTTACCTCATAATTATTCAGAGAGCATGACCAACATTCGCGTAAATAATTAAATAGCCCCTTCGAAGCATTTCGTCCACTGCGCTTCAAAGAGGCTATCTTTAATTGAAATAATTAGAGCTATTTCATGCTTGCTTTAAACAAGGGCTTTTGCTGCTATATCGGTACGGTTCTGCTTGCCTTCAAAATCGATGACAGCTACTGCCTCGTAAGCGCGATTGCGCGCTTCCGCAATATCTCTGCCGCGGCCTACAATACCTAGCACTCTACCGCCGCTTGTCACAATTTGATCATCCTGTTTGGCTGTTCCTGCATGGAAAATCAATGCGCCCTGCGCTTCGGCAGCTTCAAGCCCGCTAATGACTTTTCCTTTTGGATATGAGCCAGGGTAGCCTTCCGATGCCACAATGACGCATACTGCCGCTTCATCGCTCCACTGAATATCGAGCTGATCGAGCCTGCCGTTCAAGGACGCCAGCACGATGTCTACAAGATCGGTCTCAAGGCGCGGAAGCACGACCTGTGTTTCCGGATCGCCAAAGCGGGCGTTGAACTCGATCGTCTTAGGACCGTCTTTCGTAATCATCAGCCCTGCGAAAAGAACACCGCGGAAAGGACGGCCTTCGCTTACCATGGCCTTGGCTGTCGGAATAATAATCGTATCAATAGACTGCTGCACGATTGCAGGATCAATATGCGGCAGCGGAGTATAGGTGCCCATTCCGCCTGTATTCGGTCCCTTATCACCGTCAAAAATAGGCTTATGATCCTGAGCCGGCACCATGGCGCGAACCGTTTCGCCGTCAACAAACGCAAGAATCGACATTTCCTGCCCCTGCAAAAACTCTTCAATTACAATTTGATTGCCGGCATCGCCGAACACTTTATCAACCATCGCTTCACGGAGCGCTTTCTCCGCTTCTTCCATAGTCAAAGCTACCGTAACGCCCTTGCCCGCTGCAAGGCCGTCTGCCTTAATAACGATCGGCGCAGTTTGTTCACGCAAATACGAAAGCGCTGATTCATAATCGGTAAACGTCTCATACGCCGCCGTGGGAATATTATATTTCTTCAGCAAATCTTTCATAAAAATTTTGCTGCCTTCAATTTCGGCCGCAGCCTTGCTCGGGCCATAGGCTGGAATGCCTGCCGCCTCGAATGCATCCACTAAGCCTGCAGCAAGCGGATCATCCGGTCCAACTATAACTAAATCGATATAGGCATCCTTGGCAAAAGAGATCAGTTCATCGAACTCCATTACGCTAATCGGAACGCACTCCGCCAGCTGTGCAATACCGGCATTGCCCGGTGCACAAAAAATTTCTTTTACCTTCTCGCTTTTTTTCAAAGCCCATACGATTGCATGCTCACGGCCGCCGCCGCCTACTACCATAATACGCATCCTGCTACCCCCTAGTTATTCAAGCGATCCATAAATACAAGCATCACGGCTTGTTTGCTGTTATTACTAGATTACCTGCATAGCAGCAAGCTTGCAACAGTAATTAGATCAGAATGGATGTAAAATCGGTCTTAGTGCTTGAAATGGCGTACACGGGTGAACACCATCGCTATATTGTTCGCATTTGCCGCTGCGATAGACTCTTCATCCTTGATGGAGCCGCCCGGCTGAATAATCGCAGTAATGCCTGCTTTTGCCGCAAGCTCTACCGTATCGCCCATAGGGAAGAAAGCATCTGAAGCAAGCGCAGAGCCTTGCGCCAGTTCGCCAGCCTGCTCAATTGCAATGCGAGCAGCGCCTACACGATTCATTTGACCAGCGCCAACGCCGATCGTCATATTATTTTTAGCCAGCAAAATCGCATTGGATTTCACATGCTTGACAACCTTCCAGCCAAACAATAACTGCTTCATTTCTTCCTCAGTCGGCTTGCGGTCTGTTACAAATTCAAGATCTGCCTCTGTCACGCTGTGAACGTCGCTTTGCTGTACAAGCATGCCGCCTTCAACAGACGTAACGAGCCATTCTGCCTGGCGCTCGCCAGCTGCCGCCTGCTCGCCCAGCTTCATCAAACGGATATTTTTCTTCTTCGTTAAAATATCGAGCGCTGCCGGAGTGAAATCTGGCGCGATAATGATTTCCAGGAAAATGCTGCCGAGAAGCTCAGCCGTATCCGCATCAATGACACGATTAGCCGCTACAATACCGCCAAAAATAGAAGTCGGATCAGCCGCATAAGCTTTCTCATACGCTTCATGAATCGTTGCGCCTATACCTACGCCGCAAGGGTTCATATGCTTCACAGCTACAACAGCTGGCTCGTCGAATTCTTTAAGAATCGCAAGTGCTGCGTTAGCGTCACTAATATTATTGTAGGAAAGCTCCTTGCCGTGCAGCTGCTCCGCAGTTGTAATGTTGCCGGAGGTTGCTAGCGGCTTGCGATAAAATGCCGCCTGCTGATGCGGGTTTTCACCGTAGCGCAAATCCTGCACTTTTTCGTAAGTAACGGTGTACGATTCTGGCAAAGGCTCGCCAACCTGCTTGGACAAGTAATCGGAAATCAAGGAGTCGTACGAAGCAGTGTGACGGAACACCTTCGCAGCAAGCTTTTTGCGAGTTTCCAGCGTAGTATCGCCGCCCGCTTTAACTTCCTCAAGCACCGTGCCATAGTCGCCTGCGTCTACCACTACAGTAACAAAGGCATGATTTTTTGCCGCAGAACGCAGCATCGTCGGACCGCCGATATCGATATTCTCGATAGCATCCTCATAGGATACATCCGGCTTGGAGATCGTTTCCTTGAACGGATACAAATTTACAATAACAAGATCAATATAGTCCATGCCAAGCTCCTGCATCGACTTTTGATGCTCCTCATTATCACGTACAGCAAGCAGTCCGCTGTGTACGGCAGGATGCAGCGTTTTAACGCGGCCGTCAAGAATTTCAGGGAAGCCTGTTACATCAGAAATACCGATGACAGGAACGCCCTCTTTTTGCAACAAACTAAAAGTTCCACCCGTAGAAATAAGCTGTACGCCTGCATTAGCAAGCTCGCGAGAAAATTCAACAATGCCTGTTTTGTCCGATACGCTAATAAGCGCTCTCCGAATTGCCATTACAATACCCTCCTTGTATTTAAAACCTACTCCTCTATTACAACTTGTCTTCCATCCAACGTTACTTTGCCAGCCGCGATCTGTCCAATGACGGCCGGATAAAGCTGCTGCTCGACAGCATGAATGCGCTCTGCCAGGCTTTCCTCTGTTTCACCGCCGCGCACTTCTACAGCCCGCTGTGCAATAATCGGGCCGCTGTCCATGCCGCCATCTACATAATGCACCGTTACGCCTGTAAGCTTCACTCCATAGTCGAGCGCCTGCCCCATCGCGTTGACGCCTGGAAAGGATGGCAGCAGCGAAGGATGAATGTTAATCATTTTACCGTAATAAGGCTCTACTAATATAGAAGTAATAATGCGCATATAGCCTGCAAGCACGATTAAATCTACTTCACGCTTCTGCAGCTCCGCCAAAATCTCAGCTTCGTAGGCTTCGCGCGAGCTATATTCCTTCGGAGTGAATAGGAACGTATCCACTCCGCTCCGGCGCGCGCGCTCCACTACCGGAGCGGCGGGCTTGTCACAAACAAGAAGCTCGATGGATACATCGAGCTTCTTGTTACTCACTGCATCAGCTATCGCTTGAAAGTTGCTTCCTTGTCCAGATGCAAATACAGCGATGCGCAGCTTGCGAGTCATTATACTTCCGCTCCTGTAAAGGTAACGATGCGGCTTCCTTCCGTAACCGTTCCGATACGGTAAGCCTGCTCGCCTAGCTCTGCTGCGATGCTGAGTGCCGTTTCAGCTTGATCTGCCGGCACAACAATAACGAGGCCTATGCCCATGTTGAAGGTCGTGAACATATCACGATTCGTAATGGAGCCTTTTTGCTGCATCAAATCAAAGATCGGCAAAATTGGCCAAGAGCCGTACTGAATATCTACATTGACGTTATCGGGAAGCATACGCGGAATATTTTCAATAAAGCCGCCGCCTGTAATATGCGCCATTCCTTTTACATTCACTTGCTCGATCAGCTTCAAAGCGGATTTTACATAAATACGTGTAGGCTCGATCAGCACATCGCCAAGCTTAGCTCCGCCAAGCTCTGCAAGCTCATCATTCAAGCTAAGTCCCGCCTCTTCCAGCAGCAAACGGCGAACGAGAGAGAAGCCGTTGCTGTGAATACCGCTTGATGCAAAACCAATAACTGCATCTCCAGCAGCAATGGTTGAGCCATCGATCATTTTCTTCTTATCTACAATACCAACCGTAAAGCCGGCGATATCATATTCGCCTTCTGCATACATGCCTGGCATTTCAGCAGTTTCTCCGCCGATTAGCGAGCAACCGGCCTGCACGCAGCCTTCAGCGATGCCTTTTACGATCGCTTCAATCTTCTCGGGAATAACTTTGTCGCATGCCAAATAGTCGAGGAAAAACAATGGCTCAGCACCCTGTACGATAATATCGTTCACGCACATCGCAACGGCGTCGATACCGATCGTATCATGCTTGTCCATTGCAAAAGCCAGCTTCAGCTTCGTGCCGATCCCGTCTGTTCCGGATACAAGCACAGGCTCCTCATATTTATCCTTATTCAAGCTGAATAAGCCGCCAAAGCCTCCCAGCTCTGCCAGCACCTCAGGACGATATGTTCTTTTTACATGCTTTTTCATACGTTCTACTGCTTCATTGCCCGCAGCAATGTCTACGCCAGCCTTCTTGTACGCTTCTGACACGTTCCACCCACTCCTTCATCCTGCACATTAGCTAATGGCGCTGTTGATTCATAGGGGGCTGCTCGCAATCAAGCAAACCAAGCCGAAACCGCACTATAAATCAACAGCATCCTCATTCCATATTTTATAGCCTCTTACAATCGGGCAGCCTTAGCTGCTTTTATTCAAATGATCTTTGACTGGAGTTGGATAATCGTTGTCAAAGCAAGCCATGCACATGCCGCGATTGAATGCTCCATCATTGCCGCCAACAGCCTCTATATAGCCTTTGTGCGTCAAAAATTCAAGAGAATCGGCGTTAATTTCTTTTCTAATTTCTTCGATAGAAAGCCTGGACGCGATCAGATCCTTGCGATCCGGCGTATCGATGCCATAGAAGCAAGGGTTTTTGAATGGAGGGGATGTAATGCGTACATGCACCTCTGTCGCACCCGCTTCACGCAGCAAATTGACGATACGCAGCGACGTTGTGCCGCGAACGATGGAGTCATCGATCATAACAACGCGCTTGCCTTCAACCACCTTGCGGACAGCAGACAGCTTCATTTTAACACCTTTTTCGCGCAGCGATTGGGAGGGCTGAATGAACGTTCTGCCAGTATATTTATTTTTGATCAAGCCCAGCTCATAAGGAATGCCAGTCTCTTCCGCATAGCCAATTGCAGCAGAAATACTGGAGTCTGGAACTCCCGTAACGATATCGGCATCGACGAACGATTCAATCGCCAGCTCGCGGCCCATCCGTTTACGTGCGGAGTGAACATTAATACCGCTAATGTCGCTATCCGGTCTTGCAAAATAAATATATTCCATTGCGCACATCGCTCGGCGAGCAGATGGAGCAAATTGCTCCTCACGAAAGCCGTCCGCTTCAAGCACGAGCAGCTCGCCCGGCTCAATGTCGCGCACATATTCGGCGCCAATTGTTTCAAAAGCGCATGTTTCCGAGGACAGCACATAGCCGTCTCCGATTTTGCCCATTACGAGCGGGCGCAAGCCATGCTGGTCAGTAGCCGCAATCAGCTTGTCATTCGTCATAAGGAGTACTGCAAAGCCGCCATTAAGCTTTTGCAAAGCTTGTTTTGCAGCGGTCTCGAAATCTTCGGTGGAACGGGCTATCAGATGTGCGATAACTTCCGTATCACTAGTCGTTTGAAAAATAGAGCCAGAACGCTCCAATTCCTCACGAATTTCAGGTGCATTGATAATGCTTCCGTTCGCAGCTACGGCAAGATCACCGTCGCGATAGCGGAAAATAAGCGGTTGTGCATTTCCAGCTGCATCTTCTTCTCCCGAGCTTGGATATCGAACATGGCCAATAGCCCGGTCTCCCTGTAGCACCTCAAGCTTTTCCTTGTCGAACACTTCCTTGACAAGTCCAAGTCCGCGATGATAATGGAATTTGTTATGATCCGTTGTGTCAACAGTACATATTCCTGTGCTTTCTTCGCCGCGATGCTGCAGAGCATGAAGGGCATAGTAGGAAAGATTGCTGGCGTCCGGGATATTAAATATCCCGAACACACCGCATTCTTCTCTTAACTTATCAAAAATATCGTCACGGCCTATGCCTTCGTTATAATGATCCCCAGTCCAAAGCGGCGTCTGTTGAATTACTTCATCAGACATGGAATCGCATCCTTCCAAACCTTCTCGAGTTGTTGTACGGAAGATTGAATTGCAGATTTGCCGTTCACTTTAATAGCTACATCTTTGCCTGTTACTGTACCGATTTGTGCATGGACAACACCTTGCTCAGCAAGCAATGCTTGCAAAGCTGCTGCCTTGTCTGGTTTAGCCGAAAGCAGAATACGGGATTGCGATTCGCTGAATAGAAGATGGTCCGCACGAAGCTCGCTTTGCAGCTCGATTTGTGCGCCGATGCCGCCGCTCATGCTAGACTCTGCGATTGCAACCGCAAGGCCGCCTTCTGCGAGGTCATGCGCGGATGCGACAAGCCCTTGCTTAATTGCTGCAAGCACAGCATCCTGTGTCTTTTTCTCTACTGCCAGATCAATGACAGGCGGGCGTCCTGAAATTTTGCCGTCAAGCACATACTGCAGCTCGCTGCCGCCAAACTCAGCTTTAGTCTCGCCAAGCAGGATGACAACATCGCCCTCTGCTTTAAAGCCCTGCGTAGTAATATGATCAATATCTTGCATCAGGCCGACCATACCGATAACCGGTGTTGGGAAAATCGCGCCCTCTGCATTTTCATTGTACAAGCTTACGTTACCGCCGATAACCGGCGTGTTTAGAGTTACACAAGCTTCAGAAATTCCGTCCGCTGCTTTTTCAAGCTGCCAGAATACTTCCGGCTTCTCAGGATTTCCGAAGTTCAAGTTATCTGTAATCGCAAGCGGCTCTGCTCCTGAACAAACGATGTTGCGGGCAGCTTCCGCCACTGCAATGCGTCCGCCAACCTCTGGATCAAGGTAAACATAGCGGCCATTGCAATCTGTTGTCATGGCCAGCGCTTTGCGTGTTCCGTCTACCAATACAACTGCTGCATCAGAGCCCGGTTGAACGGCTGTCGCTGTGCGCACCATATAATCGTATTGATTGTAGACCCATTCCTTGCTCGCTACTGTAGGAGAAGCAAGCACCTGCTCAAGCGCTTTGTTCAAGTCTGTAATTTCTGCAAAATCGGAGCTGTCCAGCTTGCCGTTTTCGCTGTAATAAGCAGGCTCAGCAGAAGGGTTATTGTACACCGGGCAATCATCTACCAATGCTTTAACCGGCATATCCGCTACTTCCTCGCCCTTGTGGAAAATACGCAAACGTCCGTCATCTGTTACTTTTCCAACTTTGGCACAAATAATGCCCCAACGATCAAAAATTTCTCTAGCCTGCGCTTCATGCTGCGGCTCGATTACGAATAGCATACGCTCCTGCGATTCGGAAAGCATCATTTCGTAAGCGGTCATACCCAGCTCGCGCTGAGGCACTTCATCCAAATAAAGCTCTAGGCCGTTGCCTGCTTTAGCTGCCATTTCTGCACTGGAGCAAGTAAGGCCCGCCGCGCCCATATCCTGAATACCAAGCACGATGCCGGAGTTGATAAGCTCAAGCGTAGCTTCCATCACGAGCTTTTCCATAAATGGATCGCCAACCTGTACGGCTGTACGGTTTTTCTCGGATTCCTCAGACAGCTCAACAGAGGAGAAGGTTGCGCCGTGAATACCGTCGCGTCCAGTTGCAGGACCTACATAAAATACAGGATTGCCTACCCCTTTTGCTACGCCGCGCTGGATTTTGTCATGATCGATCAAGCCTACGCACATCGCATTAACAAGCGGGTTTCCTTCATAGCTTTCATTAAACATAACCTCGCCGGCAACCGTCGGGATGCCAATGCAATTGCCGTAGCCAGCAATACCGCCAACTACATTTTCGAACAAATATTTTACGCGCTCATTCTCAAGGTTTCCGAAGCGAAGGCTGTTAAGCAATGCAATCGGACGTGCACCCATCGAGAAAATGTCACGGATAATGCCGCCAACACCTGTTGCAGCGCCTTGATAAGGTTCTACCGCTGAAGGGTGGTTATGCGATTCGATTTTGAAAACAACTGCTTGATTGTCGCCGATATCCACGATACCAGCGCCTTCGCCTGGGCCCATAAGCACGCGCTCGCCAGTGATCGGGAACTTCTTAAGGATTGGCTTGGAGGTCTTGTAGGAGCAATGCTCCGACCACATTACGCTAAATACGCCGATCTCTGTATAGTTTGGCTTGCGTCCCAAAAAGCCGCAAATCAGATCATATTCTTGATCTGTAACGCCAAACTGTCTGTAAATGCGCTCATCTGCGATTTGTTCTACTGTAGGCTCCTTAGCCGTTAATTGCTGTGCCATGTTGTTCCCTCCATGCTTTCAGAATCGATGTAAACATACGTTTGCCGTCGGCTGAACCAAGCAATGCATCCATCGCACGCTCAGGGTGAGGCATCATACCTACAACATTTCCAGCTTTATTCATAATTCCAGCTATATCGTCCACAGAACCGTTAGGGTTTGTGCCATTTGCATAGCGGAACACAATTTGATTATTAGCCTGCAGCTCAGCAAGCGTTGCATCGTCACAGTAGTAGTTGCCTTCACCATGCGCGATTGGAATCATCAGCTGCTCGCCTTCCGCATACTCGCTAGTAAAAGCGGTATTGCTGTTTGCAACAACAAGCGGCGTTTGATGGCAGCGGAATTTAAGTCCAGTGTTGCGAATTAACGCACCTGGCAATAGTCCTGCTTCTGTAAGAATTTGAAATCCATTGCAAATACCGAGAATATATTTGCCTTGCTCGGCAGCTTTTTTCACTTCATTCATGACACCTGCAAAACGGGCAATCGCACCGCAGCGCAAGTAGTCGCCATATGAAAATCCGCCAGGTACAATAATTGCATCATATGCGGACAAATCTGTCGTTGTATGCCATACATAATCGACCTGCTCGCCGATTGCCTCTACTGCCTTGTAGCAGTCTATATCGCAATTCGATCCAGGAAACACGAGTACCGCAAACTTCATTGTCTTACCCCTCCAGTTCATAACGGTAATCTTCAACTACAGTGTTGGCAAGCAGCTTTTCACACATAGCTTTGACGCGCGCTTCAGCTTCTGCACGGTCATTCGTATCCAGCTCAAGCTCCATATATTTTCCAATGCGAAGCTTTGCTACCTCAGCAAATCCCATAGAATGTAGAGCGCCTTGTACGGCTGCACCTTGCGGATCCAATACGTTTTGCTTAATAGTGACATAAACTGTAGCTTTCATAATAGCCTCCTGAATGTTGTTTTAATATATCTTGATCGCTCACTTGGGAACGATTAAAACCGGTATACTATAAAAGAAAGTAATGCAAGGTGAACGGCTGTCGCCGTCCTTTCCTTTAACGAAGAAGGCGCGATTACATGAAATAAGCTGCCCTTCCACTTGGCCGCTAAAGCTCGGCTATTCCCAAAGCTTGGTTTCGTCAATCCAGCCCAGTGCTGCATCAACGGTGTCAGCCAGAACGTTGACATGCCCCATTTTACGATTATGAACGGCGTCTTTCTTGCCATATAGATGAAGCTTAGGCGCAACGCCTAATGCTGCTGCAGCCTCATCCGGCTTGCTGATTCTGTCCAACAGCGGCTCGACATGCTGACCGAGCACATTAACCATCACAACCGGCGACATTAACGTCGTATCGCCCAGCGGCAATCCGCAAACTGCTCGAACATGCTGCTCAAATTGCGAGGTGCGGCATGCTTCCATCGTATAGTGGCCGCTATTATGAGGTCTTGGTGCAAGCTCATTGACGTACAGCTCTCCGCTCGACTGGGCAAACATTTCAACGGCAATCAGCCCTACTACATCAAGCTTCTCAGCAATAGCGAACGCCAGTCTTTCTGCTTCCTTGCCCATCTCATCGCTTATTCTTGCCGGAACAATCGACAGATGCAAAATATTGTTTACATGTATATTTTCAGCTGCAGGGAACACCTTTACTTCACCGTTCGTACTGCGGGCTGCAATTACCGATATTTCTTTATCAAAACGGATAAATTGCTCTACGACGAGCTGAACGCCTGCTTTGGCAAGCGTATTGTAGGCTTCCTCCACTTCTTCCTCGCTTCGGATTACCCACTGCCCTTTGCCATCATAGCCGCCCGTTGCTGTTTTCAGCACACAAGGCGTACCGAAGCGCTGCACAGCTGCAAGCAGCTCTTCACTGCTGCGCACCTCGCAATACGGGGCTACTGTCGCGCCCGCTGCTTTGATCGCTTCCTTCTCGCGAAGCCTGTGCTGGGTTGTAAACAGCAGCTTGCTGCCTTGCGGCACATAGGATTCGGCCATCAGCATCGCAGCAACTTCCGCATCTACATTTTCGAATTCGTAGGTGATGACAGCTGACCGTCCTGCAAGCTCCTTGGCAGCTTCGCGGTCATTGTAAGCCGCTACGATCTGGTCCGCAACTTGGCCCATCGGGCTGTCTGGCGTAGGATCAAGCGCTACAAAGCGGTAGCCCATTGCGCTGCCTGCCTGTGCCACCATCCTGCCAAGCTGTCCGCCGCCCAGCATGCCGATTGTGCTTCCCGGCTTAATGACTTTACTCATAGCGTTTCACTGCTTTCCAGCACTTCCTGCTTGATTCTTTCTCTTCTTGCCGCAGTGCGAGCTTGTATCTCTGGATCGAAAGCGCCAATGATTTGTGCTGCCAAAAGTCCCGCATTCGTTGCCCCGGCGTTGCCGATAGCTACAGTCGCTACAGGTATTCCGCCTGGCATTTGCACGATAGACAGCAAGGAATCCATGCCGTTTAAATTCGATGATTTCACGGGAACGCCAATAACCGGCAATATCGTCTTTGCAGCGACCATGCCGGGCAAATGTGCAGCTCCTCCAGCTCCGGCGATGATCACTTTAAGACCGCGCTCTACAGCTGTTTCTGCGTATTCAAACATTAAGTCTGGCGTACGATGCGCCGAAACTACTTTCTTCTCATAAGGAATGGATAGCTCATCCAGTACGTCGCAAGCCAGCTTCATTGTATCCCAATCTGACTTGCTGCCCATAATGACGCCCACTTGTACAGACATGCACGCATACCTACCTTCTTAATGTTGGGTATAAAATATTTGTTCTATAGTTTAAAAAAGTCCCGTCAGCAATCATTCAGAAATGCCGCAGGACATGAGCAGATGCGTATGGAACATGCTGCCTCGTGAAGAAGCTGGTGCAGTTTCTTCAGCATGTGTCGCTCACGCATCATTAGAATCGACAAAAACAGACATGCTTAGCCATCAACAAAAAAGCTAAAGGCTATGCTTTACTGTCAAACAGTCTTTTCTGCTCGTAGTCCAGAAAATGCGGTTTCCGGGTAGAAACGATCGGGCCTATCCCGAACATATACGAGATTGCTTCGACTATAGCGGCAAGTCCGCCATAATTCTATTTTATTTTAATCCATTTCTGCGATCTATGTCAACAAAATACGAACATTAAAGTCTTGTTAATTATTAAAGTTCGTCTTTTAGCTAGTTTTTTCGAATGTTGCTCGATTCGCGATTGCGACTTCCTGACCATTTTCACGCTAAATTTATCTAAACCGCAACTTCTTTGTTAAAACTATCATTTTCTAGGCAAACGGCTAATAGAATTTATATAGAAATGATCTATTTTCAGGAGGCTTGGTGCTGTTGCTAATACATACCGTAAAAAGAGGAGACTCGCTGTGGTCGTTATCTCAGCATTATAATGCGCCATTGCAGCAAATTGCTGCTGCCAACGGACTGATGCCTTCGAGCACACTTATAATTGGTCAAGCTGTTATTATTCCTGTCGAGGCACGGCTTAGCTTTCACCGGGTAGCTGCAGGCGAAACCTTGTGGTCGATCGGACAGCTTTACGGCGTAACGCTTCAAGAGCTGCAAGAGGCTAATCAGCTGCACAATCCTGCCCTTATTGTTCCTGGGCAAGAGCTGCATATTCCAAGCCGAAAAAAGCCCGCTATCGAAGTAAACGGCTATACAGAATTGCTTGACTCTGCGGGGGCAAGCATTATAGATGAAGCTGGCGGGCATCTCACCCACCTAAGCCCATTTAGCTATAGAGTAAAAATGGACGGCTCGCTGTCTGAGCTTGACGATAGCTCCATCATTCACAATGCTTATTTAAAGAAAACGATGCCGATGATGGTCATTACTAATTTTGACAACAGTATTTTCAACTCGCATATCGTGCATGCTATATTAAATCAACCTATGCTCCAGCAAAGACTGATCCATCAAACACTCTCTATTATGCACGCAAGAGGATATACAACGCTTCATATTGATTTTGAATATGTACTTCCCCAGGATCGGATCGCTTATAACTACTTTCTGCAAACGGTCGTCAATGCGCTCCATCCGTACCGCTATAAAGTTTCTACGGCTTTAGCCCCTAAGCTTTACGCCGAGCAGCCAGGCTCGTTGTATGAAGCGCATGATTATGCAGCCCATGGCCAAATCGTTGACTTTGTTATTCTCATGACCTACGAATGGGGCTGGTCCGGCGGCGCTCCACGGGCGGTTGCTCCAATCAACGAAGTGGTGAAGGTGCTGAACTATGCGCTCAGTGTTATACCGCCGGAAAAAATATTGATGGGCGTTCCGCTGTACGGCTATGATTGGACTCTCCCCTATGTGAAGGGCGGCCGGCTGGCCCAGGCAATAAGCTCGGATGAAGCGATCCGGCGCGCTGCGGAATACAGTGCTGAAATTCAATACGATACAGAATCTCAATCGCCTTATTACATGTATATAGATGAGCATGGCAGGGAGCACATCGTCTGGTTCGAGGATGCCCGAAGCATCCAGGCCAAATTCGATGCCGTTAAAAGCTACAGGCTGCGTGGGATAAGCTACTGGGTGCTGGGATTGTCGTTTACGCAAAACTGGTATGCTTTGGAGTCCAATTTCACGGTGAAAAAGCTAATATAGGTGTGTGGTGGTCACTGGACAAAAGAGCTGGTTTGTGCTGAATCGGATTGAGCTAGTTATCGATTTCTTAAAATCTCGATGCAGTTTTTTCAGGCCGTTGAAAAACGCTAACGGAACTGAGGAGGGTGTCGATTAATTGTGGGCAACGATTGGCAAGCAAAAAGAAAGGGAACGAAGAGCAAGATTGGGAATGGAGAAGCGGCAGCGTCCGCCTTTGTAGGCCAATTTTATCCTTTACAGGGGTTATGTAATCAAAAAAATTGGACTACAACAGCGGTCGGAATCCCAAACTTGATCGTAGTAACATCCCTTTTGATTGCTTATTGCCCTATTCACAATTAACCGACACCCTACTAAGACACGCTATTGTACGGAAATCAGCTTATTCTAAAATCTAAAGGAACTGAGAAAACCTTATTTACTCAAAATCACTACCTAAACGTGGAAAGATCACCTATAGCGCACTACAGTTCCGTTACAGTTTTAAAACACCTTTTTTTTGCTAAATAGAGCTTTTCAGTTCCGTTACAATTCTAAACAGATGGCATTACGACTTTTGCTCGGTTATTTAACTCCTACAATGAATCGACGGCTTCCCGCTTACTGCTTCAGGTCTGTTATCCGGGCTATTAAGCCGTTGCGGAGCTTTTTCAACAGCCTGAGAAAATGTAGTTAGTTCAAAAGAGTGGCGGCCTGCAAGCTCCCACGCACCCTGCCTACTTCTATAAAAGCCTCAGAAAGCTGGAAATTCATTGTGAAGTAAACATCATTTCCCAAGTCTAACCAGCACCGCTGTCCTTTGTAAAAATAAAAGCTGCGAGCCAAGTCTAAACGGAAAGCCCCCATGAAAAAGGGAGGCCCCAAGACTGGCTCGCAGCTTATATCTTATTCTACCCAGCTTGTTACTTCATGAATCGCTTTGCGCGTCGAGGTTTTATCTGGCATGTCGGAGTAACCTATATAGACTAGCGCAATAAGCTCCTCTTTGTCAGCTAGCTGGAACGTTTGCTTCATCGCGTCGTGATACATAGGCGCGCCTGAGCGCCATATAGCGCCTAAACCGCGCGCATGCGCGGCAAGCAGCAAATTTTGCACCGCACTGTGCGCAGCAGCCAATTCTTCCATATAGATGGCTCTCGGGTCATCCGACGGCGAGCATACCGCCGCAATAATAACCGGGGCGCGCTTCGCCTTCATATGCTCCTTGGCAAGAAGCTCCTCCAGCTGCTCGCCAGCCAGCTCAGGATTCTTCGCTGTTGCTACATTGGCATAGCCTCGTCCGAGCAGGCTGCGGCCTTCACCCGTCATGACGATAAATCTCCACGGCTGCGTATTGTAATGACTTGGCGCCCAGCATGCAGCATCAATTATTTCTTCTATTAAATGGCGCGGAACCGCTGTTTGCTTAACTCTTCCTATTGAACGGCGCGATCTTATCGCTTCATCCAATGACATTGACGGAGCAATCGCTTCCTTTGACGCTAATCCAGTTTCTCTCTCCATGTGTCGTTCCCCCTACTCCCTGCTGATTAAGACAATCCTGGAAACTGTAGTTTCATTGTTACTTTCCATCCTCAAACAATTGCTTGTACTGTCCGTAGCCTTCTTCCTCCAGCTTATCCTTCGGTATAAAACGGAGTGCGGCCGAATTGATGCAATAACGCTGGCCAGTTGGCTGCGGCCCGTCATCGAACACATGCCCAAGATGAGAATCTGCTTCCTTGCTGCGCACCTCTACCCGAACCATAAAATGACTCGTGTCCGTATGCTCCGTAATAGACGAACCATGCAGCGGCTTCGTAAAGCTCGGCCAACCGCAGCCCGCGTCGTATTTATCTCTGGAGCTGAACAATGGCTCACCCGATACAATATCTACATAGATGCCCTCATCCTCAAGATCCCAATATTCCCCGGTAAAAGGACGCTCTGTTCCGTTATTCTGAGTAACATGATATTGAATATCCGTCAAACGCCCGCGCAGCTTGTCCATATCCTTTTCCATACGCCAATGCTTTTGAATAAAGTTGTCTCGGCCTGAGCCTTTACGGTACATTTTATACCGCAGCGGATTCGTCTTGTAATATTGCTGATGGTAATCTTCAGCCGGATAAAAAGTGGTTGCCTCTGTTATTTCCGTTACAATAGGACGGTCAAACCTGCCGGACGCTTCCAGCTGCTGCTTGGATGCTTCCGCCTGCTGACGCTGCTCCTCTGTATAGTAGTAAATAGCCGTACGGTAGGAGGCCCCGCGGTCATAAAACTGGCCGCCTGCATCGGTCGGATCAATTTGCCTCCAAAATACATCTAACAGCTTTTCATATGGAAAAATAGTTGGATCATACGTAATATGAACGGCTTCAGCATGTCCTGTCGCTTCTGAGCATACTTCCTCATAAGTCGGGTTTTCTGTATGACCGCCTGTATATCCAGATACGACAGAAATAATACCCGGTTGCTCCTCAAATGGTGAAACCATACACCAGAAGCAGCCTCCAGCGAACATCGCTTCTGCCCGGTGCATCGATTGCGGCTGATTCATTGCGATCCCTCTCTTTCATAATTCCTTGGACATGAACTTCTTGTATCTATTATACTTCAAGGCCTGCCAACCTCAAAGCCCAACAGCAAGGGAGGAGCCGGCAAGCCGATAAGCATGATGCAAATAGTCTAAGCACCATACTTTACCATCGAAAAAAGTGAGACAGTCCCTTGCCACCTTTGTTACAATAAAACGACAAAAGGCTTCAGTGGCGGCGGCTATCCCGATTTGCCCGCAACCTTTTAACGGAAAAAGCGTCAAATATTTAGAAAGGCGTATTCGCTCGGGACTTACATATCTTTTGTTCAAATATAATCATTTATTAGTGCTTGCTCTTTTGAAATGACTTATATTTCTTGAAGATGCTCACCCTCATAGCGGATTGAGGGGCAGATTCTTCTTGGTTCATCTACACTTCTACGGTACAACTACAAGATGAGGTGATTCAAGATGACTGAACTGCAAACCGAAACACAACAACCTTCACGAAGCCCTGCTGCTTATCCTCGAAAAAAACGCGATCCGATAGCTCTTGCTATATTTATTGCCATATGGCTCCTCTTGATCGGCGGCGGCATTTTTGGCGCCAAATGGTATGGCGATCATACCCGGCAACAAATTGCCTCTGCCATTGAAGCGCAGACCAAATCAGAATTATTGGCTTTACAAAAAGCCTACGATGATAAACTCGCTGAGCTGGACAAGCAATATGAAGTACGCATGACCGAATTGACAGGAAAAGTAGATGCACTTAACGAGCTGCTTACCTTTACCAAAGATAACGCAGACAGCAAAACGGATAATAGCAATAAGCTGTATACCCAGCTTAATGAAGTGAAGAAACAGTTGAACGAACTTAAGAAAAATCTGGATGTCCTGAAATGAATAGAACGATCAAACAGTTTAATCGTACTATGCTGCTTGCCTGTACGCCTTTCATAGGCGCTTTGATTTGGCTGCTTTCGATTAATCCGTCCGTCACTTTGTCATCTGACGAAATGAAGCCAAATTTATTGTCCTTATCCCAGCATACGATGGATACAAGCTTGCATGAGCAAACGTTATCCCAGCTTGATGATGCCGCTATTACTGCCGAGGCTACTCAGCAGGCGATACATAAGCAGCTTCAGCTTTATCAAAACACGAATGCTGCCATGAAGGATATTGCGCACACAGCTGCCACGCAAGCCGAGCGTCCTTTAAAGCTGTATGATCAAAAAATTACAAGCAAGCTGGGCAAGCCCGCTTCAACGATCAACTCAGACAAGCTGCGCGCACAGCTTTTTTACAGCAAGGAAAGCAAATTTAACAGCTACCTTGTCAAAATCAAGCTGAAATCGGACGATGCCATGTCTATGGTGCTTGGAGGGAATGAGCCTGGAAAAGCCCGCACGACGCTGGAGGCTGTTCAGCAGCATAAAGCTGCAGTCGGTGTTAATGCAGGCGGCTTTGCTGACAGCAAGGGCAAGCGTTATCCGCTCAGCACAACCGTTATTGACGGCAAATATATTAACGGCGGCTTCGAAGCCAGCTATTCGGATCTGTTCTTTGTCGGACTGAACAGCAGCAACAAGCTGATTGGCGGCAAATTTGCATCTAAGCAGCAGCTGGACAAGCTTAATCCGAAATTCGGCGCTTCATTTGTGCCTGTACTGCTCAAAAATGGCGCTGCCCAAACGATTCCCGACAAATGGAAAACGAGTCCAGTACGCGCACCGCGAACCGTAATTGCCAGCTACAAGGATGATCAGCTGCTGATTTTAGTAACTGACGGCTACAACAAAGCCGGCAGTGTCGGAGCTACGTTAGAGGAAATACAAACTCTACTAAAAGGCTACGGCGTTATCGACGGCTACAATTTGGATGGGGGAGGCTCCTCCACGCTAGTTTTCAACGGAAAGGTTATTAACCATCCTTCAGACGGTCAGATGCGCAAGCTGCCTACCCATTTCTTATTTTTCAAATAGCTCTTATAAGGGTTGAAAACATATACTTTCCTATATTTTTAAAATAAAGCCATTGCCTTATTGCATCGCTAGATGCTTTAAAGCAATGGCTGCTTTTATTTGCTGAAGCTCTAATTCCTTTTTGATTAAAAGACTTTCCGCTTCCCTTTGCGAAATGAATTCAAATCGGAACACATCGCCCGGCTTCAGCTGGGCAAGCTTAGGCAAATCGGCCATGCATACATGTGCAATTCTCGGATATCCGCCAGTCGTCTGGCGATCAGCAAGCAGAATGATCGGCTGACCGTTAGGCGGCAGCTGGACAGTGCCTGTTGCGATCCCCTCTGACAGCAGCTCAATTGGCCGTTCGAGCTGAAGCGCCGCCCCTTCCACCCTGCTGCCCATGCGATCTGACTGCATACCTATTTTAAAGGCCGTATGCGAAAGCTCCATCTTGCTTTTTTCCGTAAGCCGTTCATAATGCTTGCCTGTTATAACCCGAATGAAAGCCGGATTATGCCTGCCTTCATAGACAGCCGAATCAGCATGCCAGTCAGAAGCAGACAGGCTGCTGCCCGCTTTCATCCGATTGAGCAGCTTGATTTGCATAGTGCTGGCTTTGACATCGTCGCTAAGCAGCTCGATTCGATCACCGCTCTGCAATCCTCTGCCCTGCAGCCCTCCGAGTTCTCCGCGCAAATAAGTGCTGCGGCTTTGCAGCACAGGCTGAACAGCTATTCCACCGCCGATTGCGATGTAGGCGCGGCAGCCTGCCCGATTGCTGCCAAAGTGAATCGTCGTTCCTGCTTTAACTGCTACCGGACGCCATAATGGCAATCTTTCGCCATCCACCGCCGCTGACATATCCGCTCCGCAAACAGCAAGCAGCAGCGTTCGTTCAGCCTTTAGCTTTGCCCCGCAATAAGTCAATTCAATGACTGCTTCCGTTTCCTTATTGCCAACCAGCCAATTGGCAATCCGCGCTGCGGGCAAATCCATGGCTCCGCTGGGGCTCACGCCATATTTTTGATAACCGAATCGGCCAAGGTCCTGAACCATCGCCTGCATGCCCGGCTGTAAAATATACAAACTCAACGTCCACTCCCCCTTTGCCGCTCATAGCTTATCTCAGCTTGCACCCACGGTCTCCGCAGCTATCGCAGCGTATTGCTCAGGCGTAATGGGCTCGAAGCGCAGCTTGATGCCTGCCTGCAAATAGGAGGGTGGCTCCTTCGCAGCATCAAACAGCTTAACGGGCGATCTGCCTATCAGCTGCCAGCCTCCCGGAGTAGCATACGGATATATGCCCGTTTGCCCGCCTGCAATGCCTACACTGCCAGCCGGAATTTGCAGCCGCGGCTCGGCCCGCCGAGGTGTCGCCAGCTGTTCCGGCATGCCGCCCAAGTATGGAAAACCTGGCGCAAAGCCTATCATATAGACCAAATAATCTGTCTCAGCATGCAGCTTGATGACTTCATTCTCAGTAAGACCGCAATGCTTTGCAACAAACGGCAAATCAGGTCCATACTCGCCGCCGTAGCAGACAGGAACTATTACTGGAAAAGCAGCCTTGTTTGGTGCTTGATGCGAATCAAAATTTTCATTAAAGAGACTATTTTGTAAAATACAATCCAGTCTTTTGCTGATGGTCTCGTATATAGTTAAGTGCTGCTTCTCGGCTGCTCTCCTGCTTTTGTATACTGCAAAGGGATCATAATGAATCGTAACGGCTGCGTAGCTCGGCACCGCTTCTATCCAGCCTGCAAAAGGATGCTGTTCCAAATGCTCGCTCATCCGCATGACCTTATCATGAACATACTCGTCAATACGCTCTCCCAAGCGAATAATAACAGCGCATTCTCCGAGCGGCTCGATTTCATATACATCCTGCATGCATTCTCCTCCTATCGCTACATGGTGGCCGTGCTGTCCTATACTAGGCCTTGCACAACAATACCTGCCTGTTCCAGACCGCTGCGCAGCTGCTTCATATAATTCAAAGCGTCCGGCGTGTCGCCATGCACACATATCGTGTCCGCTTTCAGCTTAATAGTCACTCCGTCCCGAGTTTGCGTTTCTCCGGCGACAGCCATGCGAACAGCCTGCTCGGCGGCAATCGCACGATCATGAATAACTGCCCCGGCCATCCCCCTCGGCGTCAGGCTTCCGTCTTGCTCATAAGTCCGATCGGCGAACACCTCGCTCGCGCTTCTCATCCCGATTCTATCGGCTGCATGAATCAACTCGCTTCCAGACAAGCCGTATAGGATAAGCTCGGCATCCACCTTATACACTGCATTAACAATGGCCTCAGCCAGCTCGCGTGATCTTGCCGCCATATTGTACAAAGCGCCATGCGGCTTTACATGACGGACAATTCCGCCTTCTGCCTTGGCAAAAGCGCTAAGTGCTCCCAGCTGATATACTGTCATATCAAAAGCTTCCTG
Source organism: Paenibacillus sp. GXUN7292 (assembly GCF_050864975.1). NCBI lineage: Bacteria > Bacillati > Bacillota > Bacilli > Caryophanales > Paenibacillaceae > Paenibacillus > Paenibacillus sp. GXUN7292. The sequence goes on along the minus strand of NZ_JBOZWO010000012.1, from coordinate 37,005 downwards.
CGCCGTAATTTGTATTTCCCTGCGCCCAAAGCCGATCAAATCCGGCAGTCCCGGATGAGCGCCAATTGCAACATTATGCTGCACAGCAAGCTTCACCATCGCCCGCATCGTCGCCGCATCGCCCGCATGAAATCCGCACGCTATATTAACAGAAGTAATCTGCTCCATAATTTGATGGTCAAGGCCAGGATCGCCAATGCGATAGACGCCAAACCCTTCGCCCATATCACAATTCAAATCAATCGTTTTCAACCAGCCTCGCTCCTTTCGCTTTATCGATTCATTATGAATAAGGTTACATAAGATAGAAGGCTACTACGATCAAGTTGGGCTTCCGACCGCTGTTGTATTCCAATTTTTTATATTACATAAAACCTATAAAGGTTAAAATTGGCCTACAAAGGCGGACGCTGCCGCTTCTCCAGTCCCAAGCTTGCTCTCCGTTGCCCCTTCTTATTGGTTATAAATAGTTGTCCATAATGAAACGATAGCTTTCCTGACTACCCTTATATTAATCGAAAAAACTCGACTCGTCATCCTTGCTAAAACAACAACAAGCCAACAGCTGCCTGTATTGGAGCCATTGGCTTGTTGTCTATTCTAAATGAGATTGGCGTCGGCAAAATCGATAAAGCAGCGCCAATCATATTCTGTTAAATCGTGATCCCCTGTTCGTAGATGATAACCTAGCCTCTCGCTGCTAATAGGGGTTTCAGCAGCAGGCATAGTTTCCGCGCCTATCCCATCATAGCCGTGCAATTTGTAAATCGGCTGTACTGCAATAAGTGATAAAAATTCTGATTCAGGGTCTGCCCAGCTATCCTCGGTTGCGCTGGATACATAGAGCAGGCGAGGAGCGATAAGTCCTAGCAGCATATGCTGGTCAACTGGAAGCTCATCCTCGCGATCATTGTACTGCTTATAATTTTCGGCAAACCAATGAGGAAAGGAAGCGTTAATATGGCTAATTCGTTCTCCCTGCTTGCCTCTGGACAGCGCCGCTCCGGTGCAGCCAGAATTATTGCTTACGACCATTGCGAAGCGCTCGTCCTCGGCGCCGGCCCATAAAGCTGTTTTTCCGCCGCGGGAATGGCCGGCTAAAGCAATTCGGCTCGCATCAATAGCCGCTTCCTCCTCCAGCGCATCCATCACGCGAGAGGCTCCCCATGCCCACGCCGCTATCGTGCCCCATGCATCGCCTGGCCGCTTATCCAGCGGCGGGTCGAACAAGCCATGCACACCGTTGCGAAATTCATCATGCACATCCGGGTCTACATCCTCTACTTGAAAAACAGCGGCTGCATATCCTCGCTCAATCAACAGCTCGGCCGGCCAAAAGCCGCTTAATTGCTTGCGATCGGGATCCGCAACGGCTGTACCCCGATTATTAATAAGAACAAACGCAGGAACAGGCTTGTCTGCCTTAGCAGGAATAAACAAGACAAACGGGAGCTTACCTGTGCCGCCTGGCCCTTCATATTGAATTTCTATTTTTTTACGTACAGCTAATCCGTCCATCATCAGATCTTCCGCTTTTACCGCTATACGCATCGATTCCGGACGGCGAACAGGAGCCCTGCCATACACATGCGTACGAAAAAGCTCGACTAATTCCTTTCTGCGTTTCTGCGCCCATTCATCTTTGTTGCTGACTATTCCGCCTCCAGCATTCAACAAAATATTAGGCAATTGCTTCAGTCTTTGATTCATGCTTATCCTCCCAACCCATTTCAGCATTGAAAAAAATCGGTGAATCATAGAAGCAACGAAGTGCTATGATCATCCGCCATAACTATCGTCCTTGTAAACATAACATAAGTGCCGCAGAATAATAACCTCCATTTGTGATGCTATGCTTTTTCTGCAATAAAAAAACGTGCAGCAATCGCAAATGCGACTGATGCACGTTTTGATAGTCAGGTTAAGCTGATATTTCATCTTTTTTATTTTTATCCCTCGTCCAAGGTGTCCCAAGCAGCGGAAGCGCCCAGCGGTCAAGTCCGTACCAGCCTGCGTTTTTCCAAGCTAGAACTAGCCAAGTTGCAAGAATAAACAATAAAGGATTTGTGCTTAGTGTACCCGCGAACAAGAAGCTGACGTTCATAAGTGCTCCGAAAAATGCTGCAATCCCTGTTAGAAGACCTAAGATAAGTCCCAAACCTACTAGCAATTCCCCAAAAGCAACCATATAACTGAATACTTTTGCATTTGGTATAACAAAATTTTCAAGGAAAGATGCATACCAGCCAGTTACATCTCCGCCTTCTTGCGATTTTGCAATAGCGCCTCCCAAGAAGCCTTTTAGTGCCGCACCGGCATTATCCCCTGTCCAGGCATCAGAATTAACTTTTTTCCAGCCTGCTGTAATCCATGCATATCCAAGATACAAACGTACTACCAGCCAGATTAGACCTGCTCTCGTGCTGCTGAATAGAAATCGCGATACCGGATTCTCTGGGATATTAATTTCTTTGTTCATAAATGATTACCTCCGTAACTTGTGGTCTTGGTTTCATTATACTGTGGCAAATTTTAGGGTGATGTGATAAATGTCACACAAGTACAATTATACTATTTACATAACTTTACACAACACTTATAATATTAAATATCGAATGATATATATCGGATGATATTAGTAAAAGGATGGAAGCTTAATGGCACCGAAAACAAAGTTTACAAAAGAACAAATTATTGATGCTGCCTTCGACATCGCTTCCTCAGAGGGCTTTGCAGGCATTACTATACGCAGCGTTGCAGCAAAGCTGGGGAGCTCCATTGCCCCTATTTATGTAAATTTTAAAGACACTGAGGAATTGCTTGAAGCTGTAATCGAAAAGACGCTTATGATCAGCAAACAAATACTGCAGGAGCAGCAATCCGGCGATCCATTCAAGGACATCGGCATGGCCAGCCTGTTATTTGCCAAGAAGTACAGCGTGCTGTTTCTAGAACTTATTAACTCCAAACATCCTTTATTGAAACAGCAGCATAGCAGCGGCGGCTTTTTAATTGAGCATATGCGAAGCGATCCGATTTTCAGCCGCTTATCAGACGAACAGCTGGAGCTAATCTTGTTGAAAATGAAGCTTTTTCATACAGGCATTTCCGTGATGGCCGCAAGCAATCAGCTGCCTGACGCCTTTGAGGATGAAGCTCAGCTTGCCGCTTTGCTTAATAGTACAGCGATCGACTTGATCGTCGCTGCTCATGTGCAAAATGAAAAAACCATCGAGCAGCTAATACAACAATATGGAGGGCCGCTATGAGAGATGAGTTTGGCAGGGCCAATAAGATTGTTATTATTACAGGAGCAAACTCCGGCATTGGAAAAGCTGCAGCCATCCAATTCGCCAGCAATGGCTGGCATGTCGTTATGGCCTGCCGGGATACATTGTCGAGCGCTGCTGTCATGCATGAAATCATGGAGCAAACAAAATCAACTCACGTTAGCTTACTTCAGCTCGATGTCTCCTCCTTTGCATCCATTCACCAATTCAATGAGCGTCTACGTGAACATTATGATCATATCGACTGCATTATTCATAATGCGGCACATTTTAAGCATGGCCAGCGCCAATGGCAAGGCAGCGTTGATGGGATCGAGCTGACTTTTGCAGCAAACACATTCGGCCCTTTTTTATTGACTCATCTGCTGCTCGACCTTCTGCAAAAATCCGATGACGCACGAGTGCTTCATGCTTGCAGCACCAATATTAAACACTTCTTTGATCCGAAGCGCTCCATTGAATGGAATTTAATCGCAAACACTAATAGTGACGCTTCTCAAGCCCGCCCTTACAACTCCTACAAAATGTATGGTGACTCCAAAATGGCTTTATTCATGCTTACTCGCAAAATGGCGGAAGAATGGAAACCGTATGGCATCAAAGTTAATGCGCTGCAAATATCCGGCGTGCGTATGTCAAAACGTACGTTAAGAAATCTAAGCGGTCTTTGGAAATTAGCAGCCCATATGCAAAACCTGATATTTCCGTTGCCCGATGCCATGGCGAATAACTATTATGAAATATGCAGCAACGCTAAGTTCAAAGAGATGAGCGGACAGCTGTTTAATGATAAACTGGGTATTATTCAGCCCGCAGAGCTCAATGTAAAGCTTACCGAAAGAATCAAGTATATTGTCGGATCCAATCATTATCCGAGTTATGCTTTAGATAGCGGTCGGACGGATCAGCTGTGGAGACTGTGTAATGAGGTATGTTTGGCACGGTAGCGGGTTACGGTCATTCGTCGAATTCCGTTCGTAAAGGCGCACAGTCAGTTCGTATATGCATTGTCTGCTTCGTCGTCAAAATCATTTTTCAATTCGCCAGTTGTCTCCGCTAGTTGTCTCTTTCCTACAAACCAGCTATAATTTTATTATTTGTAAAAATTGATATGGTCGTAAAGAATACGCCGCTTCTCAAAAGGACTGCCTTAATAGGTGTTCCCTTGTGAAGTGGCTTTTTGTATTTTCTAAAATAAAAATCGGAGGTTAAGATGATGTCCAAATTTGAGGAGTACTATTTGCAATGGCTGCAGTCGAATATTAACATTGATAAAAATCCACGTAGACGAGAGCTTCTGGAAAAAGGGCTAGGCCATGGTACTATTGAGTTTCTCCGCATGGTCTGGTTCCCTGCTGTCGGTAACTTTAATGATCTGTATCCTGAGTGGGAAATACGTGATTTTAGCAATGGATACCGTTATATTGACTTGGCCTACATGCCAGCTGGAGCTAAAGGCGGAATAGAAATTCAAGGCTACGGTCCTCATGCAAGGGATCTTGATGTACGCAGATTTAAAGACTTATGCCGCCGCCATAGCTTGCTTGCACTTGATGGCTGGACTTTTTTGCCTGTCGCCTATTTATCCATTATCGATGAGCCAAAGCAATGTCAGCAGATGGTGCTTGCCTTTATTGGGAAATTTATTTCAATCGATGTCTCGAACCAATTAAATTGGCTGGAAGCTGAAACCGTCCGCTTTACTCGCCGTTTGTTGCGGCCTATTACACCAATAGAGCTAGCTGCACATTTGCGAGTGTCTGATCGGACAGCACGACGCATTCTTAGTAAATTAGTTGAGGTTGGATTGTTGGAAAGTGCAAGTGGTAAACAAAGAATTAGAAGTTACAAGCCGCGTTTGCAATAATGGCGTTTAGTGGGGGCTGAGCTAACGTTTGCTTATATTTGGCGGTCACTCGTTCCGCTATTTGCCCTAAAAACACTATTTTCGGTGTTTCGCGGACACTGGTTCCGTTATCGGCCCATTTCAGGTCCGTTTTTGGGTAGTTTTCGTACAATAGCGGAACGTGTGTCACTTTTAACGAGCAAATGAGGGGATTTCGGCGCAATAGCGGATCGTGTGTCCAGATAGTTGTTGACTTCAAACTCCGAGGGAGGGGTTTTCGGTTTTCGGTTTAATGAGTTGTTTCGGCGCAATAGCGGATCGCTGTCCAAGTATTCGTTACTTGCGGCGTTTGCGTTCTTCTGACGGTACTGACGGTACTGACAGCCTTTTTGCATCAGGTCACTGTGTACGTTCGCGTACTTCTGGCGGTCACTCGTTCGCAATTCGCACGTTACGCAAACTCATCCGCAAAAAAACCAGGATACGTTTCAAGAACCACCCTGGCTTAGTTATTTATCTGCTTGTTTAATAGATACGCACCCTAGCATATCGATTTATCTGCTTTTATCTGCTTTTATCTGCTTTTATCTGCTTATTACTCAAAAGAAAGTATGCCTGTCGTATGCAGCAACACTAGCACCATCAGCACTGGCGCGATATAGCGTATCATAAACAGCCATAGTTTGAACCAGCCAGCTTGAAGCCCGGTCGCTTCGGCCGCTCTCTTCCAGCGATAGCCCGCAAAAACAATTACCGCCAAACCGCCTACCGGAAGCATTACATTCGAAGTAATGAAATCGACCCAATCAAACACTGACTTACCGCCAATAACAAAGCCTGGCACTGCACCAAAGGATAACGCCGAAGGAACGCCAAGCACAAAAATAATAGCACATACTGCAATAACAGATTTCGGCCGGCTCCAGCTAAAACGTTCCATTACATAAGAAACTGGCACCTCCAGCACGGATACTGCAGAAGTTAATGCGGCAAATGCCAGCAAAATAAAGAACAATCCTCCGAACATGGCGCCAAACGGCATAGCCGAAAACGCAGCAGGCAAAGCAACAAAGACTAGCGATGGCCCTTGATCGGGCGCTATGCCGAAAGAAAACGTCGTTGGGAAAATAATTAAGCCGGCGATAAAGGCATAAACCAAATCGCCTGCTGCAATAGCGAGTGTTGCTGTTCCGAGCGACTGCTCCTTACGGACATATGAACCATAGGTTAATAAAATCCCCATTCCCAGCGATAGCGAGAAGAAGGCATGCCCTAACGCAACTAAAGCCGATTCCGCAGACAGCTGTGAGAAATCAGGGTTAAGGAAAAAGGAAACCCCTTTGTTCGCGTTTGGAAGCGTAACCGCCCTGACCATTAATATAACGAGCAATGCAACCAAGCCCGGAATAAGAATTTTATTAAACTTTTCAATGCCTTTAGCTACCCCCAAAAAGACAACGCCGCCAGTTATAACAATGGAGATGAATTGCCATACGATTGGCAGGTAACCTGAAGTAAATGTGCTGAATTGATAGGCAAAATCTGAGCTTTTAAATAAATTGCCATTAAATGCCCACAACGCATAATGAAGCGTCCAGCCTGTAACAACAATATAAAAGGTTAGGATTAAAAATGGCGCCAGCACTTGCAGCAATCCGGCACCTTTCCAGGCACGTCCGCCGCCAGCCCGTACAAACGCTGTTGCCGCGCTCCCTCGACCGCTTCGGCCTATTGCTAGCTCTGCTAGCAGTACAGGCAATCCAATAACAATCAAGCACACTAAAAATAATAGAAAAAAGGCCGCTCCGCCGTTTTCTCCAGTAATATAAGGGAACTTCCACATATTCCCCAGGCCGACTGAACTGCCTATTGCTGCAAAAATAAAGCCAACAGACGAAAAGCGCTCCGTCTTTTGGTTTAGCTGAAGGGTACTTTGTTGTTTTTGTTTGATCATACTCACGGCTCCAAGCTTTCAGTAATATTCTAGCTGATGACTTCCACCATTATATATCGATTTGCTATTTTGGGCTACCTGTCTATTAATGGGTGACTTTTCACCAGCTAGAGGATGTAAGCTTTACTAGGCGCACCGCAAGTGTAAACTTGTGCAGCCTGACTATTGCAACCTAATCCGGTTTGGTGCAGCTTATAGTGCAGCCACTTTGCGATCAATTCACAATTAATCCTGCAAAAGTGCATCATTTTTTTAGGATTGAAGCCAGATTGTAGGAAAATCCTGCGAATATACAGGAATTTTAAGCTTTTTCTGCTAAAAATGGGCAAATTGCTCAAAAATCCCTCATTATCGCAGGATTTTATAATAATGAGAACAAAACTTGAAAATATGATGTATTTTTGCATCATTTTTGGATATCATCGAAGAAATACGCCAAGTAAACGGACAAAAGGATCAGATTTGAACAAAAAAAGCAGCGCCGGCCCAGCGCTGCTTTTTTTGCAAAATTACATAAATACGTATCTGCCAATAATAAGGATTGCAAGCACCCACATAATCCAGTGGATTTGATATTTGCCTTTGCCAGACAAATTAGCAACCGCAGCAAGTACTACATAAGCAACGATACCGAAAGAAATACCGTTTGCAATGCTGTAAGTAAATGCCATGAACGCTAGCGTAAAGAAAGCTGGAATAGCGTGCACCATGTCTTGGAAATCAATTTCTTTAACAGACTGCATCATCAACACGCCAACGATAATCAATGCAGCGGATGTAGCAGCACCTGGAACAAGCGCAACAAGCGGCGACAAGAAGATCGCTAGCAAGAAGCAAATTCCAGTAGTAACCGCAGTCAGACCAGAGCGTCCGCCTTGTGCAATACCAGCGGAGCTTTCAACGAAAGCTGTTACTGTACTTGTACCTAGAACAGCACCGCCGCTTACGCCGATCGCGTCAACAAGCATCGCTTTACCAACGCGTTTTTTGCCTTTTTCTTTGTCTTTCATAATACCAGCACGGTTAGCTGTACCGATGAGTGTACCGAATGTATCGAATAGCTCTACGAAAGTAAACGTAAGAACTACTGTAATAAGACCAACTTCAAACACACCTGCGAAGTCAAAATGAGCTACGTTCATTGTGCTGAAATCTGGTACCCAAGTTTGTCCTTCAAAAGCTGCTTTCACATCTACATGTCCGCCTATAATTGCAATAATTGTAGTACCTAGAATACCAAACAACAACGCGCCTGGAACTCGAAGCACCATTAGAATAGCAATCAGGAACAAAGCAAGAATTGTGTAAAGCATCGTTGGATCCGTAAAGCTTCCGATTCCAATAACCGATTCAAAACCTAGAAGCGGTGTAAACTTACCTGGCTCAATAGGCTTGATAGATTCAACGTTAATAGTCATAAGACCGCTGTTTTTCAAGCCGATAACCGAGATAAACAAACCGATACCAACTGTAATCGCATGCTTCAAGCTGTCAGGAACAGCTACGATCAGCATCTGACGAATTTGTGTAACCGTCAGGATAAAGAAAATAATACCGGAAATAAATACTGCCGTAAGACCCATAGCAGGAGAAATCGGTGTATCCGTTGCAGCCGATGCAAGAATGACCGATGCAAAATAAGCATTCAGACCCATACCTGGTGCAAGAGCTACCGGAAAGTTAACGAACAAGCCCATTGCGATTGAGAAAATACCTGCAGCTAGCGCCGTCGCCAGAAATACGCCTGTCCAGTTAAGACCAGCAGGTTCCAAAATCGACGGATTGACAGCCAAAATATATGCCATCGTCATGAAAGTCGTCAGACCAGCCATCACTTCAGTTCTGACATTTGTCCCCAGTTCCTTTAAGCGAAAGAAACGTTCCATTTTGTTAATAACCTCCCAAAATTTTGGTGGAACAAACAAGAAGCCTAGAAAAAATGTGAATCACATTTCTCTAGGCTCTGCAAAAAGGGGAAAAAGCACTATCGCTGGACCGATGCGGGCTTTTTCACACTTTTCGTAGCCTGATCATTTACGGTGATCGAGTAGAGACTCTCAAGCCAATTCTTGAGATTATACGAAAAGATATTCTTTTATAATTGTTTTCCGTCTACAATTTTAATGAGAGTGTGAACGTTTTGTCAACAACTTTTTACGTACATTGACAATATATTTAGTTTTATTATTCGTCTTTACGAGATTTTTACCCTTTTATTTCCTATTATGTCGAAAAGGCATACCCTTGTTACTACAAAAGAGTATGCCTTATTATTCCTTTCTTCCAGCAAGTTTATACGATTATTTAAACAACAGTCGCATTACAAGCGGCAAAGCAATAATTGCTACTATAACAATCCAAGCTGTTGGTCTGCCGAAATTCATCGTCATGCCTACTCCAAACCTTTTCTCAACAAAAAGTGCCGGATCCTTAGGATTGAAATAAATGATGCCGAGCTTCCAGTATTGGTCAAGATCTGCTGCAGGTGCAGACTTGCCTTGAGCACCATTTGCCATCTTTATCCGGCTTCCGCCTTGCCCGGTTGTTACAGTTAGCACGATAGAACCGATAATTAGAAAGCCAGTGACAGCCAGCGGAGCGATCGTTTGCTCTATGCCGTTCCAGCCAAGCAGCCAGCGGAGCTGAATAAAGAAAAACAATGCGGTAAACAAGAAGCTGCTAATCATCATAAACGCAGACCAGCGCCGTCTAAATAAAATATTTCGCTGTAAAGACCCTTCCGGATCGCTTGATTCAATAAGCTGCTTGCTGCGGCCAATTGTGTAATGAACAAATATAAATATAATGAGTAATACAGACTGGGTAACAACTGGCCATAATACAGAGCTATAGCTTTTTACCGCGCTATTGATAACTTCTCCGCTCAAATTATATTTCAGCGGAATAATCTCAGGGAAATGCTCATAGCCAAGCACCCCCGTCAAAGCCGTCCCAATAATTAATAAAATGTGAGGTATGAACCAAAAGTAGGAAACCGTCAAATTTCGTCTGCGAAAGCTGGTGTCTATTACTACACGCTGAACTGACGGATTGAGCCATTGCTTTCGCTTCTTTAACGCCTTGACAGCATTATGCTGCTTCAAATAAATCGCAAAAGATACTATTATATAGCCAAACAAGTGGGCAAGCAGCAGCACGCTCCATGTTGTTTCATTCGTAAGCATAGTTGAGCATACGAGCAATGAAGCTGTTACCAGCGCTCCAAGACCTCCGTTAAGCCAAACGTATTGCTTTTTTAAGGCTATAATTTCGGCATCATCTTGCGCTTCCTCCGGGATCGTCACGCCAAAGCTTTCTATTCTTCTCGTTATATAAGGAACAATCGTCGTTATCAATACGACAGGCACCATAATGAGCAGCACTAGTCCGATCATCCATCCGTCATTCATTGCCATCAGCCTCCACTATCTTTAAATTGGGCAAATACCTGATCACCCATTTCTTTAAATTGCTCGCTTGTCATTCCCCGGCAAATCGCCTCTGCGATCAGCGGACGCATTTGCTCCTGCAGCCGCAGCATATACTGTTCATCAGCTGCAGGGAATGCATCGGGATGAATGACCACCCCTTGCTTGCGGTTTATTTGCACAAAGCCGTCCTGCTTCAAAAGATTGTAGGCTTTATTAACCGTATGCAAGTTTATGCCGAGGTCGGCTGCCATGCTGCGCACGGAAGGAAGCGGCTCCCCGGGCAGCAGCTGCTTGCGCGCAATGCCCTCAATAATTTGATGCACAAGCTGCGTATAAATGGGCGTCTCTGATTGCAAATCGATATTGAGCAACATCGTCTTTTCACCACCCGCTTTACCTGCTATTTAAAAACCAGTTATTGTACAATTCCTGCTTCCTTCAAGAAGCCTGCCATCCCATCCATTAAGCCTTCAGCTAAAGGAAGATCGGGATTCGTGTAGGTCGCCATATTTTCCGCTTGTTCGTCGGACGACTCCTTTAAAACATGATTCATGCCATCGATAATAAGCAGCTTTGACTCCTTCTTGGCCTCATGCAAAAGCTCAGCATCCTTGACGGGCACCTGCAAATCAGTTGTTCCGTTAATAACCAGCACTGGAATATCGAGCTCACTCAGCAATTGCGCCGGATCATATTGCAGCCAAGAAATCATATAAGGTTGTACCGATTTGCGGAACAAGCTTTGCAGCTCAGCACTGAAAGTGTCGACCTGCTTGCCTTGCTTCAGCTGTTCCATAATATCTTTCGACTCCTTCAGCAAATTAGCCGGAAGCTGTGCTTCAAGCTGCTCAAGCAGCACTTGATCAATTGGTCTTCCTGCCCCAGCAATAGACACATACACATCAGCCCCCGCCTGCCGGGCCGCTGCCATTCCTACCAAGGAGCCTTCGCTATGGCCGATAACACCAACCTTAGAGAAGCGGTTATCCTGTTTGGCGAACGCAATCCAGGAAGCAGCATCGTCTACAAAATCTTTAAAGGCAGTATCCTCTTCTTTCCCGCCTAGTCCGGCATTATTGCCAATCCCGCGCTTATCATAGCGTATGCTTGCCACACCTTCCGCGGCCAGCTGTTCAGCGACCATTTTCAAGCTATTATTCTTGCCCGGCATCAATAACGAATTTCCATCACGATCTGTAGGCCCTGACCCGGCAATAATAATCATAAGCGGAAATGGACCGTCCCCTTCAGGCAATTCCAGTTGGCCCAGCATCGTACCGTTAGCAAGCTCCATTTGCACCATATCCCCCTTATCTGTTGCAACATCTTCGTTTTTTCGGCTCAGCTCGAAAGGAAACGTTTGTCCGTTCTGCTTAAAGGTTCCTTCGATTTTCTCTAATTCAACTTTTCCATCAAATGTGATCTTTTGTCCCCCAATGCTCATATCAAAAAACAGATCGGAATCGCTCAGCTTCACACTTGATAGCGAATAATCATTCACTCCTTGAGCCGGTATGCTGATCGTTCCCTTGCTTCCCTCAAACTTGACGATAATAAGCAGCGGCTGATTCGGAATTTTAATAGAGCCTTCCCATGTACCGGCTATGCTTTCCAATGATTCCGATTCTGAGCTTTGTGAGCTTGGCGGATTTTGTGAGTTCTGCTGATTTCCCGCGAATTCGTCGGTTTTCCCTTTTCCGCAGCCAGCCAATATCAATAAAGTTGCTAATAATACGCAAATATAAACGCTCGTTTTTTTCATTCCAATCCCCTCCATCGTTCTCTCTCGCAATGCTAATGCTGTTCGTCAACTACATTTCAATTTTTATGAATAAATAACCCCTGTAAAGGAAAAAATTAGCCTACAAAGGCGGACGCTGCCGCTTCTCCATTCCCATTCTTGCTCTCCGTTTCCCCTTTCTCATTACTTATCAATAGTTGCCCTCAATGAATCGACAGTCTCTTTCAGCACGCTACCAGTAGCAACCAATAACGATATCGAAATCAGCACCACTTGTTATATATCAACTATAACAGATGTAACATGATAACACAATTAGAAATTTAAAATGTAATGGTTGTATTTACAGCGTTTATTAGGCGAATTGTTACCGTTTAACATGCTTGCAACCTAAAGTTGACAAAGTGCAACTGCAGCGTGATAGAAGGAAAACCAATGTTTTTCTAAGATATAGACAGTTAGTAAGAAAGGAGACTCCTATTTAAACAAAAATAAAAAGCGAATATTCAAAAAAGCAATTTGAGAGGAAAAAATAAATAATGAAGCAATTATCTTTTATCGGAATTATTTTTACCGTAGCACTTTTAATTTTTTTGAAAATTTTTCAGAACGCCATTCCAAGAATTAATGAACCCATAACCAATACATTCGTATTTATAGGCTTTGTCATTTTTGCTATTCTATATGGCATGTCTCGAATTAGAAAAAAATAAGGAGCACATTTGGGAGAAGTAAACCGAATTATTATTAAAAAGGGGAGTTCGTACATGTTTCGTCAATTGGTACAAGAGTTTGTCGGTCAATTATCTGAATTAAATTTGCTACTGCAGTATTTAGGCGTTTTTATTGCATCTTTGATTCCGTTTATAGAATCTCCTGGTGGGGCTGTCATCGGTTCTCTCATCGGGATTCCTATCATTTTAGCAGTAATAATAAGTGCGATTGGTAACTGGATTTCAATCATGTTCGTTATTTTACCTTTTAATGCTCTGCTAACAAAAATTCGTAATCGAAAACCCAAAAAAGGGTTTATTCATAATCGAGCAACTAAAGCGAGAGAATGGTACGAAAAATATGGCGTTCCAGGACTTGCACTTATTACTCCATTAGTCGCTTCCGGCCATATCGCTGCCTTCACCTCATTAGCTGCAGGTGCAAACAAAAGAAAAGTAATCTTCTGGCATACCGTTAGCATCGTTTTTTGGGGAATCCTTGGCGCAGTATTAGGAGGCTATTTGAACTATGATATAATGAAGTAATACTTTGAATATATTTAAACTTTGTTTTTGGAAGGAGTTCTAAGCAAGTGACATTTGGTGAAAAACTTTTAAAATTGAGAAAGGAAAATGGGCTTTCCCAAGAAAGTTTAGCCGAAAAATTAAACACGACGAGACAAGCCATTAGCAAATGGGAAAATGGCCAGGGGTATCCTGAAACTGAAAAGCTTCTTATGATTGGAAATATATTTGGCGTTTCGATGGACTTTTTGTTAAAGGAGTCTGTTGAACCTAGCAATGATAAAGAATCAGGATATTATGTCAGCAAAGAAATGGCAGAAGGTTATTTGCTCTCTGTCCGTAAATCTGCAAAATATTTCTCATTGGGTTTATTTTTTGTTGCTTTAGCCTTCATCCCTTATTTTATTTTTAAACAAGACCCGTCAACTTATTTAATCCCAACGATTATTATTGCAACCATAGGGATCGTATTCCTTGCGTCAACCTCTTTTTTTGAAGAAGATAAATATAAAGTGCTTAAACAGGAGCCTTTGTTGCTTGATGAAAAATATCTCCAGGAGCTTAACAGCAGATATGAACATCTGAAAAAAAAATATGCGATTTTTATGATAGCAGGATTCGGATTATTTGCAGTTGGATTGATACCAATTGGATTGGAAAGGAAAAGTATTATTTCTGAAGGGTTTTTAACACCTTATTATCCAATTTGTATTGGGCTGATTGCAATCGGTATCTACGTTTTCACTCATACATCCTATATCCTGGAAGCCTACAAGCTTCTTGCCAGGAATGAGGTTCATACGAATCGATTTGGCTTTAAGCTTCAAAAGAAGGTAAGAAAAAAGTTTGATGATTTATAAATCAAATCAAGCCCTAAAACCCTTGTATAACCAAGGATTTTAGGGCTTTTGTTAAAATATTAGAAAGTATAAGTTTTCACGTTATACCTGTTCCTATATTTCATCGGTAAACGCGCCTGTCCAAAGGACGGCGGAGCCGTTTATCCTTGCTATTCCTTTTTTACTTTTATTTTTAACTGCGGATCTAGCATTCCGCTCCGGTCATCTCGTTTGTAAAAATACGCTTGTATTCCTGCGGAGTAAGCTTCACAGCGGACTGCCCGACATAATGAAATTGCAGAGCACGCCTTCTCTTTGCCGAAAGATTATAGGGTGTTCCATGCTTTATCAAACCGTGAAAAAACATGAGTCCTCCAGATTTTAGAGGAATTGCAACGTCCTCCTCCACTGCAATATGAGAGTCGCAAAGCTGCCAATCACGAACTGCATAATGCGGAGTCGCTCCATCAGCATGAGAGCCAGGCAGCACATGCATGCAGCCGTTATCCAGATCAGCATCATCAAGGGCGATCCATACGCCGATAACCGGTTTATTAAAAGCAAGCGGGCCATACGCCATATCCTGATGCCAAGGCTTCTCGCCGCCTCCCATAGGAGGCTTCAGCAAAGCCATATCTTGAACGAGCTTGGGCGATTCACCCAGTAACAACTCAACTGTCTTCAAAATATCTGGATGATAAGCGATATGCTTCAACCTATCGTCATTCTCAACAAACCTGCTTACTTTCCGAACGGCCAATTCGCGTTCCTCATTCGTCCACAGCTCTTTTTCCGGCTTGGAAAACTGCAGCAAAGCGCCTTTGGTATCGACAAAAACCATATCCATTAAAGCATCGATTGCATGCTTCACCTCTGCAGAATCAAGCACTCCTTCAACAGCCAAATAGCCCATTGCCAAATATTCCTTCACTTTGTCTTCCGTAATTTCATGCAGACCTGCATACTTGTCGGAAATGCGATCATAACGATACAATCGTTCGGAGATTTCCTGAGGAGTTAATTGAGCAGACATTTTTACAACACCCTCTCATTTATAAAATTTACTTATTTTATGAATTCATTATAGCTATACAAAGCTGTAAAACAAATGCTATATTCGAATAATAATTTATACTTTAATACATAAAAAGGAGATGATTTTCATGCTAGCTTTCCCGTTGCAATCCATTCGGCTCTCTTCCCATTGCGGGAAGATTTCTTGTGAGCAGAACTGGAAATGGAATCGCAGCGAAAATCCATTTACCGATTTTGATCTTTGGTATGTTTGGAGCGGTAAAGGCGGGATTGTACTTAATGGGCTGGAACAGAAAATTCAGCGGAATCAATGCTATCTATTTCGACCCGGTGACCGCATCAATGCCTGGCATGATCCGGATCATCCGCTTACTGTAACTTATATTCATTTCTCGCTTGAAGAGCAACGCGATGCACTTGCAGACCTTCCATCGCATCATACGCTAGCTGCTCCCTTTTATTTCGAAGCTTATTTGGAGCGTTTTGTCCAAGTCGTAACGATCAAGGAAATCCATTATGCGGAAGAAGCAGAGCTATTGCTTAACCTTTTGCTGCTCGCTTTCAAAAGAGAGGGATTAACGATAAAGGCAGATGTAAAAAGCAAGCGCCATAAACATTATGCCGTAATGAACGAAATCGCCGCTGCCATTCGTGAAAATCCCGGAAGCACACGCAGTATCAGTGAGCTCGCAGAACAAGCCTATCTCTCACCACGCTATTTTTCATTGCAATTCAAGGAAGTAATGGGACAGACGATTGAAAATTACATCATAGAAAAAAAAATTGAAAGGGCCGAATACCTGCTGCGACAGCATGGCATGACGGTAGGAGAGGTGGCCGACGCGCTCGGATATCAAAACATTTATTATTTCAGCAAGCAATTCAAAAAAATAAAAGGCATAAGCCCTTCGAAGGTGTAGCATACAAAGAGCCGTTCCCGCCATCGATGAATGACGAGAACGGCCGTACTTAAAAGGTCGGGCAGAATTTTGCTACTCAGCCAGAATAGCCTGCACGAAGGCGTCTCTGGCTCGGCTTTCCTCCAGACCGGCAAAAATCTGTACGTCCTCCGGATATAGCGCGCTAGCATGCGTCAGGTCGACGAACTCCCGCGCGGCGTTCAGCGGATTGATGACCGTTTTATTGCTGCAGGGAGCGTTTCGCAGCAAGTCCTGCAGATCATAGTGCAGCAAAATGTCCGGTACGACGACGCTTTGCTTCCAGGCGAACGGGAATTCCTCGGTCAGCGCCTGATAGTTCAACAATGAATCCCATAGCACCAGCTTGTGAAAGGGACCGATAAGCAGCGAGGTCAGCAGCGCCACCGTCGCTCCCAAACCTTTGCCCGCCAGTATGAGTCGATTCGGATCGACCTCCGGCAGCCCGCGCATATATTGCCAAGCGTGCAGGGCGTCCCGCACCCGCAGGCCCATGATCGGCCGGTCTGCAGCTACGGACAGGTACGTAAGCACCCGTTCGATATCGCACCAAGGTGCCACATCGTGCCAGACCGGGCGGGGCGCAAGCTCCCCGAAGCCGCTGACGTCTATGCTGTACACCAGCGCATCTCCGAGCGCTGTCAACGGGCCGAAGCTGCGAAAGCCGTCCCATTTGCCCGCTTCATCAATCATCAGCACGGCCGGCAGCCTGCCGGACGCATCTGCACTTGCGCCGACAACGCCGCTGGAAGGCCTCGTCCGCCGCAACATCAAGCCCGGCACCTCGCTCTCGAACGTCGTCCGCAAGCTGACAGCACGGAACTGGTAAGCGCCGGTTGGCTTTTGCTCTTGTACTCTTACCCGTGAACTTGCGTCGGCCTCCCGAGGAAAGTCTGCATGCTCCAATCCGAGCGTCTGCCGCAGCCGCTCCTTCAGGTACGTCGAGCCTGCTTCTCCCACCGGTACGGCACGGCTATTGAATAGCCGTCTGCCCTCATCCCTGTTGATCGTATACATGTTAACTTCGTTCGAAGGATGGCAGTGCAGCAGCTCCGGCTTCTGGACCGACAAGTTTTCCAGACGAAGCGGGAGCGGCTGAACCCCCGGCTTGAACACGCGGTTCATCCAGCGTACTACTTCATTTGCCATGTTCAGTGAATACGCGTGACCGCAATCATCCAAGAACAATCCCAGCTCGCTCTCTCGCCCATACAGCCGATAGACGTCCGCTGCGTCGTGATACAAGCGCTGGGTGTTGCGGTAGTCGAACAAATCATCCTCTCTGCCGCCGACGATCAGGCACGGCTTCGGCGCTTGAAGCGCAATCAAATCCGTGAAGTCGATGCCATGTGCGATCAGCCCGGTTGCGAACTGCTCCGGACAGCTCGTGTACCAGTCCGTCAAATGCAATGATTCATGCTCGTTCAGACAACATACCGGCGCTAGAAAACGGATACGATCATCAAGCAGCGAAGCATAGATCGTTGTCGCACCGCCGCCGGATACGCCAGTCATGGCCACTCCGCCCGAGCTGAAATCGATATCGTCCCGGGTTTCCAAATAATCGATGCAACGTATCGCATCCAGAACGAAATGCGTGTTGCTCCAGATTCCTGTCAGATAGCCGATCAGCCCGTTGGTAAAATGATCGTTCATATGTCCGATCTCTCCAGCCACACCAGGCGGATCGAACGAGATAGCCGCATAGCCGTTGAGCGCAAACGTCTGCGCAGAAATTTGGTAGCTTTCACCCGTCTTGCAGCTATGCCCCGTCGGGCAAACGACGCCTGGATAACGGCCCGGCTGCGCGGGTAAATAAACTGTGCCGTTTACCTCCCAGCCCGGATAAGACTCGAAAATAACGTTTTCCACTCGATAGTCGCCAAAGTTATGACGGCTGACCACTCGCGAAGTTAGCGGCCCCCTGTCGTACATGAAGGTGGGAAACGCGGCACGAATAACGTCCAGCAGCGGACGGCGCAAGCATTCCCATTCTTCGCTGCTCGCAGCCCGGCTTCTCGCATCCGCCAGCTTCTTAAGCTGCCGCCGGCAGCGCTCCGCGATCTCCTCGCGGAGCTGCATGTCAGCGGTACAGCCTGTCGAATTCAATATATTCATTATTTCAATGTGGCGTAACGATCGTTAACCGCCTTCGTCAGCGCCTCTCCTCCAGAAGAATTCCACAGCTTTACAAAATCGTCAAACCCTTGATCCAGATTAACCTCGCCAATAATGAACTTGATCAAGTATTCATCGCGAATCCGGTTCAAATCCGGGTATTGGGACGATTCCGGTACGATGAACGTAAGCAGGCTGTTAAATGCCGGGACGCCTTCCGTCGTCCGCTTCTTGAACTCGGCCTGCTCCTTCGACAGATCGAATTGCGACATGTAGCTGGACTTAGTGCCGAAGATATTGTAATAGCTGCTTGCTCCGACCTTTGCTCCGCGCTCCGTCAAGTTCACGTACTGTTCCTTAGGCGTTGGAACACCGTCTACCAGATCATAATGCTCTCCTTCAATGCCAAAGTAAGTCATTTTATATACTTCTTCATCCGAAACCATCGCTTCCAAAATTTCAAACAATTTATCCATTTTTTCCGGATCCTTCGCTACCTGGGCACCCATGCCCACGAAATTGTTTTTGACTCCCCATGAGAAGCCGGCATTGTCTCCGTAAGGACCAATTAGCGGCTTGCCGATGACCAGCTCCGTATCCGGATTTTGTCCCTTGAATTCTGGCCCGATGGCGAGCGAGTAGCTGTTCCACATGCCTCTATCTATAATTCCCGCTCTTCTATTGGCCAGATCCTGCCGAACCTTAGCATAATCCGTCGTCAAAAACTCCTTGTCGATAACGCCGTCCTTGTACCATTTATTTAGCACTTTAAGCGCCTCGCGAGTTCTTTCGGAAACCATCGCGTTGATCAGACTGCCGTCATCAGCTTTCAGCCAGGCGCCGGGACTCGTGCCAAACGCCGAGTAGACGGAATTGAACGCCAGCGTAGCCAGCGAGTCCTTGCCGCTGCCCGAATAGCCTATCGTATCTGCTTTACCATTCTGGTCGGGATCGTTATGCGCGAAATAATACACCAATTTCTCGAACTCCTCCAGCGTCTCCGGCGCTTTGTCGAAGCCGGCTGCCTTCAGCCAATCGCCATTATAAGCCGGCAGGAACGGCGTCAGCCCTTCCAGCCAGTAGAGCGGGATCGCGAAGTTCTTGCCGTCTACGACCGCCAGATCCCAGATGGCAGGATCCATTTCGTCAACAGAAGCCGCATATTTGGGCATTTTCTCCTTGATGAGGTCGATCGGCAGCTCGGTTAGCAAGCCCTGATTGGAGTAATCCAGAATTTCCCCTTGCGACCATAGGAAGAACAGGTCGGGAATTTCACCCGTTGCCAAGCGAATATTTAGGTGCTCCGTCCAACTGGTACGGTCCACCCGCATGTTCTCGATTTTCACGTTAAAGCGTTCCTCCAAAAACTTCTGAACCGGCGTTTCATCGCCCTCTGGCGGATCGAAGCTCAGCCATAGCAGATTGATCGTCTCCTTCGACTGCGCAGTAGGCGCAGACGAGGCGGTTTCTGACGGGGCAGACGTCCCGCCGCTGGCAGAAGGCTTGGTATTTCCCCCTCCATTGCTACACGCCGAGAGCAGCAGGATAACGGCAATCGCCGCCGTCAAAAACTTAAATTTAACACCTGTTACCATACTTTCTCCTCCCTTTTTGAAAAAAATGGTCCAAATTTAGTGCTTGCCTCGCTACTCTTTCAAGGAGCCGATCATCACCCCTTTAACGAAATACTTTTGCAGGAACGGATAGATGACGATGATCGGCCCCGTAATGATCATAAGGACAGCGGCCTTGACCGTCTCTGGCGTCACGGTTTCCTGACCCGGCTGCTGAGACATCAGCATTCGCAGCTCCATATCTTGATTCTCCACGACAAGTCTGCGCAGATAGATCTGCAGCACGATCTTGGTCTGGTCCTGAATGTAGATAAGCGCCTGAAACCATTCATTCCAGTAGCGGACCGCGGACCAAAGCGTAATCGTCGCGATAATCGGCGCCGACAGCGGCAGCACGACGGAGAACAGAATACGAATATCGTTGGCTCCGTCCATCCGGGCCGAATCCTCCAGCTCCTGAGGAATGCCGAGGAAAAAGTTGCGTAAAATCAGGAGCGAGAATGTATTAAAGAGCATCGGAATGATATAGACCGACAGGGAATCGTACATTCCCAGGCTTTTGACAAGCAAATAGGACGGAATGAGGCCGCCGCTGAAAAACATCGTCATCACGATAAACAGCGTGTAGAAGCGGCGATCCGGCAAATATTTTTTGGATAAAGGATAAGCGGCCATCACCATCACTATAACCGACAGCGCCGTGCCGACGACCGTCCGGAAAATGGTGTTGCGAAAGCCGTACCAGATTTGCGCAGATGAAATCGCTTTCCGGTAAGCCTCCAAGGAAAACTCCTGAGGAAACAGATGAAGTCCCGGTCGTATTGCTTCAGTCGGCGTGCTGAGCGAGATCGACAATACATGGATGAAGGGATACACAAACAGAACGCTTAATCCGGCAATGAACATTACCGCGAATACCTGAAACCATTTTTCGCCGATTGTCATGCGTGAAAACATCGTATCCCTCCTTAGAACAGCCCTTCCTGGCCCGCTTTTTTGATTAAATAATCGGTTCCCAATACCAGGGAGAGTGCGATCACATTTTTGAACAAGCCGACTGCCGTCGTCAGACTGTACT
The DNA here is from genome assembly GCF_050864975.1 of Paenibacillus sp. GXUN7292. Taxonomy (NCBI): domain Bacteria; kingdom Bacillati; phylum Bacillota; class Bacilli; order Caryophanales; family Paenibacillaceae; genus Paenibacillus; species Paenibacillus sp. GXUN7292. Next base: position 15,923 of record NZ_JBOZWO010000012.1, on the reverse strand, counting down.
GCATCTGAGACAGACCGACCCTGAACACATACGTGTCCAGAATATCAGCAACTTCATATACCGCCGGATGATACAGGTTCAGTATCTGGTCGAAGCCCGCGTCCAGAATGCCGCTGATCTGAAAAATAAACATGATGCAGACGACCGGCAAAATAGAAGGCAGTGTAATATGCAGCGTTTGCTTCCATCGTCCGGCGCCGTCGATGCTTGCCGCTTCATATAAGCTTGGATTGATCGAGGCCAGTGCGGCCAAATAGATAATCGTTCCCCAGCCGACCTCCTTCCAAATACTCGTGACCACCAAGGTGAATCTGAAGTAGGCGGGATCGCCTAGAAAGTAGATCGTGTCCAAGCCGAACAGCGTCAGCACATAATTGACGATTCCTGTGCTTGGCGACAAAATCGTGCCGAACAGACCTGCAAGAATAACCCAAGAAAGGAAATGCGGCAAATAGCTGATCGACTGTGTGACCCGCTTGAACACTTTTCCTCTAATCTCGTTAAAAATGAGTGCCAGAACGATGGCAGCCGGAAATCCGAAAATGATGTGATATAGACTGATGACAACGGTATTTCGAAATACTCTCCAAAATTGGCTGGTCGAGGTAAACATCACCTCAAAGTGCTTAAAGCCGACCCATGGGCTTCCGTTGATCCCTTCCAGTACACGAAAATCCTTGAATGCCAGTTGCACGCCATACAAAGGAGCATATTGAAAAACCGTATACCAGATCAATGCCGGGAGCAGCAATATAAACAGGTACTTATGCTTTTTGTAGCGCTTCCATCTGCTTTCAGCCGTCTGTTGCCTCCTTCTTGTCAATAATGCCATAGGCAGGTCTCCAATCTGTAAATTTTATTGCCGCAAATCTTGTTGTTCGCTCCTATTTTAGAAGGAATTTCATCTCCAAATCCAGTTCAGATTTATGTGATTTTGTATACTTTTAAGCAACGTTTGTCAAAAAAAGCGGCTTTCCTCAAGGGAAATCCGCTGACATGCAGATCTGAGCTGCTAGACGACCTCAGTCTGAAGCGCCGTCCGTGTAAACTTACGGTATTGGTTAGGTGTCATCTCATATTTCGCCTTAAACTTCGTACAGAAATATTGGACGTTGCTGTACCCAGCCCGTTCTGCGATCCGCGTCACCGATTCCTGGCCGTCCCGCAGCAGCTCCGCTGCAAGCTCCAGCCGAGCGCGGCTCAAATATTCGATAAACGGCGTATGCAATACTTCGGTAAACAGCTTGGAGATGTAGGAAGGGGAGAAGGATACCAGCTCGGCCACTTGATCCAGCGAAATATCTTCATAAAGATGCTCGTGAATATAACGCTGTATGACATTGATCGTCTCGGCATGCGCGTGAGGAGCATCACTGCTCAGCCAAGCGATGATTTGCCGGACGTTGGCTTCGATCCGTTCCAGTCCATCCCCCAGCGTGCCTTCTTTCAGCGTACGGGACATGTCGGGAATTTCCAGCCGATCGAACAATCGGTAATGAAGCGCCATGCGACGCATACACACGCTTAGCTGCATCAGCGCCCATTCGGCCGTCTCGATTCCGTAGCCACCGTCGATCAAGGTGCGTTCGAACCCTTTCAAATACGTTGTAACCGCTTGCATATCTTGTGTATGAATTCCCTTCTCGAAGCCCTCGAAGTTCATATCTTCATACGTATTGCGACGAGCCTCGACTTCGTGAAAGCCAACGATAGCGGAAGGTCCGAACAGAAACTCGTATCTGGCCGCATGCTTCGCTTCCCTGAACGATTCGGAAACATGTGATAGTCTGTCCGTCGAACGTCCGTACCCGGCAGAGAACTCACAAACGCCGCCAAGCTCGTCTTGCAGCGATCGCAGCGCCTCCTTGACTGTCGCGTCCGTATTCGGATCGTCTTGTTCCAGAATGAACAACACGACCAGTTCCTCCCGTGAAACCGCCACTGCCTCCCAGCAGAACGGTCTGACTTGGAACCAATGACCGAGCGCTGCGGGCTCCAGCTCTCCAGAGCGCAGCCGAATATATGCCGCCACCAATTGCGACCGTTCCGCATAAGCGTACGATCCGGCTTCCTCTATATCCCCATGTATCAGCTTCAGAAGCCGCGTCTTCTCCAAACTGAGGTGAAGCGTCTGAAGGCTGCTCATCATTTTTTTCAGGGGCACATAAACTCGTCTGGACATAAGCAGCGAAACCGCCAAACCTACGACGGCGGTTATTATGGAGAAGACAAGCAAATTATGTTGCTGCTTCTTCGAATCGAGCAGCAGCGAATTCAGCGGACGTGCTACAATAAAGCCCCAACCATACTTAGACAGGCTCGCAGGAGAATACGCCCATACCGTCGGTCGCCCCTCTTCTTCCGTCACGTTCACCGATGCGACCGACCCCGCCAGCTCTTTCGAGCTGTCAAACCCGCTCACTGCCTGCCCCGAGTTCGTCAACAACGTCGTACCGTCCTCATCGACGATATAGAACTGCTCCTCTTTGGAGCCCAACATCCCGCCAAGCAGCCCCGTCACATAATCGAGACTGATGTCCAGATACAGATAGCCCTTCGCATTTTCATGCGAGGAACCGTAAGGCAGCGAGCGCAAATAGGTCATCACTTGCCCGTTCCCGCTGCCACTGCGTATCGTCCATCGATTGAGCGGAAAGTGACTCAGCTCGCTAATAAATTGTGCATCCTTGGAATTTCCAGGTTTCTCGTATAAGTACTGGGAATCGACCGTATATCCCGTTTTCAAGAAATGTACGGTCACATTGGACAAGCCTTCTTGCGCTAGCTTGACATTTTGAATATCATTGTGCAAGACCAAAAACCGGTAACCCAGACTGCTGTTCGGTTCGTCCAACAGCAGACCCAGCCCGTCATATTTTTGGAAAGCGGTGGAGACCACTTTATCCTGGAACAGCTCCTCGTAGCGCTTCAGCACAGTCATCTCCAAATAATCACGTACGTGCTGAAGCCTGTATAAGCTGTCACGGGATATCTCCTGCGTCACCAAGGTCTGAGAGTTAGAATACAAATAGAATCCGAAAGCACCAATCATGACAACGGTCAAAGTCGCAAAAATAATAATCGCTTTGAAGAAGTCGGTCTTATGATCGCCTTTGGGAAACATACCCTTCACCCTTCCCCGAATGATAGATTAGCTCTATATCATTTGCTGCTTGTGGATAAGCAACTTAGCTGCAAAATTCAATCGTCACTACAAGTTGCTCAGAGTTAATCGACAGCCTCAGCTTATACCTCAAAAACTTCACAGTGCAGTGTATATTTGGCGAGACGCTCCGGATTTACAATATACCCAATACCCGGACCTTCCGGCACATCGATCCGGCCGTCCCGTACAATTACAGCAGGATCGACGATGTCCTCTTCCCAATAATTCGACGAAGCTGCCGTATCTCCGGGCAAGGTGAAGTTGCTTAACGCCGACAGCGCAATATTATGCGCCCGGCCGATGCCCGATTCGAACATGCCGCCGCACCATACCGGGATTTTCCGCTCCATACATAAGTTATGCAGCTTGATTGCCTCTGTCAGTCCCCCGACTCGGCCCGTCTTTATATTAATAATTTGGCAACTGCCCAGTTCGATCGCTTTACGCGCGTCATCGGCTGAATGAATGCTCTCGTCCAGACAGATCGGCGTATGCAGCTGTCGCTGCAGCTCGCAGTGGTCTACGATATCATCATGCGCCAGCGGTTGTTCGATCATCATGAGCTGATAATCGTCCAGCCGCCGCAAATGATCCACATCAGCAAGCGTATACGCAGAGTTGGCGTCCACCATTAATGGAATATCAGGATACTTTTGACGTACGCCGTCGACGATATCGACATCCCAGCCCGGCATAATCTTGATCTTCATCCTCTTGTAGCCGGCTTGAAGCCGCTGCTCGATCATCTCCAGCAGTTGCTCCAAAGAAGCCTGGATACCAATGCTGACCCCGACCTCAATCGATGTCTTCGCCGCACCGATGACGGAGGCAAGCGATCGGCCCTGCTGCTTGGCGTACAGATCCCAGCAAGCGGTCTCGAGCGCCGCCTTGGCCATCCGGTTGCCGCGGATCGGGCTGAACCTCTCCGCCAATTCAGCCGGATGCCCGATTTCCTCCGCGCTTAGCAGCGGAATCAAAAACTTCTCCAGCAGATGCCAGTTGCCCTTGAGCGTCTCTTCATTATAGGAGGGCTCGACGAAGGCAACGGACTCTCCCCACCCAGATCTTCCTTCTGCATCCGTCACCTCGACCACAATAAATTCCCTATCCTTCAAGGTGCCGAAGCTGGTCGTGAACGGCTTCAGCAAAGGCATGCTCATATGTCTTAATGTGATGTTCCGTATATTCATCGCTGCCGCCCCTCCTCTAATAGCTTAATCGCGGACATGGCCAGAATCGCCGCACCCGTGCGCATCGCTTCATGATCAAAGGTCATCTCCGGATGATGCAGCCCCGGCGCCAATCCGCAGCCGAGCCCGATCATCGTCGCTTGAAGCGACCTGCGCTCCATAGCGTAAAAATGAAAATCCTCCGCTCCCGGCGTGATGACGGGAAGGGCCAGCCCTTTCTCACCCAGCACCTCGACGATCGCCTCGCCGACAATGCGCTCCATATCGATATTTGGAATAGCTGGCGCCGCCTTGATCACCCAGTCCGTCACTACCTCTGCTCCATCAGCCTCTCCAATCTCCGCCGCGGTCTGCCGTACGCGCTCCGCAAGCCGCTCCAGCTTTTCGAACGACGAGGCACGGATATCGATCGCGAACTCTGCCTCGTCCGGAATAACGTTGTCGCTTTCGTTCGGCACCCGCGCCGTCGTTACCTTGCAGGAGGCGCCGCTCTCCAGGTCCGCCCGGATCGCTCTGACGGCCGTTACGATCGCGGCGAGCGTCTCGAGCGCATTAATGCCGTCCTCGGGCCGAGCGGCATGGGCCTGCCGGCCGTGAATCCGGCCGTGCATTTTGGCGACGCCGCCATGGTAAATCCCGGCCGATGCCACCCCGTTAGCAAGCTCTCTTTGCGGCCGTAAATGGATGCCAAGCATACAGTCTGCAGCGTCCAGCAGGCCGGTCAGCAACAGCGCTTTCGCCCCTTCAGCCGTTTCCTCGGCCGGCTGAAATACCGCCAACAGCTCGCCTGCCGGCACTTGGTACCCGATCTCCTTCAGACAACGAACAGCAAAAAATACCATCGTCATGTGCGCATCGTGGCCACATGAATGATTGGCCCGCCACTGTCCGTTTACGGGCTGCCATAGCGCATCCATATCAGCGCGCAGCGCTACGCTGCGGCCGCCGCCCGGACCGCTCCAAGTGCCGATAGCTCCGGTATGCTCTGCGAATGTTCGCACTTCCAGGCCAACCTCGCTTAACCGCTCACCAATATAAGCGGTTGTAAGATGCTCCTGCCAACCAATTTCAGCCAACTCGTGCAATTCCGCATACATTCGCTCCATTCCGGCGGCTTGATCAGCCATCCAGCGTTGAATTCGTTGATTCCATTCGGGAACGTTCAATAATTATATCTCTCCTTCCAGCACGTAATAGTCGACTTCCGTATCCCCTGGAAGCAGGCCGACGATGCGGAATCCGCGGCCGAATGCCTCTTCGCACAGCTCGCGCAGCCACAGCTTCCATGCAACGATCACGTCTGGTCTGTTCTTCTTGATCCCTGCAGCGTCCCGCGGCACAGCCAGCAAATAGCCTCCGCTGAGCGAATCCCACGCTGGCAATCTCCCATTCGGGTTCGCCGCGTCGTCGACCAGCTTCACATAATCCAGCCACCGTGGATCTGCCGCACGCTTGCTCCGTATCGCCGAGCAAACCCGCGGAGATGTCAGCTCCCATCGGATCAGGAAGCGATCGCTCGGGTCCCCCTGCTCGTCGCAGCCGTATATTGCCGGCATGTAAATGCTCACTGTTCCTCCGAGCTTGCACAAGTTCAAGTAACCATTACGAAGCTGGAATGGATCATAGGTCCAGGTAATCGCCGAATAGCCTTGCTCGATCGCCCACAGCCGCTGCTCCAGCTTGAGCCTGGTACCTACCCCTCGGTCGCGGAAATCGGGATGGACGACCATCATATGCGAATGCAAATACGGTTCATTGCCATCGTATGCGGCGAAGCCGTAACAGAAACCGGCAGGCCTTTCGCCCTCGTATGCGGCGATTACTGATCCGCCATGCTGCACTACCGCTTTCATCTGAACAGCCGAAGTAAACATCTCCATCGGCCATGCGGTGCTTTGAAGCTTCGACAGCACCCGCAGCTCATAGAAATCCGTTACCGAGCGATACGTCAACTGCTCCATGATCCATTCCTCCAATCGCAAGCGCCGGTTTTCACCCGGGCCCTCCCATCAATCGGCATCCGCCGGATTTACAAAGTAAAAAGAGCGTTCCCCGATCGCTTGCTCCTGCTCCAGTCGTTGCTGCACCTGCACGCGGTCCCGTACGGTCAAAAAGCCGGTCAGTGTGTTTAGCAGCGCGAATACAGCCGGCATCCCTTGCAGCGTGACCGGCGGTTCGACCTCAACCTTCAGCAGTTGATCCGCCAGCAGCCCTAGAGGAGACAACTCGCGATCGGTGATCGCAAGAACCTGGGCGGAGCGCCGCTTTGCCTCTTTAGCAAATTCATGAGTTTCTCGCATATATCTGGGGAAAGAGAGCGCTATCACAAGCCAGCCGGGCTGTACTCTAGATAATAAGGAGTTTCCATCCTCCATGCCGCCATGGTAAAGGTAGACATTTCCTCGAAGAATATTTAACGAATAAGTGAGCCAATGTGCCGGGGCGAACGAAGCCCGCAAGCCGATGATCACAATGTGCGAGGCTGAGCGTATAAGCTCAACTGCTTGCTCCAGCGCCGCTGGACTAAGCTCGGCCAGCGTGCGCTCCACATTCGCCACATTCATGCTCCTGCGATAAGCGATGTAGGCCGCCGGGTCTTCCGGCTCGCCGGCAGCCGCCTCGCCCAGACTGACGATCGGATTGGCGTTCTTCCGCTCCTGCACCAGCGCATTCTGAATTTCCTTCTGAAGCATGCCGTAGCCGGTATAGCCGACCTCGACGCTAAAGCGTATTACAGTCGTCTCGCTCGTGCCGGTGCGAGCGCCGACCTCCTTGGCCGACAGAGTCGCAATCCGGCCCGGATCCTCCAGTAGAAACTTTGCTACCTTCCGCTGGCCTGCCGTCAAGCCGTCAAACATTCTGCGAACCTTATTTTGAATCTGCTCCATAAAATCTATCCCTTTATTTGAAGTTTTAGCACCATATTTAAATATATAATGAAGTTTTAACTTCACATTCACATTATAAACCGTTGCTCCGGAGATGACAATAACCAGTTTTCAGGCCAAACCGATCCCTTTTGCCAATTGAGATTTTTTATTCGCAGCGACTATGACTGTTGTAGCTAACGGTTGTCACAGCGGCTAAATGGACATAAAAGTCACTTTTTACAGGCTAACGGTTGTGTGAGCGCCTAATTGCGTAGAAAGTGCAAAATTATGCTTGAAATAGTGAAATAGCCGCAACGGCAACCGTTAGACAATAAAATTGTTTGAAAGCCGCCGAATAAGCACTGTGGCGACTGTTAGAACAATAGGTGGCAATTTTTTTGTTCCAAAGTTAGTCGATGCTCTCTCTATATTCCCTATATGCGCCAAATTCGAATAAATCGTCCTCGCCCAGAAAAGCAGGCGCTTCATGCTCCGGCTCGCCCATCCCCTCCATAATCCGACGCCACAGCTTCGTTCGGGCGTAACGCTGATGAACCAGCTGAAAAGCCGTCCCTTCCAGCAAACGTTTTGCTTCGGCAAACCTTCCCGCATCCGCCAGCCATGCGGCGCGCCGCTCCGCCAGCCATTCGTCCTGAAGAGCACTCGTCCGCGCCAGCCAGTATTCCCTCTCGGCCAACGTTTGCGGTCCGATCCCGGACAGCGCCAAATCCCGTTCATAAGTCACTTGAGGATGCAGGGCAAACGCCTGCGACCGAATTTTGCGATAGCACTCGGCAGCCTTTGCCCTATCTCCCTTATTGCGCCGATACAACCGTGCGGCCAGCGCCCATGCCCGATCCTCTCCCGAAGCCTCCAGCTCCGCAAGCGCCTCGTCAATCCGGTCTTTGCCCGCATACCATGCGCCAAGCTGCATGCGCCAGGCGCTCTCCTGATCGGGTCGGCTTGCCGCTGCAAAGCGAATTGCCTCTTCCAGCTCTTCATAACCGGAGATGGCCCATCTGTTGTCGTCCGCCCCCGGAGGAAGTGGAAGAAGCTCGGGACTTTTTTTACGCCATGCCTCCGCCACCTGCTCCCATAATTCCGTTTCCTCGCTGCGAGCAAAGCCGAACAAAGGAATTTGGCCGGCGTCCGGCAGTTCGACCTCGGGAACCTCCAGCTGATAAATATCTAGCCGCCGATCCGTCGGAATCCAAAATTCGACATGTTGGTGCGAGCCGCCCGGAGCCAGCTCCTGCTTGATCGATTGATCCATAATGGGTCCGGCCTGAATTTCCAGACATTGCTCCCCGTCAAGTGAATATTGGGTAACCCATGCCTCATGCTTGCCAACGCCATCCGACCATAGTTTGATGCCGGGCATTGACCCGCGATCGGCTACATGGTACAAACCGCTCCCCAAGCTTGGCGTATATACGCCAAACGCCCCGCTGTCCGGCTCCCGCCAGAAGTAGCCAGTCATCCGTTCGATGTCGCACTGCCTTTTCGGCCCCTCCTTCTCCCAATCCAGCATTTCCATCCGATCGCCGTGCGCCAGCACTGGTCCTTTCGGAAACCAGAATTCAGTATCTGGACGGGCAGGCACTCCTGCATTGGACCAGGACATCCAGGGATGCGCTTGAGAAGTCGGATTATAAAAAAGAGTGCGCTGTGTCAGGAAGTCGTCATCCTTGCCTAGCGAATACTCCACCGTCCAATGCATGCCGAACCGGGTTTCCCTCTCTCCGCACCAAACGAATATCCGATCCTCCGTTTCCATCGTCTGATAAAGGACGGGCACGATCTGTACAGGGGAATGGGAAATCGGAAAGCTTACCTCAATTCCCCCGCCAATGAAAAATTGCCGGGGCAGGATGCGCACAGGTCGAACTGCCGGGATCGTGTAAAGCGTTTCTTTGCCAGACGCGGCATGAACCAGGGAATATACCTTGCCTCCCAAATCGGGACATATGGTCGCCTTAATATGATCGTTCTCCAACCTCACGAATCGATACGATTTCAGGACGGGGCGGCGGCTTGTTTCTGCAAAACTTTCATAGGGATATACCCCGTCCGGGTCCTGGGCGCTTGGAATAGGTCCCGCCGCCACCATCGGATGGGCCAGCAGCACTTCCGTATAAGCGTGAATTTCCAGCATACTCATCTATCTCCTCTCACTGAATGATCTACTAAAAACCTTCGCCTATTCTTCGCTAATTCCCCTTCTTTCTATCATTTGGAATCTAGCATCGGCTTGATCATGGCTCATGGCTGCTCCCATAGACCGCAGTCGTCGACATATATTCGCTGGGCTGGCATTCCTATAACCGCAAGCGCCCCGACATTATCGATTGCCACCGTCACCGGCGATACTTCCGGACCGGTCGTAAAATGCAGCTCCGACAGCGTGCTCTCCCAATTCCAACGATTGACAACCAACTCCTCTTCAGGGCCGCCGTGCCCACGAACAGACATCCGGGCCGCACCAGCCCGAAACGTGTTGTGAAACAGCAGATTATGGATTAGACACTGCCCTTCCCCTGTTAGGAGCAAATAGACGTCGTGCACTCCCTCAACTGTACTCAGCGGAGCGCCAAAATAGCGCCAAACCCCGTCGTAAGGAGTTTGCTGCGCGACGGCGCCGATCAATTCGCCATCCAGCCGGTCGATGCGGATCTCCACCGTTACGGAGCCAACCACTTTATTCAGTCCGATAGAAACGTTGTCGTACTGGCCCGAAACGCCGAAATCAATGCTGGCCAGCTTGATCCATTCCTTCGAGTGCATCGGCCCAACGTATCGGACATCCCGGTAGATCGCCGGGGTGCCGTCCGGCTCCCGGTCCCACTGCCCGCTCGCGTTCGTTTCCGCATATTCGATGGCCTGCCGGTACTCGCCCCCCGACTTGATACCCGCGAAGAAAATGTAGGACGTATTCGGCTTCAGCCCCGCTACCTGCTGCTCTATTCGCTCACCGGAGCCAAGCACGGCAGCGTACTTGTTGCTGCGTACGACCGTCGGATAGCCGCCGTTTTTACTGTAATCCCAGGCACATTCAAACACGACGCGGGGTGTCCCGGAAACGGCCACCCAGGGCGCCAGCCCGCCTGCCTCGAATCCGCCGTTGCGCAGCAGACTTTCATGCTCCAAAGGAACAAACTCTCCTCCACCTGTCCGATCATGCACCTTAGCAAGTTCGAAACTGTGACCGGGCATCCACCCCTCTCCCCCGAACTCATACGCGCCAGGATCAGGCGCCAGCCCCCGATAACCATCCGTCACCCCGGCAATGGGGAGGCCCTGACCGATAACTGGCGAGTCCGCGCGCAACCGGAAATCCCCGTTCTCCGCATCGACGAACCGCGGATCGGCGTCGAAACGGTTATGTGAAACAACGCTGTGACCGCCCCAGCGGCGAATCTCACCGTCCGCGAACAAATTATTGGCCATATGTGTACCATACATGTCATCCAAGCAAAATATGGACGAATCGGCAATCGCCTTGCGAAAAAACGTATTGTTATAGATCAGCGTCCTCTGGATTGGCCTGTTCAGCACCATGCCCCGTTCGGGAATGTTCCAGATGACGTTGCGGAAGAAGCTGATGCCACTGGTCCAAGCATCCATATAAAATCCGAAGCTCAGATGATCAGACAAATTGTCGTGCAGCCAGTTATGATGAATTTGCGTCTGATCAAAGTCATGATTGAACAGATAAATCATGCCCGAATCTTTCGTCAACGCATTAGCGAAGGAAATGTCGCAGTATTCGATTATCGAACGGGAAAATACACCTGAGATCGACGTCCGGCCGCTCCTCGTAATCGTACAGCGGGATACCCAATGACCGACGCCAGTTAGCCAAATCATGCTCGCATACGTCGCCTCGAAGTTGCCGTCGTGAATGTAGCAGTTGTACACGGAGTTGCGCTCCCCCGAAATGGAGATGCCGTTTCCTTCGAAATGGGAAATTTCGCAGTCACGGAGCGTATTGCCGTATCCGCCCAGGGCCACGCCTCGCGTTCTTCCGTAGATCGATTGACGGTACCCGAAGGAGCGGTCCATGCCGTAAATGCGCGATTTCCGGATCAGGCAATGCCTGCCCTCCTCCGCCGTAATGCTCGCGCCCCTGCAGTCCACGCCGGCAATATGGATATGTTGCCTGTACCGCAGATCAAATGCATACTCACGTCGCTTCACTTCAACAACGCAATCCGCCGGGTGCTTGCCTTCAGGCACAATCACATACAGCATCCTTTCCCCGGAGCCGTAATACCATTCCTTCTCCGTATCAAGTGCGCGCAGCGTCCGGGTAATAAAATACAGATCTCCCAGTTTTGTGTGATAATGATCAGCCGAGCTGACCCATTGTTCGTGATAAAGCGTGCCTGCAGCAAAGCTGCTCACTTTGGCTGTGGACATAAAATAGCCTACTCCGTTCACGCAGGCAACCATCGCCCCGTCCCAGTGACCGTCCGGAAACGACTGCAAGTCTTCGTCGAAAATCGTGCTATTCGTCAGTCCGCTGGTCGCCGCATCGACACGTGCATATTGCGAACGATCCAGCCGATCCCGGATTTTCGGCCATTGAGCTTCCATGCCAAGCTCCTCATCAAAGTAGACCAGCGTTTCACTGCCGTCCCCCAAATCCCAATCCAGCTTCGCTTTGTAGACTGCCCCATCATGCTGCGTCCATTCCGTCACCTCGTCGCAGCCGCTGACGACTACCCGCTCGTTCCCATAAGCTTCAAAACGAATAGGTGCGTCTTCCCGACCATTGCGGACAGGCGCCACTGTCTCCCGGTAGACGCCCTCCCGAATGAAGCATACGTCCCCAGCCTCCATTGCTTGCGCCGCTCTCCCGATCGTGCGGAACGGGCATTGCAAGGTCCCTCCGTCGTTGGCGTCGTCGCCATTCACCGCAACATAATAGATCTTGTTCATTGCTGCTCCTCCTTTATTGTAAAGGCTGTCCGGGAAACAAGGCTAACACCCTGGGCTCGTCTTCAGCGGACAAGCCTTTCCCGTCACAATATGTAACATTTCGGGTCAATTCCTCTACTGATGTCGTCCCGGTAAGAGTCACCGCAATATCAGGACAGGCTAGACTGAAGCGCATCGCCGGCTCTACCAGCCCATTCGACTTCCCCTTTCGGAGAAATTCGAGCTGCTGCTTTCGTCGCTCCCCTTCTGCCAACTTATCCGGATATTTGTACAGAAACGGAGCCGGCTGCTCCGTCAGCAGCCCCATGCAGAGAGGGCTTCCGTGAATAACGCCGACATTCGCATGCCTGGTTAATGGCAGCAACTCATCCCTGGCGGTGTAATCCAACAGCGTGTATCTCCCGAAGGTTTGGATCGTATCGATGGTGCCCTCTCGTACAAAAGGCAGCAGCCTGTTCAATTGGCCGGCATTGACGCCGATCGCACGCACGGTTCCCTCCCGCTTGAGCTTCAGGAAGGCCTCGATTGTTCCTTCCATTGCCTCTTCATAGCTTACGGATTCCAACTCATGCAGTTGAATCAGATCGAGATAATCGGTCTGCAGCCGCTTCAGACTTTCCTCTACCGATCGAAGAGTATTCTCGTACGTATAAGGAACGCCGCGCACGACCGCTTTGGTCGCCAGAATTACCCGATTCCGCTTGCCTTTCAACGCCAGCCCAACTCTCCGTTCACTTTCCCCTCCGCCGTACAGAGGTGCAGTGTCGATAAAATTAATGCCAAAATCCAATGCAGCATCAATTACCCGAATCGCTTGCTCGTCCGTCACATCGCCATAGTCTCCGCCCAGCGGCGCGCCGCCGAGCCCCAATCTGGAAACGTGAAAATTCGTTTTCCCCAATGCCGTATACTCCATTAATCTTCTCCCCATCCCGGATGGTCTCGGCCGCTGCTCCCTGCCGTGCCTCGCTAATGAGAATAAAGGATCAGAGAGAGCAATCGCAATTTCAAATTCTTTTAAAAACGTTCATTTTCTTATTTTTAGGAGTGTATTGGACACGGAACAGCATACTACTGCTATATTTTATTAACTCATTCGCTTGGAAGTATCATTGTTAACAAGAAGAAACGCTGCGTGTCCTTGGCTAAGGAGGTGCCGTTTCTCGGTGAAATATAGGAACAAGTATAGGGAGAAAACATATACATTCCTGTATTTAAAAAAAGACGCCTATTGGCGTCTTCAAAAATTCATTATGCAGGCAAGCTGTATGTTTGGTGTAGATGACCGTAAAAACTTGTTTTCTACCTTTTTAAAATGTAACGGACATAAATGACCGTAAAAGACTTGCTTCCTGCCTTTTTAATTTGTAACGGGCATAAATGACCGTAAAATCACTATTCTCTCCCTAAAATTGCTGTTTCCGTCGCGTAAAGGTCACCAATGTCCGTTACAATTTTTATTACGCTTTTTTCGCTAGCTAAGGGTCGTTAATGTCCGTTAGAATTCTGCATTTTTAAGCAGCACCTGCACCGATTTCATTTTGTCCGATTTTACATTCGTTCACCTCAGTACGGACTCGGAATTATCTATCAATCAGACCGGAAGTTTGAAGCAGCCTTTGTATAATTATCGCGACCTCTGCTCGGGTAATGTTAGCTTTAGGTGCTAACAAGTTATTATTTCTGCCTGAGATGATTCCTGCACTTACGCTATCTGTAATGCCTTGACGTGCCCAATCAGATACCGTGCTAGCATCAGAAAATGTACGAATGACATCGACATTTGTTTGATTTGTAGAGCTCTTTTTCTGCCCTGTTAACACCATCGCTTTAGAAATCATTAACATAGCTTGCTCACGCGTAATTTTATCATTCGGGCGGAAGGTGCCATCTTCAAATCCATTAATTAGACCATATTCATATGCAGTCTGAACTGCACTGTGGTACCAAGAAGTTAATTTTACGTCAGTAAATAAACTATTTTCTTGTGATAAATGCAGTCCTAATCCACGGATAATAATAGCAGAAAACTCAGCTCGAGTAATGACTTGATCAGGATTATACATCCCATTTCCGACTCCGCTAACTACCATACGAGATCCCATATTATTAACTGCAGCTTTCGCCCAATGATGCTCTACATCAATAAATTGTGCTGGATTCCAGATGAGTGAATAAGTGCTATTGGTTACGCTAGATAAAACCGCAAAATATTGGTCACCCACTTTTTTAATTTGAGTAGGAATATGTCTTATTGTGCCATCTGGTTCTACAACAACCCCTGTCGTTATTCGGTTCGGATCTACTCCATCCGGAATGGCTATCGTACGCTCAACATAGGCGTTAAACCGCGATATCTCGACTGTACGCCCATCATACTCTGCACTAACCTTGAAATTAAGCGGTAGCACAACTTGTGTTACCCCTTTGCGATTAATGGCAGCATTAATATTTTGCATCATACTGTCGAGCGGCTCTGCAATTTCAATTTTTACTTTGACACCCTCTAATGCTACATTTGCTCCAAGCTGAGAAGATAATGCTGAAATATCAATTTGGTCAGCTGGTAACGTGTACGAAGCCTTATTCGTTTGTAGTACAATCATCACCTGCTGCTTCTCCAAATTTTTAATGATCCGTCCATTAATCTCAGCAATAACAACATTACCATCTGCGGTCACTGGAATCGTAATGACTGCTTGCTTACCTTCTTCTTCAGTTTGTTGCATCAGCTTTTGTTCATCTACTCTAACCGTAATTACTTTTTGTCCGTTTATTATCGAAGACGTTGCAGTACCTGCATTTACAACTTTCCCGTTAACTAATACCAATAATGCATTTTCTAAAGGGTTCGATATGACGACATCAGTATATATTGCATTTACCATAACTGTAATGGTTTCCTCGTCCGTCAAAGTTCCATCACTCACTTTTACAGTAAACGTATATTTTTTCGAACCATGCTTTGCCGATGGTTTCCAAGTAAATTCACCTGTTTGACTGTCTATCAAAGCTCCTTCTGGTGCATCGACTAAGCTGTAGGTTAACGTGTTAGCTGGTTCATCTTCATCTGTTGCCGTTGCGGTAAATGATAACTGGCTTCCTACATTTACTGTTTTATCTCCAATTGCTGCTAGCACTGGCGCTGTATTTACTTCATTAACCGTAACCGTGATTTCCTCTTCATCACTTAATGTGCCATCGCTTACACGAACCATGAACGTATATGCTCCCGGACCTTCTGCTTCCGTTGGCGTCCATGTGAATACACCTGTCGCAGCGTTGATGCTTGCTCCTGTCGGAGCTCCAACCAGGCTGTACGTCAGCGTATTCGCTGGCAGGTCTGCATCCGTTGCTATTGCCGTAAATGTGAGCAACGTTTCTTCATCCACTGTTTTGTTTCCGATGGCTGCAAGTACTGGCGCTGTGTTGACTTCGTTCACCGTAACCGTGATTTCCTCTTCGTCGGTTAATGCACCATCACTTACACGAACTATGAACGTATAAGCTCCCGGACCTTCCGCTTCCGTTGGCGTCCATGTGAATACACCCGTCACAGCGTTGATGCTTGCTCCTGTCGGAGCTCCAACCAGACTATACGTCAGCGTATTCGCTGGCAGGTCTGCATCCGTTGCTATTGCCGTAAATGTGAGCAACGTTTCTTCATCCACTGTTTTGTTTCCGATGGCTGCAAGTACTGGCGCTGTATTTACTTCGTTCACCGTAACCGTGATTTCCTCTTCGTCGGTTAATGCA
>NZ_JBOZWO010000112.1:0-556 GCF_050864975.1 Paenibacillus sp. GXUN7292 | reverse complement strand
CTAAGATACAATGGAGACTGGCAAGTGCTCGTGGTAGCTAAGATACAATGGAGACTGGCAAGTGTTCGTGGTAGCTAAGTTACAATGGAGACTGGCAAGTGTTCGTGGTAGCTAAGTTACAATGAAGATGGCAAGTGCTTGTGGTAGCTAAGATACAATGGAGACTGGCAAGTGTTCGTGGTAGCTAAGTTACAATGAAGATGGCAAGTGCTTGTGGTAGCTAAGATACAATGGAGACTGGCAAGTGTTTGTGGTAGCTAAGTTACAATGGAGACTGGCAAGTGTTCGTGGTAGCTAAGTACAGTTTGAGCATCTAGATTCTTTTTTATTTAATAAACGATTCTACATGTATTCTAACGAAACAGGCAAGCGCTATTTCAACGAAAATAGCTCACTTTTATTGTCGTTGCTCCTCAAAACGGCTCAATTACCGCCACCCCAAAATGGCTAATTGTATATGAAATATCATCTATGAAATATCATCACATTACGCTGATTTACCTCAAAAAACACAATTGTATATGAAATTTCATACACATTAAGCTGATTTACCTCG
>NZ_JBOZWO010000111.1:0-575 GCF_050864975.1 Paenibacillus sp. GXUN7292 | reverse complement strand
TCGTTTGGTGGCGATGGCGGAGGGGAACCACACGTTCCCATCTCGAACACGACCGTTAAGCCCTCCAGCGCCGATGGTACTTGGACCGCAGGGTCCTGGGAGAGTAGGACGTCGCCAAGCGAGTGTGCTAGATCAAATGTCGTTGTAATGATGATGTTGATTCTAGAATGCTCTAGAAGTTGAACCCGTATACTGGCGTGCTTCTAGCCGACCTCGATTAAGTTCGGGATGATCGGTGAATCGTCACGCAAAGATTAGGTTTCTGCTTTGGATTCAAGTGAATAGAACGGGCCTTTAGCTCAGCTGGTTAGAGCGCACCCCTGATAAGGGTGAGGTCGGTGGTTCGAGTCCACTAAGGCCCACCATTATCAACTGAATAAGTTGAGTATAACCCTTATGGGGCCATAGCTCAGCTGGGAGAGCGCCTGCCTTGCAAGCAGGAGGTCAGCGGTTCGATCCCGCTTGGCTCCACCAACATTCCCTTTGGGAATAAACCTTGTACCTTGAAAACTGGATAACGAAAGTGATACAAAACATCTAATAGCTGAGTTTCAATTGAAATATCAAGCAGATGA
>NZ_JBOZWO010000110.1:0-638 GCF_050864975.1 Paenibacillus sp. GXUN7292 | reverse complement strand
TGAATGCTTTAATTGTTCACAATAGTCAGATGCGTTATCGCACCTATCAAGCGGTCAATAATGACCCTTAGAACCAAAATTTAAATATATCCGCTGTTCTCACGGACAATAGTGACCGTTAGAAGAAAATTTCCGGGTTTTCTCCGAGATTTCCCCCGCTTACGGACATTAATGTCCGTAAGAAAGTGAAATTTTCGAATAATCGACGCTAACGGTCAATAATGTCCGATTGACTAGTTTAAATGATCACAATGTACGTATAAACGTGCTACGTTCCTAGTTCCTGCGATTGTGAGTTCAACAAGGCGCAGTACACCTCGCTGTCTGCGCAAAATTCAAACTTTCAGTGAACCGCGGAATCCCCTAGCTCCATAATAGGAATCCGCACCATTATGATACACGAACACATTGCCATAACGATAATCAGCAAAAATAGCACCGCCGAGCTTTCTAATCTCAGCAGGTGTTTTAATCCAGCTCGATGTTTTCATATCAAAATTTCCAAGCTTCTGCAGCTCTCTGTATTGTTCTTCCGTTAAAATCTCAATGCCCATATCAGCCGCCATATTTATAGCGCTATTTTCTGGTTTATGCTGCTTTCTTGCCTCCAGCGCCGCATGGTCATAACAAATACTTCT